>NZ_JBLJAJ010000033.1:0-63443 GCF_047530005.1 Serratia sp. N21D137
TCAGAAGTGAAACGCCGTAGCGCCGATGGTAGTGTGGGGTCTCCCCATGCGAGAGTAGGACACTGCCAGGCATCAATTAAGCCAAGAGGCCATCCGCAAGGATGGCCTTTTTGCTATGGGTCGGAAATGGAAATACCCCTCACCCCCACCCTCTCCCAGAGTACCAGCCGAGAACAACTGAACCCCCGTGTGAGGGAGAGGGAGCCGTCCGGCGTTGTGGATAAGCGAGTGCAGCTTCGGCAAGTCGGAACCTGTGATGAACCCATGCCGTTTCGGCAGTGATGAGTAATCAGAAAGATAAGAAGTTCAGAGGAATACCAGCGGACTCGATCGGTTCCCTCTCACTAAAGGAGAGGGTTAGGGTGAGGGGAGAGACTATGCCTTTGTCTGCTTCAGCCATTGAACAATAAACCCAGCGATCGTTTCAGGCTGGTTGATATCAAGTAACGGCGCAACACCTTCTATCTTCCTATCGCTGGCGACGGCAATGACGTGCTGATCCAACATATCTGCAAGCGGTTTACCGACTTCCTCGCGATAGAGAACAATTTTGCTGATCTGTTCATACTTGAACCCTTCCACCAGGATCAAATCCACCTTGCTGCGATCGAATCTGCCAGCCAGATACTGGAGATCTAAAGGCTGTTGTTCAGGTGTTTCGGTCATTAATGCCCAGCGCCGATCGCTGGCAACCAGCGTCTGGTCTGCACCGGCCTTGCGCAGTTCATAGCTGTCCTTACCAGGCGTATCAACATCCATATCATGGTGGGTATGCTTGATCAGGCCAACGCGCACCTGTTGCTGTTTTAATAGTGGGATCAATTGCTTAAGCAGCGTGGTTTTACCTGTGCCGCTATAGGCGGCGATAGCCAGCAAGGGTGGCAATAACTCCGTCATTGATCGCCCCCCTTTTCCTGCTGCCACTGTTGGCAATCTTCCGGGGTATTCAAATTACGGAAGGCGTCTTGCTGCCCACGGAACACCACCTGTTGTGCACCGACAGCCGCCATGAACAGCATCAATTTGCGTTCCCCCCGGGCTAGATAACGGGTGAGTTCCTCTGTCAGACTAGTATGCAGTAAAGTGAAGGTAGGATGCTCACGTTCGCCATCACAAGCATAGGTGGCCAGGGCATTGCCTTTATGCAGCCAAAGCTGTTCTACCAGGTTGAGAGGGAAGTCGGGTACATCGCAGGGGGCGCAGACAATCCATGGTGTGTTGGCATAAGTGAGGCCAGCCAATATACCGGCTAAGGGGCCAGGGTAATCTGCCGTCAGATCGCCGACGACCTCTAAGCCGCTTTGCTGATAGCATTGCTGATTGCGATTGGCACTGATGATCACCTGGCTCACTTGTGGTGTTAATCGGCCCAGGACGTGCTGGTACAGAGTTTTATCCCCCACTTGCACCAATCCTTTATCTTTCCCTCCCATGCGGGTAGAGCGCCCACCGGCCAGAATAACGCCGGTTATATTTGCATGCATAGTCATCATCCAACCCCTCTCCAATGCCCTGATTGTAGCGCTAAACCTGTTCAGACATCATGATTTACCTTTATTGACACGCTGGTTCTTTCACTACGTAGTCAAGCCTGCTACTTTGTGGGTTTATCACTTCATTGGATGATATGTTGCTATGAAAACGCATCGCGTAAACGAACTGATTGAGCTTTTGCACCCGGCCTGGCAGCAGGATCCCGATCTCAACCTGATTCAGTTTCTGCAAAAGCTGGCACAGGAAGCGGGTTTTCAGGGTGAGTTAGGCGATCTGAGCGATGATATCTTGATCTATCATCTGAAAATGCGCGGCAGTGCGGGCACAGAACAGATCCCAGGCTTGAAGAAAGACTACGAAGAAGACTTTAAAACGGCGTTGCTGCGTGCCCGTGGCGTGATAAAAGATTAGCATTCATGCGGTGCGATCATCAGTGGCGGTGATTAGTGCTACTCTTTCTTATTCTTGGCACGCTGTTGTCATCTGGCGAACTGAACGGTTGTTATGAACAACTCTGCATTTAATTTTGAAACCCTTTCTCCCGATCTGATAATGGATGCGCTGGAAGGGATAGGTTTGCGTGTTGATTCAGGGCTGACGGCGCTCAACAGCTATGAAAACCGCGTATACCAGTTTATGGACGAAGATCGTCGGCGTTACGTGGTGAAATTTTATCGCCCAGAACGCTGGAGTGCAGAGCAAATCGGTGAAGAACACCGGTTCGCGCTGGATTTGTCGCACAACGAAATTCCGGCGGTCGCGCCGCTGGTATTACAGGGAAATACGCTGCACACCCATGCAGGCTTTTTCTTTACCGTATTTCCGAGCGTCGGTGGCCGACAGTACGAGATCGATAATCTGGAACAGCTGGAGTGGGTCGGGCGTTTTCTTGGCCGCATCCACCAGGTGGGTAGCGAAAGCCTGTTTACCGAGCGGCCGACCATTGGCATTGAAGAGTATCTCACAGAGCCCCGGCAGGTTCTGGCCAGCTGTGATTTAGTTCCCAAGGCCCAGCGCGAGACTTTCCTGCGGGCTACGGATACGTTGATTGACGCTATCAAACCGCACTGGCAACTGGATTGGCAACCGCTGCGTTTGCATGGCGATTGCCACCCAGGCAATATCTTGTGGCGTGATGGTCCGCTGTTCGTCGATCTTGACGATGCACGCAACGGGCCGGCAATACAGGATTTGTGGATGTTGTTACACGGCGAACGTCGCGATCGGCTGATGCAGCTGGATATCCTGCTGGAGGCCTATGGCGAATTTGCCGAATTTGATCAGCGCGAGTTGGCGTTGATCGAACCCTTGCGGGCCATGCGCATGGTGTATTACCTGGCATGGGTAGCGCGCCGTTGGCAGGATCCCGCGTTTCCAAAAAGTTTCCCGTGGATGGCGGAGTCTGATTTCTGGTTATCTCAGACTGCGGCATTTACTGAACAGGTTAAGCTGTTGCAGGAACCCCCTCTGCAGCTCATGCCAATGTATTGAAGCATTAACATAATGGAGAGTTTAGTGTTATGAAAAAAATTTGGTTGGCACTCGTTGGTATGGTGATGGCATTCAGTGCCTCCGCTGCGCAATTCAGTGACGGTACGCAATACATCACTTTGGATAAGCCGGTAACTGGCGAACCACAGGTGCTGGAGTTCTTCTCTTTCTACTGCCCGCACTGCTACCAGTTTGAAGAGACATACCATATTTCTGATGCGGTCAAAAAAGCGCTGCCTGAAGGCACCAAGATGACCAAATACCATGTGGAATTCCTGGGTCCATTGGGTAAGCAATTAACTCAGGCCTGGGCAGTTGCCATGGCTCTGGGTGTAGAAGACAAAATTACTCAGCCAATGTTTGAAGCGATTCAGAAAACTCAAACCGTGCAAACGCCTGACGATATCCGCAAGGTATTCGTCAATGCAGGCGTAGCAGGTGAAGACTATGACGCGGCTTTAAACAGCTTCGTGGTGAAATCTCTGGTGGCTCAGCAAGAGAAAGCGGCAGAAGATTTGCAACTGCGTGGCGTGCCAGCGGTATTTGTTAATGGCAAATACATGGTGAAAAACGATGGACTGGATACCAGCAGCATGGACGTTTACGTCAAGCAATTTGCTGATGTCGTTAAATTCCTGACCGAACAAAAGTAAGCCGCAGCAAAAAATCAACGCCGGTTAATCCGGCGTTTTTTTTAACTTATTCACGCTTGAGCCTGTCCAGCAAACCATCTTTTTCCTGCCACAACGTATTCAGCCAAATCTGGAATTTACGTTTAAACAGTTTGTCATTGAAGTAATCCCCGTGCAGCGACTCATCAATCGGTAGGCATTCAATCCTGACGACAACCCTTTGCAAGCGGCCACATAACATATCCCTAAAGGGATGCTCACGGTTATCCGGATAGCACAGGGTGACATTCAGGATCTTATCAAATTGCTGACCAAGCGCGCTAAGCGTAAAGGCGATCCCGGCAGCTTTCGGGGCGAGCAAATTGCGGTAGGGTGAACGGGTTTTAATTTTCTTGGCCTCGGTGAAACGAGAGCCCTCAACGAAATTGACGATGGTGGTCGGGCGCAGGCGAAACTTGTCGCAGGAACGCCGTGTGGTTTCGATATCCTGCCCGCTTTTCTCTGGATGTCTGTGCAGATAGGCCCGCGAGTAGCGCTTCATAAAGGGCATATCCAACGCCCAGCAGGCCAGGCCGACGAAGGGGATCCAGGCCAGTTGCTGTTTCAGGAAGTACTTATTCATAGGTATATGGTGACGGAATAACACACACAGCACCACAATGTCCGACCAGCTTTTATGGTTGCTGATCAGCAAATACCAATTCTTTTTCTCCAGCCCGTGCAGCCCTTGAATGTCCCACTGTAGGCGTGGATTAATTCGTAACAATACTGCCAGGCATTGGCACCAGCACCACATCATCAGGTCAGCAAAGGCTGAAATGTATCGCCAAACGGCGGGTGTGGGGATCAAAAGCTTAATGATACCGGCCAAAACAATGGGGATGGAGCACAGCATCGTTACGCCAATGGCAAGCAGCGCAGAAAAGATAAAAATAACAGGGGCTAGCAATTTTGGCATGGGTTTAGTGCTGACGGTTGAAGGAAACATCGTTAGATACGTCAGTACGTACCAACAAAAAAATATTTTAACAGAATCCTGGCCAAGAATACGCGGCTATAAGTAAGCGATTTTAACCTGGTAGAAATTGCCAGTTGTTAGCCGTTGGCGTGCAGATTTTCAATCTTGTGCTATGGTCATTGAGGTGCCTAAATTGATTAAACGTGCGATTAAACTCCGGCCCCAGTTATATCCACAAATTAACTGAAACACGATAAATAGCAAAACCGCCAACCCCCTCTTTCAACAGTGTGATTTGTCTAGGAATTTTATTCTCCATTATAACGATATTACCTTCGTTATAATTCAGTTGCTAAACTATGCACAAAGTTATCCACAGGCAGGATCTTGCGGATCGCTTCACAGGATCTCATCTAATTTGGCCATATTGCACGCTAAGGTTCGTCACCAGCGGCTAGCTATGGCATGCTTACCCCAGTCCTTTTCACGAAAAAGAAACGTTATGGCCCAGATTGCAGAAAACCCATTAATCCTGGTGGATGGTTCCTCTTACCTTTACCGCGCCTACCACGCCTTCCCACCGCTGACAAACTCGGTCGGTGAGCCGACGGGAGCGATGTACGGTGTGCTGAACATGCTGCGCAGCCTGCTGTTGCAGTATACCCCCAGCCATGTGGCGGTGGTGTTTGATGCCAAAGGGAAGACCTTCCGTGACGAGCTGTTTGCCGAATATAAATCACATCGGCCACCGATGCCGGACGATTTGCGAGCGCAGATCGAACCGCTGCACCAGATGGTTAAAGCCATGGGGTTAACGTTGCTGGTTACACCTGGCGTAGAGGCCGATGACGTAATCGGCACCTTGGCGCTGGAGGCTGAGAAAGCGGGTCATGCCGTGTTGATCAGCACCGGTGACAAAGACATGGCTCAGTTGGTGACACCGAATGTCACCCTGATCAATACCATGAACAACACCATCCTCGGCCCGCAGGAGGTCTGTGATAAATACGGTATTCCTCCTGAACTGATCATCGATTTCCTGGCGCTGATGGGGGATTCGTCAGATAACATCCCTGGCGTACCTGGGGTGGGTGAGAAAACGGCCCAGGCGCTGTTGCAAGGGTTAGGGGGCCTGGATCAGCTCTATGCCAATCTGGATAGCATTGCCACGCTGAGCTTCCGCGGTGCCAAGACCATGGCGGCCAAGCTGGAGCAGAACAAAGAGGTGGCCTACCTCTCTTACAAACTGGCGACGATCAAAACCGATGTTGAACTGGATCTGAAATGCAGTGAGCTGGAAGTGAGCCCGCCGGATGTCGATCAGCTGCAGGCACTGTTTAAGCGCTACGAGTTCAAACGCTGGATGGCCGATGTAGAAGCCGGGACCTGGTTAGAAAACAAAGGGTCAGGTCGTAAGGCCAGCGCTGCAGCCAAGCCAGCCTCAACGGTAGAAGCACCAAGAGCCACCGCAGAGCCTACCCTGTCGCAGGAAGGTTACGTCACCATTCTGGATGAGGAAACCTTCGCCGATTGGATGCAGCGCCTGAAACAGGCCGAAGTTTTCGCCTTCGATACCGAAACTGACGGCCTGGATACCCTGACGGCTAACCTGATCGGTCTGTCCTTCGCCATTGAGCCTGGCGTGGCGGCGTACCTGCCGGTTGCACACGATTATCTGGATGCTCCCCCACAGCTGGATCGTAACCACGTGCTGGCCATCCTGAAGCCGCTGCTGGAAGACGAAAAGGCTTTGAAGGTGGGGCAGAACCTGAAGTTCGATAAAAGCCTGCTGGCCCGCTATGACATCGATCTACGCGGTATCGCCTACGACACCATGCTGGAGTCCTACGTACTCGACAGCGTCAGTGGCCGTCACGATATGGATAGCCTGGCCGATCGCTACCTGGGCCATAAAACCATTACCTTCGAAGAGATCGCGGGCAAAGGCAAAAAACAGTTAACCTTTAACCAGATCGCCCTTGAAGAGGCGGGCCCTTATGCGGCAGAAGATGCCGACGTTACGCTACAGCTGCATTTGGCGATGTGGCCGCAGTTGAAAGAGAGTGAAGGCCTGCTGACGGTATTCAATGAGATTGAAATGCCGCTGTTGCCGGTGCTTTCCCATATCGAACGCACCGGGGTGCTGATCGATCCTAACATTCTGGCTGCTCACTCCATTGAGTTGACCAAGCGCCTCGGCGAGCTTGAAGTGCAGGCCCATGAATTGGCAGAAGAGCCGTTCAATCTGGCCTCGACCAAGCAGTTGCAGGCCATTTTGTATGAAAAGCAAAAGCTGCCGGTGCTGAAAAAGACCCCTGGCGGTGCTCCTTCAACCAATGAGGAAGTGCTGGCCGAGTTGGCGCTGGATTATCCGCTGCCGAAAGTGATCCTGGAATACCGTGGTCTGGCGAAGCTGAAAACCACCTATACCGACAAACTGCCGTTGATGATCAACCCGGTTAGCGGGCGGGTGCATACTTCCTATCACCAAGCCGTCACCGCCACCGGTCGCCTGTCATCCAGCGATCCAAACCTGCAAAACATTCCGGTACGTAACGATGAAGGGCGCCGTATCCGTCAGGCATTTATTGCGCCTGAGGGTTACCGTATTGTCGCGGCGGACTACTCGCAGATTGAACTGCGCATCATGGCCCATTTATCGCAGGACGAAGGCTTGCTCACAGCGTTTGCTGAAGGTAAGGACATACACCGGGCAACGGCGGCAGAAGTCTTTGGTCTGGCGTTGGAGAAGGTCACCAACGAACAGCGTCGCAGTGCCAAGGCGATTAACTTTGGTCTGATTTACGGCATGAGCGCATTTGGTTTGGCTCGCCAGTTGGGGATCCCGCGCGGCGAAGCGCAGCGCTATATGGATCTGTACTTCGAGCGCTACCCTGGCGTGCTGGAGTATATGGAGCGCACCCGTCAGCAGGCCGCCGAGCAGGGCTACGTCAGCACGCTGGATGGCCGCCGGTTGTATCTGCCGGACGTTCGCTCCAGTAACGGTATGCGTCGCAAGGCGGCCGAGAGAGCGGCGATTAACGCCCCTATGCAGGGCACTGCTGCGGATATCATCAAACGTGCGATGATTGAGGTGGATGCCTGGCTGCAAGGGCCTGAGAAGCCGCTGGTGCGCATGATTATGCAGGTACACGATGAACTGGTGTTTGAAATCCACGAGTCCGCCATCGAAGAGGCCAGCCTGCGCATTCATGAGTTAATGGAAAACAGTATGCAGCTGGCTGTTCCGCTGCGGGTGGACATCGGTGTAGGTAAAAACTGGGATGAGGCTCACTGATTACCCTGGGTGATACATTATGGCCAGTTTTCGCTAACTGGCGAAAACCTAAGCACTTTTGGTAATTGAGCAACATCCTTCGGTGATTGTTTCGACTAAATTGGCGTTGTTAGTGCCCGGATCGTGTAAGTAAACTACAAAAAATTCTTTTGCAGCGTGAAAAAATGATGTAGAGTTACAGACGTAGGGTACAGAGGTAAGATGTTCTATCTTTCAGACCTTTTACTTCACGTAATCGGATTTGGCTGAATATTTAGCCGCCCCAGTCAGTATTGACTGGGGCGTTTTTTATTGTAAAAACAAAGCAAAAGCATCGATTTTCGTTATCCCCGCCTGCTCTTCTCCTGCCGTTCCTTTGGCTGATTTATCTGCATGTATCTCCTGACAGCGCACTATCTACCATAAGTTTTTATGATGGCTTTTAGTCAAAATTGTAATTAGATAACGAAATGCGGCCTCGTGTAGGGTGATAACGGGCGTAAAAAAGCCGATGTTTTAGCATCGGCTCTGCATGCGGCCCACTACGAAATACCCGCAGCGGTTATCATTCCCCGCCGATATCGTCTTCCGGCAGCACTTCCGGTGGGATCTCGTTAAACCAGGTATTCAACTTCTGGCTCAGTTTATCGACACCGATCTTTTTCGGTGACGAGAAGGCTTCCACCTGAATATCACCCATAAATGGCAGCACGGCCTCACGCACCATATTGAGTTGTGCCTTGCGGGCACCAGAGGCCAGCTTATCGGCCTTGGTCAGCAGGACCAGCACTGGCGTGCCAACGTCGACGGCCCACTGGATCATCTGTTGGTCCAGGTCTTTGAGCGGATGACGAATATCCATCAGCACCACCAGGCCTTTCAGGCAGTTACGCATTTGCAGATATTCACCCAGCGCCCGCTGCCATTTCTTCTTCATCTCTTCCGGCACTTCGGCATAGCCATAGCCTGGCAGGTCGACCAGGCGAATGCCTTCTTCGACCTCGAACAGGTTAATCAGCTGGGTACGCCCCGGCGTTTTACTGGTACGTGCCAGGCCTTTCTGATTGGTCAGGGTATTCAGTGCGCTGGACTTACCGGCGTTGGAACGGCCGGCGAACGCAACTTCAATACCTTCATCCCCCGGTAGGTGGCGAATATCGGGTGCACTGGTGACGAAATGGGTCACATGGTAATTGTAGTTCTTGCTGGTCAAAATTTTCGTCTCCGTGAGGATGGCTATCTGGTGGGCGATTATAACTGCATCAGCGCTAAAAGGGTGTGTTTCTCGGTTATTAAGCGTTTTAACCACTGAGCCCTTGTGGCAAAAGGTCGACCGCCGTGTGAGACATTGACTATTCGAATTGGGGGTAATGTCGCTTTATTCGAAAGCTGTAAATATTTTATTTGTTATAAAACAGGGCATTGTAATTTCGTTAAGTAAAAGATCGTCGTAAGCCACCTGTAGGTATCTTGAGCACATCCCATAAAAGCGTAAAGTAGGTTGCAAGGCAGGAGGCCAAGGAAACAGGAACATCCAGGAAGGGTGAAAAATCTCAGGGAATACACAGGCAGTGTAATGAGTACCAGGATGATGTCAGATGGAATTGAAACTATTGGTGCCGGAGCGCACGAATAGTACACGGATGATGAAGTGACTGCAATTGGGACGCCCGCGGGAAGCGCACTCAGGAAGAGTGGAAGCGAACGGATCGCAGCACGGATGATTTTTTCTTTCAGGATGAAAGACGTAGTAGCAGGGAGCGCGGCTATCGCAGATGGAAAAACCGGGATGTTGAGTGTGCGCATGGAGCGCGGAGCAGGAATATCCTTCGAGTGAAGGTGCGAAATAGGCGGCAGGTTTTAACCTGCCGCCTTTTTTCTTTGTCTGCTTTCTGCTAGATTCCGCCGCAACCGTATAGCAATTCTATACTGGATCTACATACCTAAGAGTAAAAGCCATGAACCAGCCATCAAAAGCACCTCGCGGCCCACGCAGCAGCGCGGCGACGTCAAAAAGTAAAAAGAAAAGTCGTGTGGAGCTCGATCAGGAAGCGCGCGAGCGCAAGCGCCTGAAAAAGCGCCGTGGCCTGGCTTCCGGTTCACGTACCCAGGTTGAGTCTGCCAACCAGAAAAATAAAACTGGCGCGCAACCCAAAGATCCTCGTCTCGGCAGTAAAGTGCCGGTTGCGCTGGTGGTCGACGCTAAAGTGAAGGCGACCAAGCCACAGCCAAAACCGAAGGCAGAAAAACCGCGCCTCACGCCAGAAGAAGAACTGACCAAGCTGGAAAACGATGAACGTCTGGATGCCTTGCTGGATCGCCTGGATGAAGGCGCCACGCTGAGCGCGGAAGATCAGGCGTACGTTGATCAAACCCTGGATCGTATTGATGCGCTGATGGAACAGCTGGGCATCGAACTGGGTGATGAAGACGACGAAGAGCAGGAAGAGAAGCAGGAAGATATTCTGAAACTGCTGAAAGGCGGTAACCCGAAAGACGTATTTTAAGCGGTTATGTGGCTGATCCCGGCAATAGCCCTACTGTTGACATGTTATCTACTGTGGTTATTCGGTAAACTGTGGCGGCTGTCGAAGCGCAAAACGCGTTTTCGCAGCGCTTCCGCGGCCAGACAGCGTAGACAACTGCCCATTTCCCGGCCCGGTAGGAAAAAATATCGGAAGGAGTGAGCAAGCATGTCAGAACAGACCATTGTCTGGGATTTGGCCCTGATCCAAAAATATAACTATTCAGGCCCGCGTTATACTTCATACCCCACGGCGCTGGAGTTTAACCAGGGCTATGACGAAGCTGCGTTCCAACGCGCGGCTACGCGCTACCCTGAGCGCCCGCTGTCGCTGTATGTCCATATTCCCTTCTGTCATAAGCTCTGCTATTTCTGCGGCTGCAATAAGCTGGTCACACGCCAGACTCACAAGGCCGATGAATACCTGGCCGTGTTGGAGCGGGAAATCATCGCTCGTGCCCCTCTGTTTGCCGGCCGCAAGGTCAGCCAACTGCATTGGGGCGGCGGTACGCCAACCTATCTGGATAAGCAGCAAATCAGTCGGCTGGTCGCCATGCTACGCCAGCACTTTGATTTCCAGCCAGCAATGGAGATGTCGATCGAAGTTGACCCGCGTGAAATCGAGCTGGACGTGTTGGACCACCTGCGTGCCGAAGGCTTCAACCGCCTCAGCATGGGAGTGCAGGACTTCAATAAAGAAGTGCAGCGTCTGGTTAACCGCGAGCAGGATGAAGAGTTCATTTTTGCCCTGATCGCCCGGGCTAAAGCGCTTGGCTTCAACTCGACCAATATCGATCTGATTTACGGCCTGCCGAAGCAGACGCCAGAGAGTTTTGCCTTCACCCTACAACGGGTGGCGGAGCTGAACCCGGATCGCCTGAGCGTATTTAACTACGCCCATATGCCGAACCTGTTTGCTGCCCAACGTAAAATCAAGGACGCCGATCTACCTAGCGCCCAGCAGAAACTCGATATTCTGCAGCAAACGATCGCTTCGCTGACGGAGTCGGGCTATCAGTTTATTGGCATGGACCATTTTGCCCGGCCGAACGATGAGCTGGCCATTGCCCAGCGCGAAGGCAAGCTGCACCGCAATTTCCAGGGTTATACCACCCAAGGGGACAGCGATCTGCTGGGCCTGGGGGTTTCCGCCATCAGCATGCTGGGTGACAGCTACGCGCAGAACCAGAAAGAGCTGAAGGTGTATTACGCTAACGTGGAAGAGCAGGGGAACGCCCTGTGGCGTGGCCTGGCGATGACGGAAGATGACTGCCTGCGCCGTGATGTGATCAAGACGCTAATCTGTAATTTCCAACTGGCCTATCAACCGATTGAGCAGCAATACGGCATTGCGTTTGCGGATTACTTTGCCGCCGATCTGGAATTACTGGCGCCGTTCGAACGTGACGGGCTGGTGGAGCGCGATGAGCATGGCATTCGCGTCACGCCTCGTGGGCGCTTGCTGATCCGCAATATCTGCATGTGCTTCGATATCTACCTGCGTAAACAGGCCCGCGCCCAACAGTTCTCCCGGGTTATCTGACGCGCAACACCACGGCGGATGTGTAGAGGCGCAGCGTGCTGCGCCCTGTTAACTGAAGAAATTGATCAGTGCGGCGCACAACACCGTGGCAACGGCCGCCTGCGGTGAATGGCTGACGGCAGAGCCGACGTCTGCGCCTTGTGTAAGAAAGACGATGAGTGTATCCAGCATCAAAAGCCTCCTGAGTTTGCGTTTCGATCATACTGCTGCCGCATATCCGGTAAAAGCCTTAAATCGCTGGTTTTTTGTGCGCTGGATTGTATTTTTAATCATCTAGCGCCCCTCTCTTACTCCATCCCTAATTCTTTCAGCTTACGCGTTAAGGTATTCCGGCCCCATCCCAACAGGCGGGCAGCTTCCTGCTTGTGCCCCTGGGTATGCCGTAGCGCGGTGGTGAGCAAAGTGCGCTCCATTTCCGGCTGAGCTTCGGACAACAGGTTTTGATGACCGGAACGTAACGCGCGGTCGGCCCACTGTGCCAACAACGTGGCCCAACTGTCCGGCAAGCCGTGGCTACTGGCTTGCGGCGCGGCGGTTTCAAACAGCTCCGAGGGCAGATCCTGGATCAGCACTTCTTGCCCGGCGGCCATCACGGTCAGCCAGCGGCAGGTGTTTTCCAACTGGCGTACGTTGCCCGGCCACGGCAGGCGAGTGAGGGCGGTTTCGGTTTCCGGATGCAGGTTCTTCGCCTCCACCCCCAACTCTTTTGCGGCCACCTGAAGGAAATAGCGCGCCAGGCGCGGAATATCCTCACGGCGTTCACGCAGCGGCGGCAGATGTACGCGGATCACGTTCAGGCGGTGGAACAGATCTTCACGGAATTTGCCCTCCTGAACGCGCAACTCCAGGTTCTGGTGCGTGGCGGCAATGATACGCACGTCTACCTTTACCGGCGCATAGCCACCCACGCGATAGAACTGACCATCCGCCAATACGCGCAGCAAGCGGGTTTGCACATCCAGCGGCATATCCCCGATTTCATCCAGGAACAGCGTACCACCGTCGGCCTGTTCAAAACGGCCCTGACGGATCTGATTGGCGCCGGTAAACGCCCCTTTCTCATGGCCGAACAGTTCAGATTCGATCAGGTCTTTGGGGATCGCGGCCATGTTCAGGGCGATAAACGGAGATTTGACGCGTGGGCTGTGGCGATGCAACGCATGGGCGACCAGCTCTTTCCCAGTTCCCGACTCCCCGTTGATCAGCACGCTGATGGAGGAACGTGACAGGCGGCCGATAATGCGGAACACATCCTGCATTGCCGGGGCCTCACCAATAATATCGGCGACAGGATCGTTGGCAGGCTGGCTGCGAGCGGGTTGCTGCTGCTCTTGATAGTGGCTGATGGCACGTTCTACCAGAGCAACGGCCTCATCAATATCAAAGGGTTTTGGCAGGTAATCGAATGCCCCTTGTTGATAGGCGCTAACCGCCGCGTCCAGATCCGAATGTGCCGTCATTATGATGACCGGGAGCATCGGGTGACGCTGTTTGATCTGCTTGAGCAGCGCCAGGCCATCCATACCCGGCATGCGGATATCTGATAGCAGCACGTCGGGAGTTTGCGTGGCCAATGCTTCCAACACGGCATTGCCGCTGTCGAAGGTGA
This sequence comes from Serratia sp. N21D137, assembly GCF_047530005.1. NCBI lineage: Bacteria > Pseudomonadati > Pseudomonadota > Gammaproteobacteria > Enterobacterales > Yersiniaceae > Serratia > Serratia sp. N21D137. The sequence continues at coordinate 13,529 of NZ_JBLJAJ010000033.1, forward strand.
CGCTGTTCACCCCGGCTCCGGTGAGCGCACGCTCTAGCACCCAGCGGATGGAGCTATCGTCATCGACGATCCAGACTATCCCTCGTTGCATAGCACAAACCTCACTGGCGAATAGGCAGGAAAACCGAGAATTCGGTGTGACCTGGCCAACTGTTAAATTCAATTTTTCCGCAATGCTGATCGATTAGATTACGGGCGATGGATAACCCCAGGCCGGTACCGCCTTCGCGGCCGCTGACCATTGGGTAGAACAGAGTGTCTTGCAACTGGGCCGGTACGCCCGTGCCGTCATCCTCAACATCGATCCGTGCCACCAGCCGGTAGCGGGTGCCGTGCAGGGTGATCTGAAACGCGGTACGCGTGCGCAGCGTGATGGTGCCACCGGTTTCGCTCAGCGCCTGTAATGCGTTGCGGGTGATATTGAGCAACACCTGCTCGATTTGATCGGGATCGTGCGCCAGTTCCGGCAGGCTAGGGTCGTAATCACGCACCAGCGTGACGTTATCGGGTTTCTCCAACGACACCAATTGGAAGACCCGTTCCGCTACCTGATGGATACTCTGGGTAATATGTTGGCCGGGGCGCTGCGGCCCTAGCAGGCGATCTACCAGATTACGCAGCCGATCGGCCTGTTCGATGATCACCTTGGTGTATTCCGTCAGCGAGGGGTCTGGCAAAGCTTTCGCCAGTAACTGCGCAGCACCCCGCAAACCGCCGAGCGGATTTTTGATTTCATGGGCCAGACCGCGTACCAGATCGCGCGCCGCAACCTGTTGAGCGTGCTGTAACTGCTCCTGGCTGAGGCGACGTTGATTATCCATTGGGGCCAGCTCCAGCAGAATAAAGCCTTCTGGCAGCGCCTGAGCGGTCAAGGAGAGGATATGGGCGCGGCTGTCGACCACCAGGGTCACTTCGTTATCGGTAAAGCCTTGGCCGGCATGCAGGCTTTCGCGCATCAGATCGATATTCAGCGAAAAATAGCCAAGTAAATCGGGCAGCGGTGTACCGAAAAGTTTACGAGAACTCTGTGCCAGCAGCTGTTGCGCCGCCGGATTGGCGTAGTGGATCGCCAGTGTGTCATCCAACAGCAAAATGCTGTTGATGAGAGAATTGAGGATCTGCCCAGCATCGGGCAGCTTGCCGGTTGCCATACAGCAGTCTCCTGCACCTTTTTAGTGCATCCATCCTACTCCATCCGCAACCATCACGGTATGAAATAGTTTTGCAGAACATACGGTGGAGAAAAAAGCCCATCCGAAGATGGGCTAAAAGTTTCCACGGCAACAAAAAAACGGCTTAGATAAATAGCGAGCGATGCGCCATCCGTAGACAGCGCGGGTATGGCTTAAACGCTATGACTTAAACGCTGTAGTACAGTTCGAATTCAACTGGGTGTGGCGTCATGCGCACGCGATCCATCTCTTCTTTACGCAGTTCGATGTAGGCATCGATCGCGTCGTCGGTGAATACGCCACCGCGGGTCAGGAATTCACGGTCTTCGTTCAGTGCGGCCATTGCTTCATCCAGTGAGCCAGCCACTTTTGGAATTTCAGCTTCTTCTTCCGGCGGCAGGTCATACAGGTTTTTATCCATGGCATCGCCAGGGTGGATCTTGTTGATCACGCCGTCCAGGCCAGCCATCAGCAGTGCAGCGAAGCACAGGTATGGGTTAGCCGCTGGGTCCGGGAAACGAGCTTCGATACGGCGCGCTTTCGGGCTGGCAACCACTGGAATACGGATAGACGCAGAGCGGTTACGGGCAGAGTAAGCCAGCATAACCGGCGCTTCGTAACCTGGGACCAGACGCTTGTAGGAGTTGGTGGTCGGGTTGGCCAGGGCGTTGATCGCTTTAGCGTGTTTGATGATGCCGCCAATGTAGAACAGCGCCATTTCAGACAGGCCGCCGTACTTGTCGCCAGCGAACAGGTTGGTACCGTTCTTGGACAGTGACATGTGGCAGTGCATACCTGAGCCGTTATCGCCGAACATCGGTTTTGGCATGAAGGTCGCGGTTTTGCCAAATGCGTGAGCCACGTTGTGAACCACGTATTTGTAGATTTGGATTTCGTCGGCTTTCTTGGTCATGGTGTTGAAGCGGGTAGCCACTTCGTTCTGACCTGCGGTTGCCACTTCGTGGTGGTGAGCTTCAACCACCAGGCCCATTTCTTCCATGGTCAGACACATGGTAGAACGGATGTCCTGTGAAGAGTCGACCGGTGGCACTGGGAAGTAACCGCCTTTGACCGCTGGACGGTGGCCTTTGTTGCCGCCTTCGAGTTTGGTGCTGGAGTTCCAGGCGCCTTCGATATCATCAATAGCAACCATAGAACCACGGATGCTGCTACCGAAACGAATGTCGTCAAACAGGAAGAACTCTGGCTCTGGCCCGAACAGCACGGTATCGGCGATGCCGGAAGAGCGCAGGAAGTCTTCAGCACGCTTGGAGATTGAGCGTGGGTCACGATCGTAGCCCTGCATGGTGCCTGGCTCGAGGATGTCACAACGAATGATCAGGGTAGACTCTTCGAAGAACGGATCCAGAACCGCCGTGCTGGCGTCTGGCATCAGGACCATGTCAGATTCGTTGATGCCCTTCCAACCACCGATTGAGGAGCCGTCAAACATTTTACCTTCTTCGAAGAAGTCGGCATTTACCTGATGGGCAGGGATGGTGACGTGCTGCTCTTTACCCTTGGTGTCAGTGAAACGCAGGTCTACGAATTTCACTTCATGCTCATTCAGCATCGTCAAAACGTGTTCAGCGGACATACTTAACTCTCCCGGATTTATCGTTGTCATCGTCGTGGAACGAATCTGTGTAACTGGCCTGTTTTGCCCTGTGTAGACTAAAGCGAAAACTGTGCCAACTTTTAAAAAGCGAAAAAATCGCCGGTTTGTGCGGGTTTTGCTCATTGCCAGTATGCACCATTAGCGATGCAATGCACTATGGTGGTGCAAATAACCTGGGGTATGGCACTAGAATGGTGCAAAACATCATCGATTGCTGCTTTTTGCACCGTGAAAGGGATCACAAACTAGCCTGTACACAGTTGTTTATAAGAGAGTGTTGTGATCTTGTTTAGTACCTCGCTTAATACGTGTACAATAGCGCGCTATTTCTAATGCCTGAGGCAAAGCTGTGATCGAAAATTTGCGTAACATCGCCATTATTGCCCACGTTGACCATGGTAAGACCACCCTGGTTGACAAGTTGCTGCAACAATCCGGTACTTTCGGAGAGCGTTCAGAAGCGACAGAACGCGTAATGGACTCCAACGATTTGGAGAAAGAGCGTGGGATTACCATCCTCGCAAAAAACACCGCCATTAATTGGAAAGACTACCGCATCAACATCGTAGACACCCCAGGACACGCCGACTTCGGCGGCGAGGTAGAGCGCGTGATGTCAATGGTCGACTCGGTGCTGCTGGTTGTGGATGCAATGGATGGCCCAATGCCGCAAACCCGTTTCGTGACCAAGAAAGCGTTTGCTAATGGTCTGAAACCGATCGTGGTAATCAACAAGGTTGACCGCCCTGGCGCGCGTCCTGACTGGGTTGTGGATCAGGTCTTCGACCTGTTCGTTAACCTGGACGCTACCGACGAACAGCTCGACTTCCCAATCATCTATGCATCCGCATTGATGGGTATCGCTGGTCTTGACCATAACGATATGGCCGAAGACATGACTCCGCTGTACCAGGCGATTGTCGATCACGTCTCTGCGCCGCAGGTTGAGCTGGAAGCACCTTTCCAGATGCAGATCTCGCAGCTGGACTACAACAACTACGTGGGCGTTATCGGCATCGGCCGTATCAAGCGTGGTAAAGTGAAGCCTAACCAGCAGATCACCCTGATCGACAGCGAAGGCAAAACCCGTAACGGTAAAATCGGCAAAGTGCTGACCCATATGGGTCTGGAACGTATCGAAGCCACCGTTGCCGAAGCGGGCGACATCGTTGCCATCACCGGCCTGGGCGAGCTGAACATCTCTGACACCATTTGTGATGTGAACGCGGTTGAAGCGTTGCCAGCACTGTCGGTTGATGAACCTACCGTAAGCATGTTCTTTAACGTCAATACCTCACCGTTCTGTGGTAAAGAAGGCAAGTTCGTGACTTCACGCCAAATCCTTGAGCGTCTGAACAAGGAACTGGTACACAACGTGGCGTTGCGCGTTGAAGAAACCGAAGATGCTGACGCATTCCGTGTTTCAGGCCGTGGTGAGCTTCACCTGTCGGTTCTGATCGAAAACATGCGTCGTGAAGGTTTTGAACTGGCGGTTTCCCGTCCGAAAGTTATCTTCCGTGAAATCGATGGCCGCAAGCAAGAGCCGTTCGAGAACGTGACGCTGGATATCGAAGAACAGCACCAGGGTTCTGTGATGCAGGCGATGGGTGAGCGTAAAGCTGACCTGAAAAACATGGATCCAGATGGCAAGGGCCGTGTGCGTCTTGACTACGTGATCCCAAGCCGTGGCCTGATCGGCTTCCGTAACGAATTCATGACCATGACTTCTGGTACCGGTCTGCTGTACTCCACCTTCAGCCACTACGACGATGTGCGTCCGGGCGAAGTGGGCCAGCGTCAGAACGGCGTGCTGATCTCTAACGGCCAGGGCAAAGCGGTAGCGTTCGCTCTGTACGGTCTGCAAGATCGCGGCAAACTGTTCCTGGGCCACGGTGCTGAAGTGTATGAAGGCCAGATCATCGGTATCCACTCACGTTCTAACGACCTGACCGTGAACTGCCTGACCGGTAAGAAACTGACCAACATGCGCGCATCGGGTACCGATGAAGCGACTACCCTGGTTCCAGCTATCAAAATGTCTCTGGAGCAAGCTCTGGAATTCATCGATGATGACGAACTGGTAGAAGTGACGCCAATCTCGATCCGTATCCGTAAGCGTCACCTGACGGAAAACGATCGTAAGCGTGCCAACCGCGGTCCTAAAGAAGCTTAATTCGCCGATTTAATCCGCAATACTTAGGGCGTGTCACAGCGCCCTGAGTTTTTTCCTCTGTCTTTCCCCCTTTCTGCGGCGCGCCATGCGCTTTTCACACTGCTCCCTGTTCAGCCTTAACTTTTCCCGTTACAGTGAAATCTCACTGGCCCATGGGAGAGGACTATGCTGTATATCTTTGATTTAGGTAATGTGATTGTCGATATCGATTTCAAACGTGTACTGGGCGTGTGGAGCAACCTGAGCGGCACACCGCTGGCGACGTTGTCCGAACGTTTTAGCATGGGTGAGGTATTCCAACAGCACGAGCGCGGCGAGATTAGCGACGAAGACTTTGCGGCCAAACTCTGTGAAGAGATGGGGATAGCGCTCAGTTTCGAGCAGTTTGCCACCGGCTGGCAGGCGGTATTTGTCGCCCTGCGCCCTGAAGTGATCGAGATTATGCACCGTCTGCGCAACGAAGGGCATCGCGTGGTGGTGTTATCGAATACCAACCGTCTGCACTGCAATTATTGGCCTCAGCATTACCCTCAGGTCGCTGAAGCGGCCGACCACATGTATCTGTCGCAGGATCTAGGCATGCGCAAACCCGATGCCAACATCTATCAGCACGTACTGAAGGCGGAAAACACTCCGGCGGATCAGGCGGTATTCTTTGACGATGTGGCGGCGAACGTAGAAGCGGCCGCAGCGCTGGGGATTAAGGCGGTACACGTCATCGATCGCCAGGTTGTGCCGGCTTATTTTGCTCAATGATCAGCGTACGTTAAGCTTAAGGCGTCCAGACTGACATTTAGGATAAAGCTATGTCGTTTTTCCGCCGCAAAAAGCTGCCATCGTCGATCAAACCCGGAATAACCTTCGGGCGGTTGCTGATTAAACGTATTGATGAGGATGGCCTGACCATGTTGGCGGGCCATCTGGCCTATGTCTCGCTACTTTCCCTGGTGCCGCTGATCACCGTGGTGTTTGCGCTGTTTGCCGTTTTCCCGATGTTTGCGGATATCAGCGTGCAGCTAAAAAGCTTTATTTTCTCCAACTTTATGCCTGCCGCCGGTAACGTGCTGCAACGATATCTGGAGCAGTTTGTTGCCAACTCCAGCAAGATGACCGCCGTGGGGATCTGCGGCCTGATCGTCACCGCGCTGCTGCTGATCTATTCGGTGGATAGCGTGTTGAACACCATCTGGCGCAGTAAGAACCAGCGGCCGATAGTGGTTTCCTTTGCCGTTTACTGGATGGTGCTGACCCTCGGCCCGCTGTTGGTGGGGGCCAGTATGGCGATCAGCTCCTATCTGTTGTCGCTAAACTGGTTAGCGCAAAGCGGCGTTAACAGCCTGGTGGATGAGGTGCTGCGCATCTTCCCGCTGCTCCTGTCCTGGGTCTCTTTCTGGTTGTTATACAGCGTGGTGCCCACAGTACGCGTGCCTGCGAAAGATGCGTTGATCGGGGCGCTGGTGGCCGGGGTGTTGTTCGAGCTGGGTAAGAAAGCTTTTGCGCTGTATGTCACCATGTTCCCTTCCTACCAGCTGATCTACGGCGTGCTGGCGGTGATCCCGATTTTATTTTTATGGGTCTACTGGAGCTGGTGTATCGTGTTATTGGGCGCCGAAATCACCGTTACGCTGGGTGAGCACCGCCTTTACCAGCAGCAGAAAGCAGAAAAACAGCAAAAAGAGGAGCAGGAAGGATCGTTATGATTGCGTTAATTCAACGGGTATTAAACGCCAGCGTTACGGTAGAAGGTCAGACAGTAGGCAAGATTGGCCCCGGTTTGTTAGTGTTATTGGGCGTTGAGCAGGACGATAACGAGCAAAAAGCCCAACGCCTGTGTGAGCGGGTGCTGGGGTATCGCATATTCGGCGACGAGGATGACAAGATGAATCTTAACGTTCAGCAGGCTGGTGGTAGCCTGTTGGTGGTGTCGCAGTTCACCCTGGTAGCCGATACCCAGAAAGGCATGCGGCCAAGTTTTTCGCGCGGTGCGGTGCCGCAGGAGGCCGATCGGCTATACCGCTATTTTGTTGGGCAGTGCCAGGAACGGGATATTGAAACCCAGACCGGTGAGTTTGCCGCCGATATGCAGGTGGCATTGGTGAACGATGGCCCGGTGACGTTCTGGCTGCAGGTTTAAAGATCACAAGAGAAGGCGTCTATGTATCACCTACGAGTACCCGTTACAGAACAAGAACTGAAAGACTATTACCAGTTTCGCTGGGAGATGCTGCGCAAGCCATTACACCAGCCGGTGGGTTCGGAAAAGGATGCCTACGACGCCATGGCGCACCATCAGATGGTGGTGGATGAGAACGGCCGGATAGTGGCGATTGGCCGTCTGTATATCAATGCCGATAACGAAGCCGCTATCCGCTTTATGGCGGTCGATCCAGCTGTGCAGGACAAAGGCCTGGGAACTCTGGTGGCAATGACCCTTGAGTCGGTAGCGCGCCAGGAAGGAGTGAAGCGGGTGGTGTGTAGCGCCCGTGAGGACGCGGTGGACTTCTTTGCCAAGCTGGGCTTTATCAACCAGGGCGAAATCACTGCGCCGCAAACTACGCCGATCCGCCATTACCTGATGATCAAACCCGTGGCCACGCTGGACGATATTCTGCATCGCCCCGACTGGTGCGGGCAGTTGCAACAAGCCTGGTATGAACATATCCCGCTCAGTGAAAAAATGGGCGTGCGCATCAGCCAATATACCGGCCAACGCTTTGTTACCACGATGCCGGAAGTGGGTAATCAGAATCCACACCATACGCTGTTTGCCGGTAGCCTGTTCTCCCTGGCAACGCTGACCGCCTGGGGGCTGATCTGGCTGCTGCTGCGTGAGCGCCACCTTGGGGGCACGATTATTCTGGCAGACGCCCACATCCGCTACAGCAAGCCGATCACCGGCAGGCCGAGAGCCGTTGCCGACCTGAGCTCATTGAGTGGCGATCTGGCCCGTTTGGCGCGTGGCCGCCGGGCGCGCGTGCAGGCAGAGGTACATTTATTCGGTGACGATGACGAAGGTGCAGTATTTGAGGGCACCTATATGGTGCTGCCAGCCGAACCGGAAGAGCCGTTGGACAAGGGGGGCTCAGAGGCGATAGCGAGCTGAGCATCAAGCTGCGTGAGGTAAAAATCGGGGTTCGGCAATGCCGAGCCCCGATGCTTTATGGCACCTGCTGCTCCAGAGTCTGCCCATCCTTACTGGTAGCCTGCAACTGGCCCTTCAAAGACGCTTTAAACGGCCCATCGCTATTGAGTAATCCCTTTAGCTGCAACTGCAAATTACCATCTCCCTCCAGCGGCACATGCTGCCAACCCCATTGCTGCAAGGTATTCACAGGCACCGAACGCCCGTTAAGGGACAGGGTGAACGGTTTACCAGGCAGTTGGCTGACGTTGGCCTTGGCATCCAACAGGCCATCGGGCATAAAAGCGCTCAGCTCGGTAACGTTGATCTGCTGTGCATCCGCATCCAACGCCAGCGAAGGGCGGCGTACGTCGATCTTGTTAAAGGTGGCACCACCGGCGTTGAGTTTCAGCGAGCCGGACCAAATCCCCCACTGATGGTCACTGGCCAACAGCAGATTGCTGCCGTTTCCATCCAGCGAGGTGAGCTGGAAGGGGAAATCCGGGTTGATATCAATGATCAGGTTACGGTTGGTGCTCATCTTGGCGATGTACACCTCTGCCAGCCAGCTTGGCAACGGCTGTAACCAGAGTTCACGCCAGTTGCTGGGCAAGGTGTACTCCAGCGCAGAAACTGCCACCTCGTCGAGTTGCAGGCGCTTATTGGCGCGCAGCCAGTTGCCGGTGGTCCGCAGCAATCCACCTTCCCAGCGGGTGCTGAACTGGCCAATGGCAATGCCCGCTGGCGAGAGTTGCATATCCATAATCGGATCGATGAGATGGAAGTTACCATTGATTAGGTCGTCGGCGGTGAAATTGATCGCGCCATCCTGACTACTCCAATCCCCCTGTTGGAAGGTGATATTTTGCATCGACAAATCGAGGTCGTTCGCCGCCCAGGCGTTACCTTCCAGGCGGGCGTTAATCAGATCAAAGCGTTTCAATGTAATGGGTGGCAACGCCGTGAAGCGGCTCCAGAACTGTTCTAGCGTCATGGGTACTTGTAGGCGGACGTTGCTTAGCCGCAACCGTTCAACCAACCAACTGCCATCGGCAGCTCGGCTGGCTACCCCGGTCAGGTCACCCTGTGCCAGATCGGCACCAAAGTCGCTCAATATCAGCTGGTTTTGTTTGATTTCGCCCTGGATCAACACCTGTGAGGCCGGAATACCGTTGACCACCATCGAACCGGCGCTGAACTGGAACTGATTGTTATCCCCGAGCAAATGACCTGCCGTTGGTTGCCACGGGTTTATCCCGGCATTGACCTTCTGCGCGTTAAGCTGCCAGCTCTCATCGTTAGATTGCAGTGCCATATTGCTCAGTTGCAGCACATCGGCCTGTATTGGCAGCGGTGCGCCCTGCAAAGGCTGAACGTTTAGGGTACCGTCGCGTAGCGTGATGCTATCGAAATAGCGTGGCTCGGTAATTTGCCGCAGGCTGAAAGCCATATCCACCTGCTTGGCCGCCAAGAGTTGCGGTTGGTTGGCACGGGCGAGGGTTACGCCCTCCAGGCTGAGCTGTCCTGGTTTGCTCCACGAATGCGTTATTTTTTCTACCGACAGCTGGTAATCACCACGATCGCTGATCCAGTGACTCAACCAGCCTGCGGCCCAGCGGGTTTGCCCCACGACGTAGAGCAGCACAATGGCCAGCACTATCAGCAGCAGCAACGTGATCAATAGTTTTCCGATAAATTTCATCGTGTGGATCCGTAGCGGACAGAAAAGATACCCTGTTTATGCCGCAAATAGCCTTCCAGCTCAAGGGCAATGGCCTGAAAGACAATAAAAAAACGGCCAGTAGCGGTTTGCCAATGGCCGTTGGTTTGCTGCGGGGAGCGCTTATTTTTCTTCTGGTGGGAACAGCAGGTTCAGCACAATGGCGGTGATCCCACCGGCAGCGATACCGGAAGAAAGCAGGGTTTTCAGCCAGTCCGGTGCAAACTGCAAGATCAGCGGCTGTTGGGAAACCCCCATACCGACGGCCAGCGACAGCGCCATAATCATGATGGCGCGGCGGTTTAGCTTCTCGCGGGAAACGATACGCACGCCGGAGGCTGCAATAGTACCGAACATCACGATGGTCGCGCCGCCCAGCACCGGTTCAGGAATATGCTGCACAAAACCGGCAACGGCCGGGAACAGCCCCAGCAGGATCAGCATCAGTGCTACCACAAAACCGACGTAGCGGCTGGCAACGCCGGTCAGCTGGATCACCCCGTTGTTCTGGCCAAAGCAGGAGTTCGGGAAGGTGTTGAATACCGCAGACAGCATTGAGTTCAGGCCGTTGGCCAGCACCCCGCCTTTCAGGCGCTTCATATATAGCGGGCCACTGACCGGCTGTTCAGAAACGTCGGAGGTGGCGGTGATATCGCCGATGGTTTCTAGCGAAGTGACCATAAAGATCAGCATCAGCGGCAATAACAGGTTCCAGTCAAAACCCAGGCCGTAATACAGCGGGGTAGGAACGGTGATCAAGGTCGTTTGGGTAGCCGGTTCGGTTTCCGGCAGCATACCCATCGCCCAAGCCAGCAGATAACCTATGGCCATGGCGATCACCAACGAAGCGACGCGCAGGTAAGGGTTACGTTGGCGGTTAAGTAGAATAATCACCACCAGCACCGCGCCTGCCAGCAGCAGATTCTTGGGCGCGCCGAAGGTGTGATCGCCCATCGCCGCATAGCCACCACCGATAGAGGTCAGCCCGACCTGGATCAGCGACAGGCCGATAATCATCACCACAATGCCGGAGACCAGCGGGGTAATGATGCGGCGCGCCAGGTGCAGCACGCGTGACAGTAGGATTTCGGTACAAGAAGCCACCATCAATGTGCCGAACAGTGCGGCCATCATGGTGGGCACGTCTGCACCGCCGTTTTTCAGCGCCAGCCCGCCCATAATCAGCGGTGAGACAAAGTTGAAGCTGGTGCCCTGAATGGACAGCAGGCCAGACCCCACCGGGCCCCAGGTTTTGATTTGCAGTATCGAGGCCAAACCGGAAGCGAACAGCGACATGCTGATGATGTGTTGCGTATCCTGCGCTGGCAGGCCAAGCGCTTGGCAGATCAACAGGGCCGGGGTGATCACGGCAACAAACATCGCCAGCAAGTGCTGACTGGCGGCAAACAGCGTTTGCGGCAGTGGAGGGCGGTCTTCCAGGCGGTAAATCAGTTCACTATTGTGTGAAACGGGGGCTGATGCTTTTTGCGCGGCATCAAGCTCGGCGGTTTGGCTGGACATGGTGTGGCTTTCCCAAAGGCGGCAAAGAAGGCATTTTAATGATCTGTCTCACAAAAGCAAACGGTTGCGCATTAATATTTTTTACGATGCTGAACCCATTAATGTCGCATTTTCGTTCATTTTTTCTTGTGTTATTAGCCGTTTTTACTTTTAATCCCCCCTTCATCAAGTTAAAAAACTGAGTAAATTTTATAACTTATTAATTTATTGGATTTAATCACTACACGGAGTAGCTAGATGTTTCATCTCGATACTTACGGCACGTTAGTTGCCGCTACGCTGGTCCTGCTGCTTGGGGGCAAATGCGTACGCTCCATTCCTCTGCTGAGAAAATATACTATTCCTGCTCCTGTTGCCGGTGGTTTACTGGTGGCGCTCCTGCTCTTGGTTTTGAAGAAAACGGTGAACTGGGAAGTCGGCTTTGATATGTCGCTGAAAGACCCATTAATGCTGGCCTTCTTTGCCACTATCGGCCTGAATGCCAACCTGGCGCGCCTGCGGGCGGGGGGCAAGGCACTGGTCGTGTTCCTGTTCGTGGTGCTGGGTCTGCTGTTGGTACAGAATGCCATCGGTATCGGCATGGCGAAAATGCTGGGCCTGGATCCGTTAATGGGGCTGATTGCGGGCTCGATTACGCTTTCTGGTGGGCATGGCACCGGGGCGGCCTGGAGCAAGGTGTTCATCGAGCGCTATGGGTTTGAAAATGCCACCGAAGTGGCCATGGCCTGTGCCACCTTTGGTCTGGTGCTGGGTGGCCTGATTGGTGGCCCGGTAGCCCGCTATCTGGTGAAACACTCCTCAACGCCGGAAGGCACACCGGATGACAGCGTGCAGCCGAGCGGCTTTGAGAAGCCGGAAAGTGGCCGCCTGATCACCTCGCTGGTGATGATCGAAACCATCGCTATGATCGCCATCTGCCTGAGCCTCGGTAACTTTATTGCCGGGTTATTGAATGGCACAGCCTTCGAGCTGCCGACTTTTGTCTGCGTGCTGTTTGTTGGCGTGATCCTCAGCAACACCCTGTCGGCAACGGGCTTCTACCAGGTGTTTGAGCGTGCGGTCTCCGTACTGGGTAACGTGAGCCTGTCGCTGTTCCTGGCGATGGCGTTGATGAGCCTGCGCCTGTGGGAGCTGGCTTCGCTGGCCTTGCCAATGCTGGCTATCCTGGCGGTGCAGACGCTGGTTATGGCGTTGTATGCCATCTTCGTGACCTATCGCGTGATGGGGAAAAACTACGATGCTGCCGTGCTGGCTGCGGGGCACTGCGGTTTTGGCATGGGGGCGACGCCAACGGCCATTGCCAACATGCAGGCGATCACCGATCGTTTCGGCCCTTCGCATCTGGCATTTTTGGTGGTGCCGATGGTGGGCGCGTTCTTTATCGATATCGCTAACGCCATCGTGATCAAGCTGTACCTGATGTTGCCGGTGTTCCCGGCGATCGGCTGAATCATCAAGCAGTGGCAGCCCCTCTTCAGGGGCTGTTTTTTATGCGTGCCTCGAACAGCTTTAGAAATTGAGCCTGTGTTCTGCCTACGATGTATACCTTCAATAGCGTTAACCCCACTGCTTATTTAGCCATTTCTCCGTTTGAATATCCCTTCATTATTTTTGAATGACTCAAGCAAATTTACTTGGTAATTTTTTTGTATCGTCTGCTCTACTATATAAATTCAAAAGGAAGTTATCGTATATATAGAGTTAAATAATAAGGAAGATGGAAGGTACCTTTATGAAAAATGAACATCATGTATTAAAAGCAAGCATTGCCTCTCTGTTTATATTAAGCCTTGCCGTGAGTGCAGCAGCAAATAAACCTGATGATTTCTCTTCAATGTCCGATTCCCATGCTGAACAACGCATCAATAAGAGTTTGGAGGAGTTTAAAGCAGAAAGGAAAACTGTCGAAAAAAATCTGCAAAACTTTGATGATCTGGACTTTAATGTCTACAGCCATCAAAAGTGGGATGAAATGCACAGAAGTCATGCAGAGGATATCATTGTTCATTATCCAGATGGCTCGGTGACCCACAATCTAAAAGAACACTTAGAGAAATCCAAGAAGATTTTCGCTTTTGCCCCTGACACCGAGAACCCTATACACCATATACGTATCGGCCAGGATAAGTACACGGCGGTCACCGGCGTATGGCGAGGAACGTTCACCAAACCAATGATACTGTCAGACGGTACGGTTATCCAACCCACAGGTAAACGTTTTGAGATAGAGATGGCCACCATAGGCCGTTGGAATGACAAAGGCACCATGGATGAAGAGTGGCTGTTCTATGACGATTACACCTTTATGAAGCAATTAGGGTTGTTGAAATAATATGTAGAGTCACCTTTAATTATTAATATTACAAAAGCTGGTGCTCCTGATGGGGCACTCTTTTGTATGTTAGTTAAGATTACAAGGGGGACAATTTCTGTATTGATCCAATAATAATATTATTGTTCGTTTTTTGAATATAATGGCTAGACATAACAATAAAGACAAGTTTGGCGTAGGGTAATTCTCCATTTTTCCAAGCGGGCTCCGGTATAGGCCCCCTCTTTCATTAGGGGGAAGATGCTTAAGCGTTTGAGTAGCGAGCCGTTTCTGGTAACCAGCGCTCAATTAAGGCATGTGCATGCTGCGGATACTGCTGGTGAATATGGCGTGCTACGCGCTGGACTTCGGGGATCATGGCCTGATCGCGTAACAAATCGGCCACTTTAAACTCTGCACTGCCGGTTTGGCGCGTTCCCAATAGCTCACCCGGCCCACGCATCTCCAAATCTTGCTGGGCAATAACAAAGCCGTCGTTACTGTCGCGCAGCACCTGCAGGCGTTTTTGGGCGGTTTTGCTGAGCGGGGTTTTATACAGCAGCACGCAGTGAGAGGCTACCGCACCACGGCCAACCCGGCCACGCAACTGGTGCAGCTGGGCCAAGCCAAGCCGCTCCGGGTTTTCGATGATCATCAGGCTGGCGTTTGGTACATCAACGCCCACTTCAATCACCGTGGTGGCTACCAGCAATTGCAGTTCGCCCTGTTTGAAGGCCTGCATCACCGCCTGTTTCTCCGCTGACTTCATGCGGCCATGCACCAGCGCCACCTTCAGTTCCGGCAGCGCAATCTTCAATTCCTCCCAGGTTGCTTCTGCGGCCTGGGCTTCCAGTAAATCAGACTCTTCGATCAGCGTGCAGACCCAATAGGCTTGGCGACCTTCTTCGATACAGGCGCTTTTTACCCGCTGGATGATATCGGCCCGGCGCGTATCGGGGATTGCCACGGTTGTCACCGGCGTACGGCCCGGCGGCAATTCATCGATCACCGAGGTGTCCAGATCGGCGTAGGCGGTCATCGCCAGCGTACGTGGGATTGGCGTGGCGGTCATGATCAACTGATGAGCATGGAACCCTTGTTCTTCGCCTTTCTCCCACAGCGCCAGCCGCTGATGCACACCAAAGCGGTGTTGTTCATCGATAATCACCAGGGCCAGGCCATTAAACTGCACCTGCTCCTGGAAAATGGCGTGCGTCCCTACCACCATCGACACCTGGCCGCTGGCAATGGCTTCCTGTTGGGCGAGGCGTGCTTTGCCCTTTTGCTTGCCAGCCAACCAACCAACCTCAATCCCCAAGGGTTCAAACCACTGGCGGAAGTTATTGGCGTGTTGTTCGGCGAGTAATTCGGTGGGGGCCATCAGCGCCACCTGTTTGCCGTGAGCAATGACGCGTAGTGCGGCCAGGGCAGCAACCAGAGTTTTACCTGAACCGACGTCGCCCTGTACCAGGCGCATCATCGGGAAACCTTTTTGCAAATCCGCTTCAATATCTGCCACAACCCGCGTTTGCGCACCGGTAGGTGAGAAGGGGAGCTGGGCCAGGAAACTGTTTTTCAGCCGATCGTCAGGTGTTAGCGATAATGCCCGATAGCTTTGTGCTCCGGCGCGGACGGCCAACATGCTGAGGTTATGCGCCAGCAGCTCTTCAAGGATCAGGCGTTTCTGTGCCGGGTGCTTACCCTGTTCCAAATCAGCCAGTTGGATATCCGGCGGTGGACGGTGCAGCATATGCAGCGCCTGTGGCAGGCTCATC
This sequence comes from Serratia sp. N21D137, assembly GCF_047530005.1. Classification (NCBI taxonomy): domain Bacteria; kingdom Pseudomonadati; phylum Pseudomonadota; class Gammaproteobacteria; order Enterobacterales; family Yersiniaceae; genus Serratia; species Serratia sp. N21D137. Next base: position 28,940 of record NZ_JBLJAJ010000033.1, read on the forward strand.
AAACCGCCGCTTAATTCTGGTGGCAGCAGCTCGGCAATCGCACAGGTATCCAGCAATTCCAGCGCCTGATCGGTCAACTTGCGCAGCGTGGCTTGGCGGATCCCTTCGGTGGTGGGATACACCGGCGTCAGGGCTTCTTGTAGCTCGACCTCACTGTTTTCCCCCTGGACACGGTATTCCGGGTGGATAATTTCTGCGCCGTGGGTGCCGCGTTTGATTTCGCCATAGGCCGTTACGTGGCGGCCGGTTGCCAGGCTGTTCTTCATCGCCGCGTTGAAGTTGAAGAAGCGCATAGTCAGGATGCCGGTGCCGTCGCTGATCTGGCAGGTGAGCATGCGGCGGCGGCCAAAACTGATATCGCTGCGCAGCACTTCCCCTTCCACCGTGGCAAAAATGCCCGGCAGCAGATCGTTGATTGGGTAGAGGCGGGTGCGGTCTTCGTAACGTAACGGGAGGTGCAGCAGCAGATCCTGGATGGTATTCAGGCCAATTTTGGCCAGTTTTCCCGCTTGGCTGGCTCCAACCCCGGAAAGAGTAGTGAGTGGGACGGCATCCAGCAGGCGGCCTTTCATCGGCGTACCGTCGTTGCCTGCATGGCTGCCCACCATTCGGCGTCGGCAACCACTTGGCCTTGATCGTCAATCTGCGGGCGCGGCAGCTTTTTGCGCTTGGCCACGTTGGCTAACACCGGATAGCCGCCTTCAAACAGCAGGCGTTGCTGTTCCTGCTCATCTAACGCGCTGAGATCGCGGCGATACATACCGGCGTTTTGCCGCTGGCGTTGGGCCTCATACAGGATCAGAGCCGCAGCGACAGAGACGTTCAGCGACTGCACCATACCGATCATCGGAATGATAATGTCCTGATCGGCCAGGGCTAGCGCTTCTTCGGTGATGCCGGTTTTTTCCTGCCCCAGCAGTATGCAGGTAGGGCGGGTATAGTCTATTTCGCGAAAATCGACGGCGCGGGCAGAAAGGTGAGTTGCCAGGATCTGCATCCCTTGGCCTTTCAGATGCGTGACCGCATCGGCGATGGTGGGGTGGGTTTTGACACTCACCCAGCTATTGCTGCCCGCAGCGGAGGAGACCAGGGTACGCATCCGCGGGGTAGGCCACACGGCATGCACCTGATGTACGCCGACGGCATCGGCGGTACGGATAATCGCGGAGACGTTATGCGGTTTGTGAACCTGTTCCAGGCAGACCGTCAGATCGGGCTGCCGGGTGGCCAGCATTTCACAAATCCGCGCATAGCGTTCGGGGCTCATAGGCGCTAGTTTCGGTTACGGTTAACTTTAATCACATCCGGCATGATACGGATCTTACGCATAATATTTGCCAAGTGGATGCGATCGCGGGTGGTCAGGCGGATAAAGGCGCTGTAGACCCGGCCATCTTTCTCTTCGGTATTCAGGCTTTGAATATTCGATTCGGCCGCGTTAATCGCCGCCGTGAGGTTGGCCAACGCACCCTGATGGTTGAACATGTCCACTTTGATTTCCGCAATGAACTCCTGCTCGGTTTCCATATCCCACTCGACCGCCATGAATTTCTCTGGCTCTTTCTGGTAGCCGCGGATATTACGACAGGATTCATGGTGAACCACCAGGCCCTTGCCCGGGCTGACATGGGCAATAATCGGGTCGCCTGGAATTGGGCGGCAACACTTGGCAAAGGTGATCAGGACGCCATCGGCGCCTTTGATAGCCAGGTTGCGCACGCCGTTCGAGGAGCCCAGGCTGGACTGATCGCCCTGCAGGTTCTTCGCGACTACCACGCTCATGGCGTTACCGAGGCCGATTTCTGCCAGCAGATCGTCCAGCGTGGCCAGCTTCATGCGATCCAGCTCATGCTGGATATTCTCTGGCGGCACTTCCGAAAGTTTGCGGCTGCCCCCGAGTGCATGGTTGAGCAAACGGCGGCCGAGGCTGACGGAATCATCGCGCTTGAGGTTTTTCAACATCTGGCGGATCTTGGCGCGGGCTTTGGAGCTCACCACAAAGTTCAGCCAGGCGGCATTTGGCCGGGCACCCGGAGCGGTGATGATCTCTACCGTCTGGCCACTGGCTAAAGCTTGTGACAACGGATGCGGCTGGCGATCGACACGTGCGCCAACGCAGGCGTGGCCGATATCGGTATGCACGGCGTAGGCAAAGTCGACCGGTGTAGCGCCGGCTGGCAGTTCGACAATACGGCCTTCCGGGGTGAAAACGTAAATCTCATCGGGGAACAGATCGGATTTTACGCTTTCAATAAATTCAAATGAGCTACCGGCGCTTTGTTGCAGCTCCAGCAGGCTCTGCATCCAGCGCTGGGCGCGGATCTGTGCGGTGGTGCCGCCGGTTTCGCCCTGTTCCTTTTCTTTATAGGCCCAGTGCGCGGCGACCCCCATTTCGGCCATCTGATCCATATCTTCGGTACGGATCTGTACCTCAACTGGCACGCCGTGCGGGCCGATCAGTGAGGTATGCAGCGATTGATAGCCGTTGGCCTTGGGAATGGCGATATAGTCTTTTACCCGGCCCGGGCGCGGCTTATACAGGCTGTGTGCCTGGCCCAGCACCCGGTAGCAGGTATCCACTTCTTTGACGATCACCCGGAACGCGTAAATATCCATGATGGAATGGAAGCGCTGTTCTTTCAGGTGCATCTTGCAGTAGATGGAGTAGAGGTGCTTTTCCCGCCCGCTGACGCGGCAGGGGATACCCGCTTCGGTCAAACGACCTTCGATCTCGGAGAGGATTTTCTGGATCATCTCCTTACGGTTACCGCGCGCGGCTTTCACCACTTCTTTGATGACGCGGTAGCGGTTCGGGTAAAGCGCTTCAAAACCCAGCTCTTCCAGCTCGGTTTTCAGATGATGAATACCCAGGCGATGGGCCAATGGGCTATAGATTTCCAGGGTTTCACGGGCGATACGCCGCCGTTTGTCTGGGCGCAGCGAGCCAAGCGTTCGCATATTGTGGGTGCGGTCCGCCAGCTTGATCAGCACGACGCGGATATCCTGCACCATCGCCATGATCATCTTGCGGAAGTTCTCCGCCTGCGCTTCTTTCTTATCCTGGAATTTTAATTTGTCTAGCTTGGATACGCCCTCAACCAGTTCGGCAACGCTTTTGCCAAACAGCTGTTCCATATCCTGATAGGTGGCCGGGGTGTCTTCGATGACGTCGTGCAGCAGGGCTGCCATCAGCGTCTCATGATCGAGACGCATTTCCGCCAGAATACAGGCCACGGCGACCGGGTGAGTAATGTAGGGCTCACCACTGGAGCGTGTCTGTCCCTCGTGAGCATCACGTGCGACGAGGTATGCCTGTTTGAGGCGCTTAATCTGCTCCTCAGGCAAGTAACGTTGAATCAGCAGATTCAGGCTTTCAAACAGGTACAAGGCAGACTCACAGTCTAATTAACGACGACCTTCAGCAATCGCGGTAACCGCCTGGATCTCTGCGGCTTCCTGCTCTTGCTGCTCCTGGCGCTCACGAACATCGAGGATCTGGCTGTTGATCAGGCCTTCTTCGATTTCGCGCAGAGCGATAACGGTGTACTTATCATTCTCTTCAGGTACCAGTGCATCCTTACCACCGGTCTGGATTTGACGTGCCCGACGAGCAGCGACCAACACCAGGTCAAAACGGTTACCAATTTTCTCTACAGCGTCTTGAACAGTTACACGTGCCATATTTGTGCTACTCCACAGGTGACGAAAAGACTGGGCATAATACTGAAACTGTCTTCAGTCTGCCAATAGTTTGCTGATTAAAGCATCATGCCGCAGCATTTGACGGCCCAAACGCAAGCGTTCGGCGCGAATAATGGTCTTCAGATCGGACAGGGCCAGATCGAAATCGTCATTCACGATTAAATAATCATACTCCGCGAAGTGCGTCATCTCCGCGACGGCCTGCGCCATGCGCTTGGCGATCACGTCATCCGCATCTTGCCCACGGCCACGCAGGCGGCGGCCAAGCTCTTCCTTCGACGGCGGCAGAATAAAGATGCTGCGCGCCTGGGGCATTTTGGCACGGATCTGCTGTGCGCCCTGCCAGTCGATATCCAGGAAGACGTCAACGCCGGTCGACAGTACCTGCTCGATGGCCGCGCGGGACGTGCCGTAATAGTTGCCGAACACTTCTGCGTGCTCAAGAAACGCATCCTGCTCAATCATCCGGCGGAATTCGTCTTTGGAGACGAAAAAGTAGTGCTCGCCGTGATTTTCACCCGGGCGGCTATCGCGCGTGGTGTGTGAAACCGAAACCTGCGTATCGTACAGCGGTTGCGTCTTTAACAAAGCCTGAATCAGACTTGATTTCCCTGCGCCACTTGGGGCAGAGACAATATAAAGCGTGCCTTGAGCCATGATGATGTTCGTTGCTAGCGGTTGATGAGTCAGTGACAGCGGATGTGTAAATTCTCCGCACAGTATACACGGCTAACGGGCGGTATGCAGCGTTAGCTCGCATTTTGGCCGTCGCTTTCTGCTAAAAACAGCGTGAAAAAGTCAATTTGCACGGCGGATCTGGAAATTTTTGCCGTTTTCAGCAAATACGCATTCCTTTTGGGAAGCGTTTCACACCTCCGGTTTTTGACGTTAGCCAGCAAAGGCGATTGAGTATTTACTGCCGGGAAGCAAGGAGGTACTCAATGTGGAGAGGTATTTATCGGGCGCTGGTGTTGGTTGGAATGCTGTGTAGCTCGGCATGGGCTGGAGATTGTCCAGTGTGGTCGCCAGAGCGCTTACAGGTGGAAATTTCTGCGCTGGATGATCAGCTCGGGCGCTGGGATGAGGCTTATTATCGCCTGGGCAACAGCCCGATCGACGATGAGCTCTACGACAGCCTGCTGCAGCAACTGCAAGATTGGCGGCGTTGTGTCGGTGTAGCAGAAGACTGTACGCGGCCATTGCCAGCGGGCAAAGTACCGCATCCGGTGGCGCACACCGGATTGCGTAAACTGCGCAACTCGCGTGCCATAGAACAATGGATGCAGGGCCGCCACGATCTGTGGGTGCAACCCAAGGTTGATGGTGTGGCGGTCACTTTGGTCTACCGGCAAGGCGTATTGGTGAACGCCATTAGCCGGGGAGATGGGCAGAAGGGTGAAAACTGGCTGGAAAAGGTCAAGGCGATCCCCGCTATCCCCAACGTTTTACCGGAGGTTACGGCCAATTTGGTACTGCAAGGGGAGCTGTTCCTGATGGTGAACGATCATCACCAGCAAACCCAAGGGGGCATCAACGCCCGCTCCAAGGTTGCCGGGATGCTGATGCGTAATCCGCGCACTGCGCAACTTGAGCAGCTTGGCCTGTTCGTCTGGGCGTGGCCCGATGGCTCGCCAACCATGGCCGAGCGCTTGCAACAGCTTGCCGCCATGGGTTTTACGCTGCCGCAGCAATATTCACAACCGGTCACCACGTTGGCGGAGGTGGAGCAGTGGCGGGCAGCTTGGTACAGCGGCCCTTTGCCGTTTGTCACCGATGGCGTGGTGATCCACCAAGGGCAAGAACCTCGGGGGCGCTACTGGCAGGCCAAACCCAATGACTGTGCGGTTGCCTGGAAATATACCCCGGTCCAGCAAGTGGCCAGAGTCACGGATGTTGAGTTTGCCATTGGCCGCACCGGAAAAATTGCCGTGATGCTACGCCTGGATCCGGTGCGTATGGACGATAAATGGATCCGGCGGGTTAACGTGGGCTCGCTGGCCCTGTGGCAAAAATGGGACATCGTGCCAGGCGATCATATTGCGATTAGCCTGATGGGGCATGGCATCCCGCATTTGAAACAGGTGGTCTGGCGTGAGGTTGCCAGGGCAACACCCATTGCGCCAAAACCGGAGAATTATCATGCGCTGAGCTGCTTTACCTTGCAGCCCGGATGCCGCCAGCAGTTTCTGGCGCGGCTGGTTTGGTTGAGCAGTGCCAATGGGCTGAACATCATCGGGTTGAATAAAGCTGGCTGGCAGGTGCTGGTCGATCAGGGATTGGTGAATAACCTGCTGGATTGGATGGAATTAACCCCGGAACAGCTCAGCGCGGTGCCCAGCTTGGGGGCAAAGCGTGCACAGGCCCTTTATCGCCAATTTCGTCTGGCGCAGCGGCAACCTTTCGAGCGTTGGCCGATCGCCCTCGGCGTGCCAATTTCGTCATCACAGCTGGCAACGCTACAAAATTGGCCGCAGGTACAACAGATGACGTTGGCACAGTGGCAGGAACTTGCTGGCTTGGGTGCGCAAAAAGCCAGAAAAGTGCAGGAATTTGTGCAACACCCTGCCTTTCTGGCACTGGTTCAAATCTTGCAGCAGCACCATATCAGCGGCTTCGATGCGGTTCCCAATCGTGCCGAACCGCTTGGCGATGCGTTAGTGAATTAATGATCGGGATGCTGATAGTTAAACACCGGCAAGCCAAGGCGAAAGCGCAGTGCGATCAGACGAGCGCTGAGGCCAGCAACCAGGGTAATAATTATCACCATGTTATGCGGCAAGTTAAGGTATTGCAGGCCGATATACAGCCAGGCAGCGGCAAAAGCGATGCCTGCATAGATTTCCTTCTGGAAAACCAGCGGGATACGGTTGCAGAACATATCGCGCAGCACCCCGCCGAAAACGCCGGTGATCACGGCGGCAATGGCTGCGATCAGTGGGGCATGGCCCATATCCAAAGCCACCTGCGCGCCGATGATCGAAAATACGATCAGCCCAATGGCGTCCAACACCAGGAACAGATGGCGCAGGTGGCGCAGGTGGCGCATCAGCGGAGCCATCCAGGTGGTGATAATTGCCGCTATGGCTATGATAACAATATACTCAGGGTGTTTAACCCAGCTCAGCGGGAAGTGCCCAAGCAGCATATCACGCACCGAGCCCCCGCCAATGGCGGTAGCGGAGGCGATAAAAATCACGCCAAACAAATCCATTTGGCGGCGGCCTGCGGCTAACGCGCCGGTCATGGCTTCTGCGGTGATGCCGATGATATAAAGAATGCTCAGTAACATAGGGAATTCACAGGGTCGGAGGGCTAGAGTGTCAACGCCGGAGGGTAACGAGCCTGGTGGCAACGCACCACTGAGTTTTTTGTTGGTGTCGCTTTCGAATTACTTTACCTAATGCTAAATAGGTGATTTTTGCTTACTACTAGTCTCTAGTGCTACTTGTGATTTTTACAGCACATTAGAAATTTATCGTTAGTGTCTGTTGATGATTATTTAAGGAATATGAAAGCGAGATGAAAAACACCCCGATATTGGCAGTCGCCGTCGCCATAACCTTGCTGTTGAGCGGCTGCGTAGCGCCAGTGCAACAGGCGTCACCGTTAAAACCAGAAGCAACGTGCAGCATCGGCGAGCCGATGACTCAAACCACGCTCTATTTTGGTTTGAATCGCCCGGCAGGGCCGGTAATTACGGCGGTTGAATGGCAGACCTTTGTCGATCAGCAGGTAACCCCGCGTTTTAAAGATGGGTTATCGGTCTTTGATGCCAAAGGGCAATGGCTGGGGAACGATGGCAAGCTGGCACGGGAAAACAGCAAGGCGTTGATGTTGATCCATAGCCCTGATGCGGGCAGTGAGCAAAACATTGAGGAGCTGCGCACTCACTATAAACAACAGTTTGCCCAAGACTCGGTGATGCGTGTCGATGCGCCGGTGTGCGTCGCGTTTTAATCAACACCTGGCTTGCCGCGACGGCAACAAGCATGCTTATTGTTCTAAAAAATGGTTGTTGAGCAGACAATAAAGTCTGCCACAGCAACCTGTAAGTGTGGTAAAGGTTTTCTCTATATATCGAAAAGATAACTGACAATCAGGCCGGCCCGACGATTAGCTTGATTCCAGAAACCTCCGAAGTTGATAAGCATAGAGATTGTGCAATCTGTCAGTCTTTCATGTTTTAAAATTTCGGTTGTCAATCATAAGTGATATTAACAACCAGCGACCCGCTAAACAGCCCACCTTTAAGAGCATTGGTGGAACGTAAGGTTGCCTTGACCACCAGACTGCGTGAAGTATTATTCTCAATATAATAGCTGGATTGTACATCTGCGGGCACATCATTAAATTCCATCAAAGCACGAAGGGAGCCGTCCGGCCTGAGTAAAATACCAGTGCTATTATCATAGCTAACGGAAGAAACGTGCGCGAAGCCATTACCATTAGTACAGCTAATATCAATCGTGGCACTCTTTGTTGCCCCATTTACAGAATTATAGAGAACTTCACCAAAATCTATCGTCGCATTTGTACTTGCGGCCTTACAGCTCAGATTCGGTGACTCATCTATCATGTCAACCTTGTCAAATATATAATAATCAACATTATTACTACTTGTGCCGCCCGTTAAGGGTAATCCACCTACATACAAAAAGGGGCTATGGACAAATACATAACTTGACCCGCTCCTTCTAAAGCAGCCAGCATTAAACATTTTGCTACCAACTTTGGTGTAGGCAATATTCCTCAATTCCGCTTTGGTCATTCTATACTTTTGACCCCAGATCAACCCCGAAGAATCGACACCGTTTTTTACACTGCAAGAAGCTTCCACCATGCAAGTTTCGAGGGCGGGGTTTTTGTTTGCGTCACAAGCAGCTACAACACTAGGTGGTGCGGCAGCAGTCCATTCGATTGCACGAATAGTCATCATACCCGCACTATCTGGTGAAGTTACGAAAAGACGACCAACGGAAACCGTTTCAGCCAAACTTGCAGGGGATAAAACAAGAAGGAATGGGATTAAAAAAAAACGTCCCATATTCATAATTTTATTTATCATGATAAAATACTCCTGAATAAGTATTACTATTGTTCTTCCTGAACATCTTAGGGCTGTAAACATTATTTAATAAAATGATGACTATTCATAAACTAGACTAAAGCTGAGTGTGGCATTAAAAACACCACGGCTGATAGTCTTATTGGCTATCGCATCAGGCTCACCACGGACGAAAGCGTTAAGTTTTATATCCATAGTGCCCGGGTTTATTTCAATATCCATATTAGTGCCATTGTTAATGCTTATCGGAGCGCCGTCACTAGCATTCTCAAGGCCAATGGCTAATCCTGAATCCATACCACCGGAACTCACCGACAAATAACCTGGTAGAGCGGCATTTCCTGCTCCGGTAAAAGAAACTCGAATCATTTTTGCTAGCGATGTATCACAATTCTGCAAATGAATAGTAATCGTCTGACTCTTCACCCTTTCGTGAGCATAAAGATATTTATCGATGATTTCACCAAAATCTAAAGGTATACTTTCATCACCCGGTGAAAGCACGCAGGGTTGTCTAACCAGTTCCCCAGAAAATTTAAGATTTTCCGCCGCATACCCGCCAGATGAAATAAATATGAGGCACAGCATCAAATTTCTGAATAGTCCAACACTCATTGATTCATCTCCCTAATATTGTTACTGATACTGAACTGTTAACGTTGCAGACGCAGTAAACTTCCCCTCGGAGAGAGTCACACCATATTCACTCAGCGGGACAGCTTCAAGCTTCGGCCTACGCATGGGGTCAATTAAAATCGGCTGAGAAAATACAATGGGTTCACCATCACTATATATTTTTATGCCAAGTCCGTTAATCGTGCTCTGAATTGTCCCAGGTGAAAAGGAAGCGACAGAACTAGACGATAATGTCATACTCATGGTCCAAGGCGGAGAATCTATACAGTCTAATATGAAATTAATTTCCTTACGATAACTGTCACCATCAATTTTATTAATGCCGACCTTATCAAATGAAACGTTAATATCTTGCCCGCCGTTAACTATACAAGGAGGGGGTTCAATAAGCGTTCCTTTAAATACCATATCAACTGCACAGGCATCAGACACGGTAAAACCAACTAATGCGCTTATAAGTATCTGCTGCCATCTGTTACTCATTGATAATATACCTGCATGATCGCTGTCGCGGAAAAAACTTGTCCTTTGAGTGTTGCCCCTGGTCGTTTTACCAAAGTAGCGTAAAGCTGAGGTAATACGGGATAGCTAAAGCTAAGGAATGAATTCACCGGGAAAGCCGTGGTGCCATCGGTTAAAGCTATCCCCAGATCGGTAACGGTGGTCTGCAGATTACCATCTCCAAACCCTGCTACTGTTCCTACAACTTTTAACATCATCGAATTGGTATATTGTGCTGAGCAATTTATGGTGTAACTCACAGGCATTCGGTACTGAGAGCCATCAATGTGGTTAATCATGACATTGTTGCCAAAATCAACCGAGATAACACCTTTATCTCCTGTACCCATAATGACGCAGGGGGCAGGTTCCAAAATTCTTCCCTGGATATTTACGGTAATATTTTGCGGGGCAGGGGCCGCCCGCGACAAAGTGCTGTATCCGATAACCAGGACGAAGACCTGATAAATTACAGTGAGACGAATCATAGATTTCATATTCTTAGTCATACCTCATATAGAAAAAGAGGCTGGCGCGGAATGCACCGGCAGCTAGCGGTGCCGCTGTTCTCACTGGTGTTATGGTGAATTTAAGGGCGTCCTGCTTTGGCGTAACTAGCAGAGGTACTCCCCTGAAACCGAGCCTGACAGGCTTATTATTTTCATCTTTTATTGCCAGACCTATTCCTGAAGCTCCCGTCACAGCAACCAGCCCGGGGTTGGATGTCGCTGCGGGGGCTAAAAATGAGAAGGTCACTGAGGGCTGATGACGGTCTATCAATTTATTAGCTGTCCACTCATCGCGATTCAAGGTCCCGGTGCTTATGCAGTCCCTGAGCATCAGACTAAAAGGTACAGGTATGCCAAGATCACCAACGTGTTGGAAATGTGCAGCCGACAGCGTTCCAAGATCGATTTCCTGATAAGACGAATGTAAATCTAATCTACAGGCGCCTTCAGTCAGTAGTCCCCGAACTTGTATTTTTCCAGATACGCCATCCCCGTTCCATTGACCAGGCAGATTCGTTTGCGCATGAGCAAAATTTATTGCCATAAGAAGCACACTTACACGAGCAGCGATTTTTAGCATGTGATGTTCCAACGTAATGATGGTACTTACTCTTTTACGGGCGTCGTTTTACAGCTTGAGCCCTCGCAGTGGAAAACAAGTTTTGGATGACCGCCATAGTCATTGACATATGTCAGGACAGGCGATGCCCCTAACTTGCTAACACCGACGTTAAGGTAATCTGATGAATGCGGTGCCAGCATTAATGGACGGAATTCACGCTCACTGTTATTAACGGTGCTTCCCGCATCAACAAACGTCACATAATAGGGTGTTGGGTTTGTTAACTTATAACGTTGCCCTTCGCGAGCCAATACCACGCTTTCCTGCCAAGGAGCAGATCCTGATGTTTCAGACGGAACAATTTCTGCTGGCCGGTAAAAGAGTTTTATTTTAGTTTGCAATGCAATTTGCAACGTATTTGGTTTGTCACTGCGTGGTGGTATTTCTCTCATGTTGAAGTAAAATAACGTCTCACGATCTTTAGGAAGAGTATCAATGGTCGGTAAAGACTGTAGCTTTATCTGACTTTTAGAGCCTGGCTCTACACGTTGTAGGGGAGGCACGATGGTGAGAGGACCATTGATTTTATTACCCTGAGTATCTTCTATCCATGCCTGAACCAAATAAGGTAATTTTGTGTTCTCATTGCTGACATTAAGGCTGACTGATTTGTCACTCCCATTAAATACGACTCTCGTACGGTCTAATGCGATCGCTGCACTCACCGTATGCGCTGTGAAAACCCCCAAAATAGTAACGGTGGCAATAAGTCCATTTTTTATAAACTTCATTTAATAACTCCGTAATAAATCAATTTGATTTTTTCTCACTCAAAAACACACAAGGTAAAAGAATATTTTGTAACTTCTCAGTGATGAGATTTTCCGGGAATGAAATTTGGCATTGGTCTTCACCATTCCAGCGTAAATGCATAATGGAAGAAGCCTGAATACCACTTAAGTAAACACTGCCATCATCATTTACAATCCCCACTTCTCTGCCATCTTTATTCATCACTGCTGCGCCGAAAGGTGGGGAAGAACCATCTGCCAACCTGACGTATATAAGCGCTTTTTCACCCTGAACAATACTAAAATGACGATAACCTATAGCACCTTCTGTTAATGTTATTTGCTCTACGGTATTAATGGCTTCAGCATTGTCACTCAGTTTATTAACATCGATACTCAGTTGATTTCAATAATAGCTGTTTACGTCCGACACGACGGCTTTGCCAAATATATTTGAGCGCGCCACGGCACCAAAACCACGCACCGGAACATTACTCACTCCATCGGTATCAACCATGACTCGCGCAGAGCCAGGAGTGTTAATACGGTGTAGTGCAGCACCTTTCATCGTAGCTGTCAGTCCACCTTGCAACCCGATCCCCGCGGAAGTAAATCCTAATTCCTGGTAGCTGGCATTGGCATTCACTTGAACATTGTCGCCTGCATGACTATAAAATCCGCTGGCGGCGTTCTGAGCGCCATTTTTACCAACGCTGATCTGGTAGCTATCGAAATCATTAAGCGTTGAGAAATAACTAACCTGATTGCTACTTCCCCCTTTGTAACGGGAGCTGTTTAAGCCTATTGAACCATGATCTCCCCAGGGTATTGACAAAGATAAATAGACACCATCATCATTTGAGTTATTAAATTTACTGCGATATGCGTTGACGGAAACATTAATGTTTTTCACGTTAGCAATATCAAAGTATTTCGCCATTGAAATATTATAGCGATTATCCACGGAGCTATTCCAATAGGTACGGTGGTTATAATCTACAAATAGGCTGGCGCCAATACCTGTAAACTGCTGATTAAAGCTCAGGGTATACATTTCTTTTGTGCCTGCACGGCGATATTTGGACTGTCTTGCTTCCAGATAATCGGCCATACTTAAATAGTTCCGTTCTGAAAAGCGATATCCGGCAAAAGTTACTTGGCTATTAAACTCCTCAAAACGTTTTGAATAACTCAACCGAAAAGAGTGACTCTGCAAGGTTTCGGTTTGTGGAAGCTTTGCACGAGAATGTGTTGCATCCAAAGATAAAGCACCAAATAACATCAGGTCGCGACCGATACCGAGCGCTAAAGCCTGATAATTGTTATTAACCGTATTTCCTCCGTAAAGTGACCAGCCATTAGCCACACCCCAGGAAAATTCGCCCATTGAGAATAAAGGTCCCTGACTGCGATGACGAAAATCAGTAGGACGCCCGGCCGATACCTTATAACGCAATATTCCTGGACGCGTAAGATAAGGAATATCTGATGTTTGTACGCTGAACTTCTGGGTTGAGCCATCTTGCTCTTCTACTTCAACATCAAGCTGACCGTTCACGGCATCGTTAAGATCTTGGATCTGAAATGGGCCAGGCGCGACCTGGGTCTGATAGAGAACAGCCCCTTGTTGCCTAACTGTGACCTTAGCGTTTGTCTTGGCAACACCGGTAATTTCAGGCGCATACCCGCGCAGGTTAGGTGGCAGCATGCTATCGTCGCTGCGCAATGAGACTCCGGTAAAACGAAAGCTATCAAATATATCGGAGTTCACGAAGTTTTCACCAAGAGATAAACGTGCCTTTAAACTTTTTATCGGCCGATAAATATAATATCTTGTCCAATCAAAACGGTTGCTATGGTTATTTTCAGAAGATTTATTATCTATTTGAGTCTGCCAGTCCGCTCGGGCGCGCCAAGGGCCAAAGTTAATACCAGCAGTCCCGTTGCCACTCATGCTGTTATTCTGTCCGCTATGGCGCGTACGTATTGTTGTGACGTTTGTATTATAATCAAACAATGCACCAAACACGCCATTATCCCAGCGAGAAGGGGGATCCCAGTTCTCTGCTGTGTATTCTAAGAAAGCCTGAGGGATACTCAGATTTAATGTTGAAGTTGGCAGATCCGAGGCTACTTTCCAACCTTCATCAGCAGGAATAACAAGGCAAAGCTCACCGTTTTTATTGCTTGGTTGCCACTTGAGATTATTAAAATAGCCTTCCTTTAAACCAAGTTGTGTAACAAGTTCGTTCGTTAAGCAAGGAAAGCTGGATTTTACATCTTCAGGCGTCGAATAATAAAGCGTATCAAAGTCTGCAATCTTTTTCTGATTCAGAATAACAGCCATGCGATAGACGCCCGGCATGATATAACCAGCGACGGCGAACACTGAAAGATCAAGATTTTGTTTGTCATTCGTATCAAGGATGTCAGTGTTAAACTGAGTTTCTTCAGCCGCATACACGTTAATCTGCCCCAGAAAAGCAAGAATAATTATGTAGACAATTCCACTTTTTGATAATTTCAGTGTTTTTTTTGACATCCTTGCCACCACCAATTAAAAATAATCTATCTTGTATTTTATAGACGTATTGAAATCGCCTGCTTTTATTTTTCCAGCATCGTGCGTCAAGGCTAAATAATACTTAATACTAATTCCGCCCTCTGTTAGTAAGTGTTGAGATAATGGAACCCCTGGCAAGGAAGGTTTGAGTTTTTCATCAGAAAGGGCAACTCCCACACCCTGACTTGAGCTTTTATTAACGAAGAGGCCATTATGATTTTCTCCATCAAATGTAATTTCAAAATACCTCCAGTTGCTTGCATTGGGGTTTAACTTTTTCAACGTGCAGTTAATCAAGTTGATACTAAATGGAATGCTCGAACTACGCCCATTTCTCTCTAATTCGCCGACTGTGATTACACCTAAATCTACAGTTTGATTTACGCTATTCATATCAATAGTGCAGGCGGTTTCGATAATGCTGCCACGCATATTTAATCGTCCATGGCCAACATCTTTGCCAACAGCAGGATTAATAAAAGTAAGTTCGAGACATAAAAGTAGAAAGAATATGTTTTTTTTCACGATTTATTCTCGCTTTAAGCAGACACGAAAAGTAAATACTTAACGTGCCTGTATTAAAGTTACTTATCTGAATTATTATTCGTAAGCAAGCGCGTAGTTAGCGATAGAGCTGAATTCACCTGGGGTAACAACAGCATCCGCACCACTATCACCCTGAAGATAAGCCGAGAAGACTAAAGTATTGCTTCCATCCATAATCAGTTGCTTAGCGGTAGGAGTACCGAACTTGATTGGAGTACCTGCGCCATCGGTCAGAACGATACTTGCACCTCGTGCAGAACCAGTAATACCCAGCAGTTCTGGATTACTTGCTGATGCTGGACCAGTAAAGGTTGCGGTTACACCTTTAAGTGCAGTTGTATCACATTTTTCAAGGTCGATCTGGAAAGCGACAGGAGTTGATTTCCCACCATCTTTCAAAGCAGTTGCTGAAACCTGACCTAACTGAATATTCTGGTTAGAGGTGTCTGGGGTAATTGAACAAGGTGCATCAATGATTGAACCTGTGAATTTGATCTGACCTTTACCCGCTTCTGGAGTAACTGCAAATGCATTAGACATAAAACCAGCAGCTACGACCAGCGCTAAAATATTTAATTTCACCTAATTTCTCCTTTGTGATTTTCTACTTTCATATAAAAAGTATTTTCCTGCCCTAATCCCTAATGTTCTTGGCCTTTATAGGTGACTGCACTCACTTCACCACAAATCCACTTAACCTGATTGGGCAGAAGGACTATAGGGGGAATTAATAGCGCGTTCATCCAAAACAAGTTCAAATAACATTTTTCCATTTAAAACATTAGGTTACGACATGACTGGTTAGTCAGAGATAATGTGTCATTCAATTGATTTAATACTTTTTCAGGGAAGGGCTAAGAGATTGTAAAAAGGTGAAGGGGCTCTTTATTATTTTAATGTGGAATACTCCATATCTCACAAAGGCAAAATGGAAAAATGCTTACACCAATGCGTGTTCAGTTCGGATATCCTAAAGTGCAGGTTCATACTAGTATCAATAGCTTGCAGTCTGTGAGGTGTTGAATCTTACCAAATGAGCTTTAAACACTCCGCGCGGTATCTGAGAAGATACCTGAACATACTTCTGGGAGTAGCTTTGGCGGGATTATCTCTAATAATGGAGAGATACTGGAGATGGCCTCAAGCTTCGTGCTAGCAGATAGGTAGCAGAGGAATTATATTAGGATGATGAAAAAAAGCCGTCACCAATAAACTGACGGCCTCCTTCATAAGATTAATTGACAGGAATTAGGTTGTTAGAAAGAATTTAATAATCTCTGTTTTGTATATATCGGAGAGCTACTTATAAATTTAATAGTCTAACTTATGAGTAACAAGATAGACGTATGTGTTATCTAAGCTCAAGTGGTTTTTTTAACTCTTCTCGGTTGCAATCATCTCAGGAGTAATCATGTATTTATATTCTGAGCGATTTGTTTCCATAGTAATTAATTAAAGCCTTATTAAAGTCGCCTTTCCGCTCACATCCTATTTTTTTCATTATTCTCATGCGATAGTAGCTGACTGTTTTAGAGTTAATCCCCAGCAGTGAGCCTATAAATGTTGGGGTGAAACCATTATATAGATAAAAACATATACGTTTTTCTCTCTGGTTTAAAATCCAAAATGAGGAGTGTTCTTGTACACTGACTTGTTGGGAGTGTGTAGCGTTATTTGATTTTAGCATTTTTTCAAAATAGCTTAAATTACAATCCTCGCATGATATGAATGAGACAGATCGTGAAATCTCTTCATTAATCCCAAGCCCCAACATACGTATAAAGTCCTTATCCGCTATAATGACGTGTGATGTTTTTCTTAAGTGAGCATTTCTATGAATATCTTCATAAACAGAGAGTACTTTTCCAGAAAGATAACACTGGATGGAAATGCCAGCGTTTAATTTCCTTGGTGATATTTTATTGAGGATGTTTTCAATGTACTTTACGACACCTAAACTAAAATACATATTGTCGGTGACAATATAATAATTAATGTTTTTGATGTGAGAATCATATGATAATGTGATTGTGCCATTATCCTTAATGGTTCCATACAGCCCATCCACCTCAGGCAGGAAGTTTAATTCACTCATGATATTAATCTCATCTCTTTTATAATGCTTAGCTTCTACATTCATAGAAAGTAAGGCTAAGATAAACCAGCAAATGAGAAGTTGTGTCTCTTTGCGCTATTGATAGGAATTATCTGAGCGCAATGTTAGCTATTTCAGCAATAAAGTAAACTCAATAAAAATTAATAAGCCTTTTTTGGGTTTTGGTGGGGGATGATGTTAATGAATAGAAAATTACACACAAACATATAAGCTCTTAATTTTTTGGCTTAACAGTATGATATTTAAGTATAAATATTTTTTAAGCCAGGTTTTTATCTTTATGGACGCACTGAGAATACCATCTCTTGAAGACGCTGCCGGCTCGAAAATTCTGATATTGATGCCGATAGCTGCAATGTTAAAATTATAACAAAATATCAAGGTGTTACTGCGACTTAAATGAGCCTCGTCCTCATTTTGATGATGGAAATGTTAAAATAACACCATTTTATCAAGTAATTAATACGACTGAGGTATAAGTTCTGTGAAAATGACCCACCTTCGCCATAGTTAAAAGCATTGATCACCGAGTAAATCATAACTAGTTGATAATAGTAAGTAAATAATAATAAACTGCGTAATTATCTTGCTGGGTACAGCATGAATATTAGTATTTTTTTTGCTCAATTATTGTGCTTGCAGAAAATTCTTAGACACAGATCAATGCGAGAGTTGTCTCTTGATGTCATAATATTCACATTATTTAATGGAGGTAATGTAATGGATAACGTCATTAAGACCTGCGACCAAGAGACATCATTATGCGTGGTGATCGCGGATTCTGTTATCTTTTGTCCAATGAAAAATACATTTAAATCAATTGCTAATGGAGTTGAGTTCCCTATCCTTGTCTCAGCTTCTGAATGTTTTCTCCACCTGATAAAAAATCATGGAGTACTCGTCACTAAGGGGGCTCTCATGCAAATAGGGTGGGAGCAATATGGACTTCATGTAAGTGATAATACGTACTATCAAAATATCCTAACCCTGCGTAAAGGGCTTAGGCAATGTGGCATTGATTATGAAGTGATCAAAACAGTTCCCAGAAAAGGTTTATTGATACCGAGTTCTATTAAAATTATACCGTTGTCTAGTGGCGTTCGGATTGTCCAAGAGACTCAGGAGGTCCAGGAGGTCCAGGAGGTCCAGGAGGTCCAGGAGGCTCAGGTCAGCATCTCTAACATTTCATCACCAGATCAAGCCTCTGCTCGCGCAGTTGAAAAGATACCAGTACAAAACCAAGTTTCAACGCGTCATTCAGAATCATTAAGAAGCCAGCGGATAATGCTTCTCTCCTTTGGCATACTTGCTTTCATATCGTTGTTCGTTGGAGGCGGGTTATTTGTTTCTGAGAGTTATTCATCAACATTTCATAATATTGGGAATATCAATGGTTGCCGGGTAAATATTAATGAAGATAAAAGCACAGAAGATGACTTTTATAAATTTAATGCTAAAGACCCGGTCAGTTGTCAGGGTAACGAAGTAGTCTACTTCTCAACTTTTCAGTTCATACCCAGGGTTTCCGTCATAAAGTGCCGGGATGAGTTTTCTTATCTTCGTGGAAATGATTGTGTCTCCAATTACTATATGGAGAATCAATCGTGATTAAAAGATTGTTTGGTGTATTTATATTTTCTTCAACCATTGTTATCACATTTATTATGTTGGGTAAGTGGTTGTTTACAGGGCTTGGTTATTGGCGCGATACGCACTTTTCGTGTGATGCAAAGCTCATCGTCAAGAAAGAAGGAGAAACTGTATCTTTGGCAATGACATATTTTTTAAACGGGGATAATGGTTTCGTTGTAATCAAAGGCCAACTCAATAAAGAGCAACGTCAATACAACGTGAGTCGCAAGACCTATTTTATTATGCGTAAAACGGGGCATTTATTGCATGTAAAATCAACGTTAGCCGTCAAAACACCAGCAGATAGTGCCCTAATATCTGATTTAAAGAATGTTTTGCCTGTTTTTTATTTAGATAAAGACATGAGAATGGAGATGGCTGTTGATCGGCAGGGATGGAATGGTTACCTGTTTTCCACAGGATATGTACCTTCATTTTATTGCAGAAGAAGCTAAATTTGATGGAGGCTAACAAACGCGAGAACGACAATTACCACCAAGGCTAAAATAAATTGCAATATTTGCGACATAAACAATCCGAACGGCATACAGGCTAGGAAAGCGCTATTTAGCCACAGCCCGTGGTGCCTTTCATTACCCCGCATGACGATTAGAACAAAATACTTTGGGCGAGAGTTATGCGTTCAGATTATTGCTGGCCATCGGCGGCCAGCAACGTTTGATCGTGAAATTATCCCACTAATAATAGTGGGTTAAGCGTTATTTCGCCTGGGCCAGCACGTTACCTTCCCAGCCCTGTTGGGCATAGTCGTTAAGATGGGCGATCTTACGCACCGGCTGCCCTTGGCTGAAGTTGATGTCACGCAGCGGAACCCAAACCTGCGAAGCCGCAAAGGTGGACTTGAAGTGATACTCCGCATGGCTCAGATCCGAAATCGCCGTCCAGTAAGTCCCGATGCCTTTGTTCTGGTCCGGGCGCTTGCTGTATTTGGCATACATGTCGGTGACCTTTTGTTCGCTTGGCTCAGCCGGTGAGCCGATCGGGTAAGCCACGTTATTAAGCACCGATAAGATGAAGCCGTGTGCTTGGTTTTTATTGTCCGGCTGCGGCAGATTTTTCAAATCATAGCTCGCGCGCACCAGGCGCTCATCCGCTTCCAAGCCACCAGGGATCTCGTTGCGTTTGGCATTCTGATACTTGGCCAGGTTCTCGAGTTGTTTATCGTAAGAAGGGGGATTGGTCATCACCCGATAATTTTTGTCGTGATAGATATTCACTTTGCCGTTATCGATCTCGATGATGGCCGAATCGCCGCTAACGTCTTCGATCGCGATGTGTTTGGTGTCTGAAGCGTAATCGATAGGCATATGGGCGGCGGCCAGGCGTACGTCGCTACGGATGGCTTTAACCGCTTCATCAACGGTGGCGTAGTTATCCAGGATGTAGCTCAACCAGGCGCGGCTTTCGATCACCGGCTTGTCCTGATTGTCCTGCTGCACCTGGCTGCCGTTCATATAAAACAGCGTATGGCCCGCTAGCCCCTTTTCATTCATGCCGTCCATTGGGAACACGCCATCGGCGTATACCACGACGCTGCCGTAGTGGGTTTGCCATTGGGCGGCGTTCTTCGCATCCCCGCCGTTATGCGCAATACCGCGTGGTGTGATCACCAGTGAGGGATCTACCGGCCCGAAGAAATCCAGATTGCGTGCGCTGATCATATAGCCTGGGTACATATTCATAAAGGCGCGGGTGCAGGCTTGCGCCCCGGTTGCCAGGCTGGCGCTGAGTGCAGCACCTACCAGTAGGGCTGAGACGCTGTGTGTGAACTTTTTCATGGTTTTTTCCTTACCTGAATGAGGTGAACAAAATAATGGTAAGCCCGCGAACTCATATCGTAGAGTGGATGAACGGGGGGAAATCCCCCGCAATTTTGTGGAGGAGAGATGGGGAAGATAGGTTTTTCGTTGGCGCAGATTGAAGCTTTCGCCAGCGTTTGCGAGACCGGCAATCTCACTCAGGCCGCCAAGCGGCTGGGGAAGGATCGCACCACCGTCAGTGAACTGATCGAAAATCTGGAATTGGATCTGGGCTATTCCCTGTGCGATCGCCGTACCCGCCCATTGCAATTGACCGAGGCGGGCCAGCGCCTTTACCGGCAAGCTCGGCTGTTTTTGCAGGAGGCAGAGGCCCTTAGCCTGCTGGCTCAGCATATTCCGCAGCAGGTGCGGCAGAAACTGACGCTGTGCTATGACCCGTTTACTCCGCGCACTTTTTTAGCGGAACTGGCGATGTTTCTGGGCCAGCGCGGCATTCAGCTTGATTTGCTGATGATGGAGCGTGGCGAGGGTGAGCAAGCGTTGGCAGACGATGTGGCGGATATTGGCGTTTATCAGGCGATCAACCGCTCGATTGGCGAAAAATTTAAGTGGCGAGCCTTGGGGGCCATTGAGTTGGCCGTCTATGCTCGCGAGGGTTTTTTCCCCGTGGGTAGCCCGGTCACCTTGCTGTCGCTGGCATCCAGCACCCAACTTATTCCCTTTAATGACCTGCCCGAGCCGATGGCGAAGCGCCTGCAAATCGCCGATCGCATCCAGGTCGTCAATGAACCGGCTTTGCTGCAAACGTTGTTAACCGCCGGGCTGGGATGGGCATTCCTGCCAACGCATCTGAACATGCAGCACTTGCCGCAGGTTGAGCGGCTCGATACGGAATTGGGGAAACAAGGGTTGATGCACCCGATGGTGGCACTGTGGAAGCCTGGGGCCAATAGTGAATGGCTGAGCCTGATCGAAAGCATGCAGCAGATCTTTGATGGTTCAGTGGTCGCTTGAGGAGATTGTCGCCCCCTCATGCGAAGGGGCGAATTTCAACGGGTTACTGCTCGTCTTTTTGCTCTTCAGCCTCGACCTTACGGTACCAGCGCGGGTGATGCTTCTTCGCCCAGCGGCGGCTGACCTTGCCTTCAATCATGCCTTTGATCGAGCCTTTCACCCAGAATGCCATATACATATGGATCAGAATGGCGTGGATCAGCACGATCGCCGATGCAGCGTGGATCAACAGCGCATAGCGGATCACCGGGATCGGGAAGTTGTGGGCGAAATAAGGGCGCCAAATGATAATACCGGTGATCAACAGCACGAAAATCATGCTCATGATGCTCCAGAACATCATCTTCTGGCCGGCATTATATTTGCCGACGTCAGCGACCTTATGCTCATTACCCTTCAGCACTTCCACGATGCCTTTGACCCACGGCAAGTCCTCTTTCTCGGGAATGTTATGCTTCACAAAACGGAAGAACATAAACATCAGCGCGATAAAGATCAGTACACCAAAGAAAGGATGCAGGATGCGGCCCATCTGCGGCGTACCAAAGGTCTCGGTCAGCCATTGCAGCGTGGGGAAGAACAGCGCAATGCCGGACAGCGACACCAGAAAGAAGCAGATGACCACCGTCCAGTGACAGGCCCGGTCGATAAACTTGGTGCGAACGATCATTTTACTTTTGCTCATGATGGTCCTCCTCGTCTTCATCATCCACTTCCTTGTTCGGGCCAATGCCGATGTAGTGGTAAATCAAACCGGCAAAGGTGGCGATGAAACCCGCCACGGATAAGGGTTTGAGTACGCTTTTCCACAACCCGATCGACAGATCGATATGCGGGTCTTTTGGCAGATTGTGGTACAGCTCGGGGTTATCGGCATGGTGCAGTACGTACATCACGTGGGTGCCGCCAACGCCTTGCGGGTTATACACTCCCGCATGTTCAAAGCCGCGTTTCTTCAGCTTTTCGACCCTCTCCTGTGCCACGTCCAGCATTTCTGCCTTGGTGCCAAAGTGGATTGCGCCCGTTGGGCAAGTCTTCACACAGGCTGGTTCCTGGCCCACGCTGACGCGGTCAACGCACAGGGTACATTTGTACGCCCGGTTGTCTTGCGGGTTCAGCCGTGGAATGTTGAACGGGCAGCCGCTGATGCAGTAACCACAACCGATGCAGTGCTCGGACTGAAAATCCACGATGCCGTTGGCATATTGGATAATCGCCCCGGCAGACGGGCAGGCCTTCAGGCAACCCGGATCTGCGCAGTGCATGCAGCCATCCTTGCGGATCAGCCATTCCAGCTTGCCGTTCTGCTCCACCTCAGAGAAACGCATCAGCGTCCAGGATTTGGCACTCAGATCGGCGGGATTGTCATAAACCCCGACGCAGTGGCCCACTTCATCGCGAATGTCGTTCCATTCGGAACAGGCCACCTGACAGGCCTTGCAACCGATGCAGGTGGAAACGTCAATCAGCTTGGCGACCTCGACCTTGTAATCACGCGCTTGCGGAGGTGGCGTCAGGGTGTTGGTGGCCGAACGTTTGATAATGTCTTGGGATTGCATGGACATAAATTCGGCTCCTTACACCTTTTCCACGTTAACCAGAAACGCCTTGTATTCCGGCGTTTGCGAGTTGGCATCGCCGACAAACGGCGTCAGGGTGTTGGCCAGATAGCCTTTGCGGGCTGCCCCTTCAAAGCCCCAATGCAGTGGAATACCGATGGTGTCGACATCCTGCCCGTTAACCTTCAGGGTTTGCAGACGGCGGGTCACCACGGCTTTCGCCTTGATAAAGCCCCGCTTGCTGCTGACCTTGACGGTATCGCCTTGCTCAATCCCTTTTTCCTTCGCCAGACGTTCACTGATTTCCACGAACTGTTCCGGCTGCATGATCGCGTTAAGGCGCGCGTGCTTGGTCCAGGTGTGGAAATGCTCGGTCAGACGGTAGGTGGTACCGACGTAAGGGAACTCGGATTTATCACCCATGCGCTTGGCATCGGACGGATAGAGACGGGCCGCCGGGTTAGAGATCACGTTTGGATGCAGTGGGTTGGTGCCCAACGGCGTTTCAAACGGCTCGTAATGTTCCGGGAACGGCCCTTCGGCCATTTTGTCGAGGGCAAACAGCCTGCCAAGCCCTTCCGGTTGCATGATGAACGGCCCAACGCCGCTGCCCGGTGCGGCGGTGTTGTAGTCTGGAATATCATTCCCGACCCACTTGCTACCGTTCCATTCAATCAGCATGCGTTGCGGATCCCAAGGTTTACCCATTGGGTCGGCGGAGGCGCGGTTGTAGATAATGCGGCGGTTCAGTGGCCATGCCCAGGCCCAGCCCAGCGTGTTGCCCAACCCTGACGGATCGCTGTTATCACGGTTGGCCATCTGGTTGCCCTTGCTGGTCCAACTGCCGGTATAGATCCAACAGGCTGAAGCCGTGCTGCCGTCATCGCGCAGCATTGCGAAGGAGTCCAGCAACTGGCCTTTTTTCGCCAGCAGGTTGCCGTTGGCGTCATACAGATCTTCCAGCGCGTAGCCGTTGCTGTCTTTGGCCACTTCCTCGGATTCAGGGTGATCTGGCCGTTCATAGTGCCAGCCCATTTTCAGTAACGGTTCGACACCTTTACCGCCTTCGCTGCCGTACATCTGGCGCAGGCGATGGTACAGACCGGCCAGGATCTCGCCGTCGGTAATCGCTTCACCTGGGGCATCGCCGCCTTTCCAGTACCATTGCAGCCAGCGGCCGGAGTTGGCGATTGAGCCGTCTTCTTCGGCAAAGCAGGTGGATGGTAGCCGGAACACTTCGGTTTGGATCGACGCGGTATCGACATCGTTCATCTCGCCGTGGTTCTGCCAGAAATTGGAAGTTTCCGTAACCAACGGGTCGATGATCACCAGATACTTCAGCTTGGCCAGTGAGGCGACCACCTGATTCTTATCCGGGAAGGAGGCGACCGGGTTAAAGCCCTGGCAGATATAGCCGTTGACCTTATTCTGATCCATCATCTGGAAGTACTTCATGACGTCGTAGGACTGATCCCACTTCGGCAACCAATCAAAGCCCCAGTTATTCTCTTTCTGGGCAGCGTCGCCGTAGAAGCTCTTCATCAGGCTGACGAAGAATTTCGGGTAATTGCTCCAGTAGTTAACCTGACCAGGTAAGGTAGCCTTTGGCGTATTGGCGGCCAGGTAGGTAGCCAGATCGGTCTGTTTATCCGAAGGCAGCGTCAGGTAACCCGGCAGGCTGGTGGACAGCAGGCCAATATCGGTCAACCCCTGAATGTTGGAGTGACCGCGCAGGGCGTTGATGCCGCCGCCCGCCATGCCCATGTTGCCGAGCAGCAGCTGGATCATCGCCATGGTACGGATGTTCTGCGCGCCGACCGTGTGCTGGGTCCAACCCAGCGCATACAGGAAGGTGGTGGTACGGTCTGCTGCGCTGGTGGAGGCCAGGACTTCACACACCTTCAGGAAATCTTCCTTCGGGGTGCCGCAGATGTTTTCCACCACTTCAGGCGTGTAGCGGCTGACGTGAACTTTCAGCAGGTTCCAGACGCAACGCGGATGCTGGAGCGTATCATCACGCAAGGCATAGCCATCTTCACCAAACTGGTAGTTCCAGGTGGTTTTGTCGTACTGACGTTTGTTGTCGTCATAACCGCTGAACAAGCCATCTTCAAACGTAAAGTCATCCCGGACCAACAGGTTGGCGTTGGTGTAATGCTTCACGTATTCAGCGTTGATCTTGTTGTTGGAAATCAGGTACAGCAACACGCCCGACAGGAAGGTAATGTCGGTGCCGGAGCGGATCGGCGCGTAGATATCGGCGACCGATGCGGTACGGGTAAAGCGGGGATCGACGACGATTAACGTGGCGTCGTTGTTGTTTTTGGCTTCCATCGCCCAGCGGAATCCCACCGGATGCGCTTCAGCGGCGTTGCCGCCCATCACCATCACAACGTTGGCGTTTTTGATATCAACCCAGTGGTTGGTCATCGCACCGCGACCAAATGTTGGAGCAAGACTTGCTACCGTTGGTCCGTGTCAGACACGCGCTTGGTTATCAACTGCCAGCATGCCCAGCGATCGGACAAACTTTTGTGTCAGCATGCCGGTTTCGTTACTGGCCGCAGAGGCGCATAACATCCCGGTAGAGAGCCAACGGTTTACCGTCACGCCAGCGGCGTTGGTGGCTTCGAAGTTGGCATCCCGGTCATTTTTCATCAGCCTGGCAATGCGATCAAAGGCCTCATTCCAGCTGATGCGCTGCCATTTATCTGAACCAGGCGCGCGATACTCTGGGTAACGCAGGCGGCTATCACTGTGGATATAGTCCAGCAGGCCAGCGCCTTTCGGGCACAGCGCCCCGCGGTTTACCGGGTGATCCGCGTCGCCTTCGATATGGAAAATCGTCGATTTGGCGTTTTTTGCCCCATCGCCCAGGCTATACATCAATAAACCGCAGCCTACGGAACAGTAGGTACAGGTGTTGCGGGTTTCTTTGGCGCGCAATAATTTGTAGTTGCGCGTTTCCGCTAACGCAGCCTTGGGCGCGAAGCCTAATGCTGCCACCGTGGTTCCTGCCATCCCGCCAGCGCAGATTTTAAAAAACTGTCTGCGATTGACGTCCATTGCTTTCCCTAATGCTTATCAGTGGTTTTTTAGTCATGGCAAACTAACAGCAATAACCCAAGCGTTATTGAGGGAAATCAACATAAGGGAGAGTTAGCGGGAAAATACTCCTTAATAAGTAGCCAGCGGTGCGGTGAGTAATCCTTAATTTATCGCGTTCGGTATAAATTCGGTAAGTGGTTAATTTACCTTATTAATTTCAAGTGAAAACTATCTGTAAATATTGAAGATAAACCTGTTTCACCGATTGCCGGGAGAATTATCGACGGCATTGAGTTTCCCATTTCTGAATGGGTATTTTTTTAAGTGGTTATTTTCTTGCAAGAAATAGAGTTAATTTGGAATTTGCTTCGCAAAGTTAATACGCGTTCCGATCGAATCGTTGAATAGTTCGTTTTATGAGCAACAATAGGCAGGGAACTAGCCGCGAGAATGACGGTTAGATTTTTAAGGACGGAAACCATGATGCAGACCTACCTGACGTTGCGTGCGTTGGCGAGGGGGATTAACCCAGAAACGGGGGAGTTTTTGAATCATACCTCGCTGGTTCATTCCCCAGAGACGATCCGGATGCTGTTTGCCCTGGCGGATGAGTTTTACGCCGAGCGAGAACGGGTGAAAAAGGCAAAGTTATCACCCGAGGAGCGGCGGCAGAAAAATATTGCCGAGGGTAGGCCCGCAAACTTCAATTTCCCCTGGTCGGAAGAAGACAGGAAGCTATTGGAGGAAGGCTACAGCGCTGGCAAAACGATAGAGGCGTTAAGCCTGGAGTTTGGGCGCTCACTGCGCGGCATTGCGGTTCAGCTTGAAAAAATGGAGCTGATCACCGAAGAGCAGGCCGCCGCTTATAACTGATCGGGTTAAGCCTCCCTTCAGGAGGCCACTTGTCAGCAAGCTTCAATCCACAGGCGAGGTGGGTAGGCGAACGATGTCCTGATTGTCGTTCCCCATCCAATAAACGCCTTCTTTTGCCCAGAATGGGCCTTCGACAAAGTCGAGCAGGTCGGAATACTCTTCGTAGAGCAGCTTGCCGTTGCGGTCATAAACCCGCATGTAGCCGGAGTAATGCCCGCCATCGCCAGGCATGGTGAAACGCGGAATAAACTCGAAGGTTTTATAATTGCGCACCACATACTGCTGGTTGGGGCTCCACTCTTCGTATCGCAGTGTCCCTTGTTTCCACCACAGGAAGCTGCCAACAATGGCCGCCACCAGGATCGCTAGCGCTACCCAGCGCTTACGCTCGCGTACCAGAGTTTCTTGGCTTTTTATTTTTGGCATCAGTGTTCTTTCAGACCCATTCCAATTTCGCTTTTGGCCAGCATACCAGCACCGCCGCTTTTACTGACCTATGTCACATACATAGGCCGCATCAATCTCTATCATGCTGCATAACGTCCGAGGTTCGGAGTTATTTGGAGTCACATCCCTCATGCAGCATCCTACCTTCCCGACGCCATTTCCCTCTTTTCCGTATCACCCAACCCACTGGGGTAAAGGATCTTATCGTGGAGACATCAACGCCGTCTACGGCACGGTTTTATGCCTTGCGTCTGTTACCGCAACAAGACCTGCTGGCTGCACTTCGTGATTTTATCCGGCAGCAGGGTTTGCGTGCCGCCTGGATCAGCGGTTGCGTCGGCAGCTTGAGCGACGTGGCGTTGCGTTTTGCCGGTTGCGAAGGCACCACGTTGTTGAGCGGAAAATTTGAAGTGGTCTCACTGATTGGCACGTTGGAGGCCGGAGGCGAACATCTGCATCTGGCCGTGGCCGATGAGCATGGTTATATGACCGGCGGCCATGTGATGGCAGGCTGCACAGTGCGCACCACGCTCGAATTGGTGATTGGGGAATTGAACGATGTCGTATTTAACCGACAACCTTGCGCGCTTTCAGGCTATGACGAATTAAACGTCGAGCAACGCTAATTTTCCTACTTTTTGAGTGAGGTTGTTATGGCACGTAATGGGTTATCGAGTCAGACGTTGGTGTTGATGGTGATTTCAATTGCTATCAACATGATTGGCGGGCAGTTGGTATCGATGCTGAAGCTGCCTATTTTCCTCGATTCTATCGGTACCTTGCTGAGTGCAATTCTCGCCGGGCCGATCATCGGCATGTTGACCGGTTTATTGACCAACCTGATCTGGGGCCTGCTCACCGGCCCGATTGCGGCGGCGTTTGCACCGGTGGCAATGGTGATTGGTTTGGTGGCTGGCTTATTGGCGAGCATCGGTTGGTTCCGGACGTTACCAAAAGTGATCTTAAGCGGTGTGGTGATCACCTTGGCTGTGACGATTGTTGCCGTACCGATCCGTACCTATCTGTTCGCCGGGGTCACTGGCAGTGGCGCAGACTTCTTTGTCGCCTATGTGCACTCAATGGGTAGCAATCTGATCGAATCCGTCGCAATGACCGTTCTGGGGATCAACCTGATAGATAAAGTGCTGGTTGCCATCATCGTCTGGCTATTGGTACGTAATATGTCGCAGCGCACCTTGCGTAATTTCCCCGCAATGGCTGCCGTGCGTTAATGCACCCGTTTACCTCGCTGGCTCTTTGGCTGGTACTGGGTACCAGCAGCTTGCTGATGCCGTTTGGTTATCCGTTGCTAGCCTATAGCCTGGCGAGCTTTCTATTGCTGATCCTGATGAAAAGCACCCGACATCGTTGGCGCTATGTGGCGTGGATCATGTTACCCATGGCGGGCGGCTTATGGCTGGTGCATAGCGGTTGGCTGGCGTGGTGGTTACGGGGGGAGGCGCGTGATGATAGTGAAATGCTCAACGCCGCCGCGCTCTGGCTACGCTTGTTGGCGTCGCTAAGTTTTGGGCAAATCTGGCTGCAATACGTGCCGCCGCAGCATGTTATTCGCGCTCTGTTTGCCAGCCGTTTGCCGCTCGGGCTGGCATACCTGCTGGCGGGGCCGTTGCTGGTTGCCGAACAGCTGCGAGCGCAACTGGCCGCGATTTACCAGGCACAGCTGGCGCGAGGCGTGCCGCTAGACGGCTATTGGTATCAACGATTGCGCTACATTCCGGCATTGGTTATCCCGTTAACCCACAGTGCGTTGAATGATTTAACCGCGCGCAGCACGGCGCTGGATATGCGTGCTTTTCGGCTGCATCCCAGACGCACAACGCTATGGGCACCGAGCGACAGCCCGCTGCAACGTAGCGTGCGCTATGGCTTGCTGTTGGTGGCGGCATTGGAAATAGGAGCCTGGCTGTGGTTGTGGCACTGAATGCGCTGAGCTTTATTCCTCAAGGTAGTCGCTGGCAGTTGGAAAGCATCGATCTACATTGCGAGGTTCCAGGTTTATATGGCATTAGCGGTGGGAATGGCAGCGGAAAAACCACGCTTGCCCAGCTGTTGGCAGGCTGTTTCCCCGACTTCTTACCCGGCACAATACAGGGTTCAGGAGTGGTCCTCGGTGAGGAAATAGGTTCGCGCCCGCTGGTTGAAATGGCGCAGCAGGTGCAGCTCATTCAACAAGCACCCCAGCTGCAACTCTCCGGCTGTACCTTCACGGTCGAAGAGGAGATCGCCTTCGGGCCGGAGAATCTGTGCCTGGATGAAGCTGAGATCATGGCGCGTATCGAACAGGCGCTGACGTTCACCGATTGCCACGCCTTACGCCATCGTCATCCAGCTACGCTCTCTGGCGGCGAGGCGCAACGGGTGGTGATGGCTTGTGCGCTGGCGATGCGCCCACGGCTACTATTGTTGGATGAAGCCTTTAGCCGCCTGACACCTGAAGCTACCGCCAAGCTGTTACAACAGCTGGCTACTTACGCTAATCAGCAGCAGTGCGTGGTTTTGCTCTTTGAGCGGTCACTCACCAAGATTGCCGCTTATTGCCTGCAAACCTGGGCGCTGGAGCAAGGCAGGCTTTCATTATGCTAACGATTGAATCGCTGGAATATCAGTGGCCAGGCG
Source organism: Serratia sp. N21D137 (assembly GCF_047530005.1). NCBI lineage: Bacteria > Pseudomonadati > Pseudomonadota > Gammaproteobacteria > Enterobacterales > Yersiniaceae > Serratia > Serratia sp. N21D137. The sequence goes on from NZ_JBLJAJ010000033.1 coordinate 58,922, forward strand.
TGAGCGAACCCATCATTAACGGTTTGGATTTGACCATTGAGGCGGGGGAATGGGTGGCCTTGATCGGGGATAACGGTGCCGGGAAATCCACGTTATTACGCCTGATGGCCGGGTTGCTAAAACCGACCGGCGGCAAGGTTCTCTTGCAGGGTCAAAATATTGCCACCCTTAAAGCGGCACAGCGTGCGCCGTTGCTGGGAGTATTATTTCAGGAAGCGGAACGGCAGATATTTCGTAACCGAGTACGCGATGAGATCGCTTTTGGCTTACGCCATCAGGGTGTGCGCGGCGATAGCCTGGAGCAGCGTGTTGATCAAACGCTGGCGCTTTGTGAGCTAACGGATGTTGCGGATGCTCACCCATTGGATTTACATGCCGGTCAGCGGCGTATGGTCGCCGTTGCCAGCCTCGCTGCCGTTGCGCCACCTCTGCTACTGTTGGACGAACCTAGCCGTGACTTTGATAGCTATTGGTTGGGGGTATTTACCCGCTGGTTAGCGGTTTGCCGTTCGCAAGGCACCACCGTGCTGGCCATCAGCCATGATTATGCTTTTGTTAAAACGCACTTTCCTCGCGTGATCCGCCTGGCCGATGGGGTTCTTGCGGAGGATGGCGATGCGGGTCGGATAGTGGGCTAGCCTTAAGGCGAACCATTACGAGGATATCCTCGCAATGGCTTAGGCACAGGTTACTGATGATAAGCTTTGCCCTATTCGTGTCGTAGGGGCTAAGCAAAAATGCGCCCGTTAAGTGGTCTATTTCTTATCCAGGCGTTTCGCTGCTGATTCGAGTTGCTTGATGCTTTTTTCCGGCGTAGGGAGATTTTCCGGCATGGTTCCAACTAGTTCTTCAATAGTTTGTCGTACTTTCCTACCTACATCGAAATGGGTCTGATTTGCCTGTTGTTTTGATTTTACCTGGTCGCGGCGCAGTTTTTCTTCCGCTTGGGTTGCTCGGAACAGATTGGCAGCAAGCTCAGTAGCACCCATATGGTCGAGGATTTTTTGGCTCTGTTTTTGCGTGAGGACTTGCCTGGTCGTTTTATTATGACACTGATCTCATAGTCATTTTTCAGCATGTTAACGACAGCATCAAGGAACTCCGCTTTCTGGGTGACCAGCTCAAGCTGTTCTTCAAGTTTCCTGATCCTTTGCTCAGGAGTTAAAGGGGCAGGCGGTTGGCTCATGGGCAACTCCCGGCCGGAGAGATGGGGAAGACCTAGAGCCCAGTTAAGATGACCATGCTTGCGCGACCAGGTCAGAACGGTGGAACGTCCCTGAATACCATAGTGCAGTTGAGCCTGTTTGTAGGTCATTTCGCCTTTTTCAACCTGCTCAACAACAGCAATTTTAAAAGACAAAGGATAGTCACGTTGTGTGCGTTTAAACTCGGCCATTATCACGTTCTCCGGATTTAAGTCGAAAACGTGTCAACGCTATTCAGGACGGGTCAATCACTACAAAAAGCCCGCTAATGTGCGGGCTCTAAGGTTTTTAGCTATCCAGTGGTAGCGACTGAATTTATTCATTGAGTATTGGCGTCTAAGCCTTGTGGATACTGGATTTCTTATAATGCGTTTTTTGATCGTGTACACCCATGTGTACACGGTAAAACGGAGTGCTATACCATTCCGACTATTTTTTAACCTCAAGCTGTCGCCGCTGCCATTAGGGGGCAACCTGCCTTGCTTTGCTCAACCGATCCCGATACTGAAAATATTACCCAAAGGACATTTTTGTCCCCTGGTACATACGGGATTATCCCGCATCATGGATCTGTTGCCTTTGTGGCTCGATTACCTCTCATGGCTCTACCGGAATCTTTTTCCGGTATCCGCTAAGATAGTACCGATTTGGTGGATACCAAAGTGGATACCCCGCGCACGGATACCAGGTGCACACTCCAAAACAGCCTTTTCGGTGCGAACCAGAGCCGCGCAGATTGCGCGCATCGAGCATGAGCCGGGTAGGTATAGTGATTTCCTCTATACCTTCAAGAGCGGCCAGCACAAAGGCCTGATGCGAATGAAACTACAATTGAAACGTTCAACTCGCTAGAAGAAGCGCAAAAACATATGAACAGATAGCCAGTTAAATAGGAATTTAATATGTATTAACTTAAAGAATATCATCATTGTAAATAGTTGTTTTCATATTTATGTTTTGGCCTGGTACCGTGATAGGATAACATTGGATTTTTCAACGCATTCATTACAAGGAGTTTACCGTGAGCTTTAATATATTTTTAAGTTTATCCGGCCAGCAGCAAGGTTTAATCTCTGCCGGTTGTAACACAATGGATTCAATCGGTAATAGATGTCAAAAAAATCATCCAGACGAAATTCAAGTGCTATCGTTAAATCATGGTGTTACACGCGAACAACATTGCAACCACTTGCCTGTTGATGTCGTAAAGCCTATAGATAAATCATCACCATTAATCGCTCTTGCAGTATCCAATAATGAAAAACTCACCGCTATTTTTCAAGTCTATTGGCTCAACCAATCAGGTGTATTGGAAGTGTTCTACGAAGTAAAATTAACTAATGCGACCATTATAAGCTTAAATTCAACTTACCCGCATGTGGTTAATAGCGCTGGGGTAATGCCATATGAATCACTTTCATTAAAATACGAGTCGATTACATGGGCGCACAAAATAGCGGGAACTTCTGGCTATAGTATCTGGGATGATCGCGTTTATTGAATTGCAAGCTAAAATTAAATTGCTTGTGTGTAGGCAAGCAATTTAAAAAGTGTACATTGGCTACCTGATTTTATTTACTAACACTATGCTAATATAGAGTGAGAACAAAATACCAACAACTGAAAGTGCATAAAAAAGCTTATCAGGAAAGACACTCGCCAACGCTATGCATAATAATGAAAGAACAAGCGCCAACACATAACTTAAGATATCCAATGTAACAGAACGGATCGCTTTAAACATATGCATTACCTCTTGTAAAACACATCAGCCAAGGCAAACATCAGCGCATCTGCGTTTGTGCTGTCATTAGAAAGAGATACTTTTATTAATGGGTCTATTTTTTTTGCAATAATAAAATACAGCATCTCAACCTCTTGAGAGTACAACATATTATAAATAACTCTATTCTCCCGTCTTAGCGCCCTTGCTGCCACGGCTGCTTTATCAAAATAACTATATATTTGGAATGCTGTTAGCATTCTTGCCACGACTTGCCTAGAAGAGATAATTACATCCGGGGAGCTTGATATTCTTAATGTGATCAACTGAACTAAAACCTCTATCAAAGCAATCTTTGCAGCTGCTTTTATAGCTTGCTTCGCAATGGTGTCAGTTACTTTGTCTTCAATCTCTGATCGCCTTTCCGTTAGGTTTTTTTTTGTTCGTTCAGGCATTGTTGCAAATACAAAATTTACAATGGTCAATGTCATCTCATAGATGACATTAGGCTTTTTAACCAGAGAAAAGATAGAGCGAAGCATACGAGAATCTTCTTCACGAATCATATTGCTATGTGCTGAGATAAGATTCATGTACTGTGGGTTGGTGTACCCAATAGAAACCTGTGGCGATATAAGTGCAAGCGATCTAATCGCGCCTGTTTCAATATCTCTCACACCATCACGTAAAGCCCCACTCGCCTTTTCTATAAATGCATCAAAATATTTAGCTAACACTTCATTGGATGATTGATTGTAGTCCATCTATTCACACTCCTTATGATTTTTTAGCATGGTACCCACATCATAGCAAAAAATAACAAATGCTGGCCTATGCCATTTAAAACTTAAGCAGTTACACGTAGCATAATGTAACTATAGCCATGATAAGTCTATCCCTGATTTTAGCATCACTGACCAAGATAAGAAGCTATCGAGGTTCGAGCGTGAGCAAATCCAACTTAGTGGCGTTCCGGGTTCCGGCTGATTTACAGGATGCCTTTAATCAGGCCGTGGCGGCCTAAGTCGGCTTGGCTTGTCGATGCCATCAGAAGCAAGCTCAATCGCCCTGTGGCTGATTCTGATAAGCGTATGTTGGTGCTGGTGGAATGAATGGAAACGGCTGGGCATTAACGCCAGCCTGATTACTGCCGCCCTGGCGAGATAGCTACCGCCTCGGCGCTGGTGCGGAGATCTAGCAGGTCTTTGCCGTCCAGGGTAAGACCTTGCTGGCGGACTGCGCTGATTAGCGTCTGCTCTATGGCTTTATGGTCTAACATGGCGTTACCTGCAGGTGTGGCCCGTCCTTGCGGTGAGGGGGCTTGAACGTCGCAATTTGTCGCTATGACGAAAACCCTCCGAACCTTATCAAATATTATCATCCGGTGCCGGAACTGAAAGCGCCTGAACGTTATGATTTGTTACTATCTGGCGTGTTTTGTACTCCACACAAAGAGGGGCGCAAGGTTGAACTGAACCCCAAATGTTGGACAAACATCTGACATTTGGAGGTACAGTTCTGATGAAGTATTCACTTCAGTTCAAACTTGACGTTGTCCGGTACTATCTTGCCGGACTCGGCGGTCAAAAACAGA
>NZ_JBLJAJ010000034.1:0-49447 GCF_047530005.1 Serratia sp. N21D137
GAACCGCTCTTTCTGAGTCAGATGTTTTCCCTGCATGCAACAGGCTCTCCAGTAGGGCCAGAGCGGTGATTTTATCCGGGTCTGGCCAGTGGGTCACTTTGTTGCGTTTCGAGTGGGAATGGGGCTAGTGGCCGGAATTGTTGTTGCCGTCACTCCGGGTATAACTGCTGTTATGACGCAACCGCCAGGCGCCCAGGTTCACCCCGCTGTTAAAACCACCGAAATACTGGGTGGTATTGCCCGCAGCCCGGTTATTGGTGCGGAATGTGTTCAGGTTATAGCCGACAAAACCCGCGGTGACGCCATGGTCCCACAGATCAGGTGCCACCACGCCGCGGCGTGAGCCGATAAACGCCTGGGGCACGGTGATCTCCAGCATCAGCTCACCGGTATTAGTACTTAACTTGAAACCGGGTATAAATTTCTCGGCGTCGAAGCACTTCTCGTTCTTCAGCGCCTGTTGGGCCAGCGCCGCCTCGGGGAGTTTGCTGGCATCCAGCCCCCATTGACGTACCTGTTCAGGGGTAAAGCAATAATTCACCCTCGCCTCAGGGACGGTCAGGGTTACGGCGATTTCCTGGCGGCCCACCCACAGCTCATTGACGTACACATCAAAGGGGTAATGGCCGGGGGGCAAACTGTTGCCTTTAGTGAAACGCGAGAGATCGGCCACCTGGCCGCTGAGCCCACGGAAAAAACCGGGGTCGAATTCTGCTTGTTCCGGAACGTCCTGATTTGCGGCATGGGCAGCCGTACTTACCGCCATCGCCAACAGGCTGGTCATAAAGATCCGCCTTGTCTGACGAGGAGTTACTACGTGTAGAAGGCCAGCAAGCATGAGTGTTTCTCCAAAGAGTGGTAGGGTCAAGAGATAACCAGCAATGACCAAATTCCATTTTTTTAAGGGCACCCTAAGCCGGATGCCCTTAAAAAAAGGGGATACCAATACCTCTGGTATCCCTAAGGGGAATTAGTTGTAATTCATTGAGAATTCAACGTGTGAGACCACCTTACCGGCAGTAGCAGCACCATCTTTAGAGTAATATTGGGCGAAGAACTTCAAGGCTCCGGTTTCGTTCACGATTGGGGTAGCCACAGTGTCTGATGCCAGGTTGAGCGCGGTACCTGCAGCATTCAACAACTGAACTTCAACGTTGGTTGCCGGAGTGACGGTAGCCAAGTTCTTCATGTTGCCATCAGCGCTGATGTTGGTGCCGTTTTCAAAGGAGGCTGTTGCGTTGCTGGCATCACAATCGGTAAACGTGAAAGTGACAGGTACACGGCCAGCCCAAGAGTCTGCACCACTGAGTGAAGACTTGGACAGGGTTGGCAGAGTAACGTTCTGAACTGCCGGGCCGGTGGTGTTACCGTTGATCACACAGGTGGTTTCAGTCAGTTCACCAGTGATGTTGATCTGCGCATCGTAGGCAAAGGCATTGCTGGAAAGACCGGCCAGGATCAGAGAGACTAGGGTCGTTTTGATGGAGAATGCTTTCATGGTTATATTCCTTGTTTTCACTGCAGTTAAATAAACACGACAAATCATTTGCAGTGCCTTCTTTTGTTTTTTAAATTGGATGACATTATTAATGGTTGAAATTATTAAACCATTAGTGCGCAGCAGTCTTGGCTTCTCATATCGAGGAGGGAGGTATTTCAGTTATTTGATAAAATAAGAGCAACCTTACTTTCACTTTACCACTCCCTCAGGAGTAAGTTGCAATTCCGATAACGCAGCAAAATCCTAGCATGAGAAACAAAATAAAGTACAAATAAAAAAACAAGATTAATCCTACTTACTGATTATTATAAAAAGGTAATAAGAAGCTGAGTGATTATTATATCTTATTATCAAATTTAGATAAATAAATTAAGAGCAATTATATTTTTTAATAAAAAAATAGTTCTATATAAGATAAGCGATGGTGATAATAAGGTTTTTTTATTGCTGTCTTAAAAATAAGTAAGTAAGGATGTTGTTATAAACGTAAAGACGAGGACATCAGATAGCGCATTTCGACAATGTTAACCCTGAGTCTACCCCCAGTCACGGGCATGGTAGACTCCTGGAGCTATGCCTGGCTTGGCCAGTAGCAAGGAAAACCGGGTTACTTGCCCTCTCCATTGCTGAAAAACGCATCAATATTGAGATCGTGATTAACCACCTCACCATTGAGCGATCGCACCAGCAACTCACTTCCTAACAGTTGCAGTGAGAGTACGGCATCGGGTTTGACGCGTTTGATCTTGTTCATATTCTGGCTTTCGTTGACCAACGTGATGGTTTTGGTGTCTGCCGCACCCACCTCTTTGGCTGCCAATATGATAAAAGCGTTAACCGCATCGCTTTCGGTCAAGGCAACAATGTATTTCGCCTTTTCTGCCCCGGCTAATGCCAGCGTCGCAACGGCGGAAGGATCGCCTTCAACCACATCCGCATGGTCAGGGTAATGTTGCTTATTGCCTGGCTCGCAAACAATGGTCACGTTACCGCCGCTTTCAATCAATCCCTGATAGACATTTTGTGCCAATGAAGAGGTACCAACAATAATATAGTGATTTTTGCGAACCATGTGAGAGAACCGCCCTTTGATAATACGTTGAAGATTTTGACTGATTAGCACGCCAGCAACCGAGGCCAGAGAAGCGGCAAAAACCGTAATGCCAAAGATAATCACCGTGAGAGTGAACATTCGCGCAGCAGTGGTATGCGGAATGATATCGCCAAAGCCAACAGTAGACATGCAGACCACGGCAAAATAAAACGCCGTAGGTAAGTCGGTGACCGCGGGGGTGAATTGATCGCCAATGTACAGCGTTCCTAACATGCTGTAGACAATCAATGAGGCTATGCTGGTGACGGCAAAAAAACTGGTACTCGCCAGCTTACGTTGGTCGAAACGGCGCCAGTAGATGATCATTCCCAATAGGGTAACCAGTGAATACCCTGCCAACACTGTGATTTGCTTATAGATAGCGATATCAACGATGACGATGCAGCTGAGCAGCAGTAACGAGAAAAACCAGGCAATACGCGTCCTTAACAGCAACATACCCGCCATAAAGAACAGCACGGTGCCAATCATAAAGCGGGGAATATCCATCGCATCAAGAAAGCCCAGCGCCTGTTGCCAGGAACTGAAATTTTCCACAAAATCTTGAGAATGTTGCAGCCCATGCCACAGGATCGGGCTGAGTACCAAGTACCCATTATGCGCAACCATCAACGCCAGGATAAACGTTGGTGGTACGTATTTTTCTATTACTCTCACGATTTTCATAACTTTCATCATTTCAACACCATGACTTGGCCGATGGCCTATTTATAGTGGACTGTAGCTGAATGTGATGCAGGGATCATTCGCCAAGTTGCGCCAGCCAGACGGTTCGCCCACCACAGTCGGGATCTTCGGCCACCATACTGACCACCTGGAATCCCTGCTCTTGCAATAGCTGCCGATATTCTTCGGGTGCCAGGCTGGAATGATAAAGGGCTTCGCCTTCAAATGTCCCTATCGCTTCACCATCGCTGGTACCGCTGGTGAACATCAATGCGGCCTGGCTATTGGCATGTTGCCGGAAAATGTTAAACATCTGGCGCTGATCTTCACGCGTCAGATGGAAAAAACTGTCCCAGGCAATTAGCCCATCAAATTTGTCTGCTAGCGACAGGGTTCTCATATCGGCCACAGCCCAGCGCTGTTCCGGGAAGCGTTGGAGGCAACGGTCGATCATCGGCTGCGAACTGTCCACCCCCGTCACCTGAAAGCCCTGGCGGATAAAATAGTCGGCGATCGGCATGCCGTTGCCGCAGCCAATATCCAGGATCCGTCCGTTGTTGGGTAACAGGCTCAGGAAGCGCTCCAGCCAGGGTTGCTCAAACAGCGTGGTGGACCGCTTCTGCTCAAACGCCCCGGCATGCCGTTGATAGATACCGATGATGTTATCGGCCATTGAGTTACTCATCAGGATGAATGTTCTTCTTCATCAACCAGACTTTTTGCCCGTTGCTTCATAAACACCACCTCTTTCGGGCTGGACAGGTTGACGTTATGAGCACGCAGGAGCTTCAAAATATTGAACAGCAGATCGCTCTTGGTAGAGCCGACCATGCGTGGGCTGGCAACGTAACCTGTCACGCTGAGGATAATCCCGTCTGGGCCGAGCTGGCTGAAACGAACGTACGGGGCAGGCGTTTCCAGAATGGATTCGTGTTCATGGTAGGCACTCAACAACACGTTGCGTACCTGCTCGGGATCGATATCGGTGGGGAAAGTCAGCGCGACGGTGACCACCCCTTGAGCATTCCCCATGGTGGCGTTACGCACGTTCTGCGAGATTAGCTGAGAGTTAGGCACTATCATGGTCGAGCGATCGCTCAATTGGATCTCGGTGGCGCGTACATTGATGCGCCGTACATCCCCTTCAACCCCGCCGATACCGATCATATCCCCGACCTTAACCGGGCGCTCAGTTAACAGGATCAGGCCAGAGATAAAGTTCTTCACGATTTCCTGCAGGCCAAAACCGATACCTACCGATAGCGCACTCACGATCCAGGCCAGGTTATTCCACTGGATACCCAACGTCGCCAGCGTGATCAGGATCAGCAGCACATAGCCGACGTTGCTGAACAAGGTAACCAGCGAGGCGCGGATACCGATATCACTGATGGTTTTTGGCAGCAGCTCATGGCTTAACCATCGTTGCGTGACCCGCAGCACATAGATACCGATCGCCAGGCAAACCACCGCATTGAGCAGGTTGCTTGGCACGATATTCAGCCGCTTCAGGCCTTCGCCGCTCAGGATGGCAACAATCTTTTGCAGCAAGGAGTTGGGCGTTGTGGTGCCAAAAGAGCCATTGATCAGGGCAACAATCATCAACAATATCAAAGAACATTTGGACAACGCCGTGAAGATGACGGTCAGTTGCTCAAGATGACGATCTTTAAAGTGGAGCGATTTTTTCAGTGCCCGCCCGCTGGCAGTTTGGGGGGAAAAGATGGCCGTACAGAAATCGGTAGCAAAGATCACCAGGAAATAGAACGCCATCAGTACCAGTGCCCCCCAAATCAACTGATAGGTCAGGAAGCGAGCGAAAGCCACATAGCCAATCAACAGTGATAACAGGATCACGGTTGCCGATACCACAATAACGATATGGACTATCCCGGCAATCACCGAGCGTTTTTCCAGATGCATCCCCTGCTGCTCTAGCTTATAGCGGATACGGCGTGCCCGAACCGGTATTGCGAACAAGATTAATGCCATCAATGCGGTAGCCAGACCATTACCTAGCACCGTGCTGCCAAGACTGGCACCAATCACGTTATTAACCAGTTCCACGGTGCCAAAAGCCATGGCCAATCCGGCCAATAACGGCGACAGGAAACGCATGCCGCTCGCAATGGCGTCATCCATCTGCGCCAGACGCCATGATGGGCGGCTCAGCGAAAGATACGCCCTGCCTAATCCCGCGATCAGCGCGCAGAAAATCCCCAACTGCATAAAACCATCAGCGAAATCCTGAACCTGAGACGTTAGCGGCTGAACACGAGCAAACGCAGAAATCAGCAGATTTAGCGCCAGCGTGGTGGCAAACAGCGTGATCAGCACGGTCATTAATGCCATAAAACTGCGGCGCAAGCGGCCGTCGGGTAAATAGCGGATACACACCCAGGCAAAAAACTGCTCCACGAAATAACGCCCGAGAGACCAGCAAGCCGCAGCCAGGATCAGTAAAGCTATCGTCCCGTAGCGCCATTCGTCTTGCCAACTGGCTTCCAGGGTTTGCTCCAGTTGCTGCTTAAAGTCATTAAGACGAGCTAAATCCTCAACCTGTGAAGAAGACTCTGGTAACCAGAATTGCGAACTAAGAATACTGCCGGTATTCAACGCCAACTGGGATTTGAAGGCCACGCGGCGCAGATCGGTAATTTGTTGCCCTAAGTCGAGCGCCCCCGTTCTGATGGCTTGCGAGCGTTTTACGGCATCGTCCAACTGTTTTTTGGCATTATTGAGCGTATTGCGTTGTTGCACCACACTGGCGGTTTCGGTCATTACTCCAGGTTCAGGCTGCGGGCCAAGCACGTCCAACTGTGCCTGTAACTTCACCTGCATGGGTTGCAGATCGGTAGTCAGCTTTTCTGCGTCCGTGGCCAAGACCTGCGTGGCGTCAAACAGCTTGTTCAACTGACCATCAGAGCCCGCCTTTGAGACCTGCTGTTTAATCGTATCCAGCTGTTTTTGATAATTTTTCAGTGAGGCCGCTATTTCCTGCGGGCTGAGTTCAACCGCAGCCGCATTCTGCTGCGCTGCATTGGCTAACGGGGCCAGCGGTAAGCCGAACAACAAAAAGGTGAACAGGAAAATCTGTAATGACTTGATCATAACGGTGAATGCTCAGCATGGGGTTGGCGATAAACGCAACAGGCGAAATGATGAATATCACTGCGCCTGATCAACAATAAGCGATGAGTATAATAACAAGCTATTCAGTGAAAAAGCGCATTAATCCTAGAAGGTTAGTAGAAATTTTAGCTAACGCCTCACTTGCCCTTATTTACCCCCCTATAGCGCCCTCTCCATAACCGTTTACAGCTCAAAAAGAAACCGCCAGACGGTCTTTTTATGAACATAAAAATCATTACATGATCGAATTTCGATAATTTATTATTGTTTTACGATAACTAATGGATTAAAGTCACTGCGATTTCCATTCAACGACTTGAGGTTTTTATGACATTAGATCGCCTTACCCGCTTCAGCCAACGTATGGCCACCATCACATTGTGCTTGTTACTCGCCATGTTGCTGTTTAATGCTTCCTATTGGTTATTCCCAAGCCTCGCTGCTAATGATGGCTACGGATTTCATGTTTCCATCTCAAACGATTTAATCAGCGCCTTGGGTGTTGATTTATACCTCTTCCCCTGGTGGCAAATTGCCGGTGGCATTATCTTTTCGAGCGTGCCGCTGCTGGCACTGGCACTCGGGTTGTATCATTTACGCAAGCTGTTCCAAACCTATGCTCAACGTGCCTATTTTTCAGGCACAGCGGCGCACCATTTGGGGAAAATGGGTCAATATGTCGCCCTTTGGACGATTTTAGAGTTATTGTGCCAGCCCGTTCTCAGCTATTGGATAACCATGCATGAGCCTGTTGGCCAACGGATGGTGACATTAGGGATCGATACAGGGAATATTGTTGCCCTGTTTCTCGCGGCCTGTATTGCCGTCATTGCACAAATCCTGAAACAGGCCAGCAAGTTGCATTATGAAAATCAACAGTTCGTATGAGGTTAACCCATTATGTCGATCATCGTCCGGCTAGACGTGTTGTTAGCCACACGCAAAGTCAAATCCAAAGACCTGGCCGCCGCAGCCGGCATCACCGAACAAAACCTCTCGCTGTTAAAGCAAGGCAAGGTGAAAGGGATACGTTTTGCTACGCTGGATGCTATCTGCCGCTATCTTGATTGCCAGCCTGGGGACGTGCTGGAACATATTCAGGACCCAGAAATCTACGCAGAAGATGAGTGATCGGCCCAAAACGTAACCCAACCCATTGTTTCACCAAGCGGGCGCAGCATGCAGCGCCCTACCTACTGAGCCGGTGGAGATCTGTTAGTCGTCTCAAACTAACAGGTAGGCCAGTAGCAGAAACCACCAACCCCCTTTATAATCCATTCACCTATCAATCTATAATAATGAAAAGGAGGTCCCCAATGCTGTCTTGTGAATTGTTTATACTTTCACATCACCTTGGTGATCGTCGCTGCTCAAGCATTACCGGTATCGTGCTCCGATAACCTAAGCTTGAGCGAAGTTTACTCACATCAAAGTTCTTCCCTCCGGCTTACCGGGTTATCGTCGGCAATTTTTTGACGATAGGCATCTACATGCCTGTAACCTTGAGTAAGCACCATGACGACTTTACTTTCTGCACAATCTGTTGGTATTGATACCGCTTTCGGCCCGCTGCTGGCTGAGGTTTCCTTTAGCCTGAAAAAGGGCGACCGCATCGGTTTAATTGGCCATAACGGCTGTGGCAAAAGCACCCTGCTTAAAATTCTCAGTGGCGATCTGCCTGCCAGCGCGGGTACTGTCACCCCATCACACCATTGCCTGATGGCTCGGGTTGAACAACACCTGCCCGAAGCCTTGTATCACTGCACTCTGTTGGAGGCAGTGCTCACAGGCCTGGCTGATGGGCAACACCAGCCTGAACGTTGGCAAGGAGAAGTGTTACTCGCTGAACTGGGATTCGACCGAGCAGCATGGGATCTGACGGCCGGCACCCTGAGCGGTGGCCAGCATACCCGCTTGTTATTAGCCCGGGCGCTGATCCGCCAACCTGATTTGCTGCTACTGGATGAACCCAGCAACCATCTGGATCTGCCGACGCTGCTGTGGCTGGAGCAATTTCTGAATGACTGGAACGGTAGCTTCGTGCTGGTTTCCCACGACGGCCGGTTACTGGACAGCGTAACCAACTGTACTTGGATCCTGCGTGACAAAACGCTGCAGTATTTCCGTTTGCCTTGTTCGCAGGCGCGCATCGCCCTCCAAGAACAGGACTTGGCTGATGAGCACCGCCATCAGGCTGAACAAAAGGAAATTGATCGCGTAGAGAAAAGTGCCAAGCGCCTGGCTGTCTGGGGCCAGGTGTATGACAACGAAGATCTCTCGCGTAAAGCCAAGCAGATGGAAAAACAGGTGGTTCGATTAAAAGACAAGCAAACCACCTTGAGCGCAGGCAACCAGTGGCGGCTCCGGCTCAGTGGTGAAGCACTGCCTGCCGATCGACTGCTGGCGTTGGAGCAATTAGCCATTCGCCCTGCTCCCGCCGCGCCGGTGCTGTTCAGTCTGGATCATCTCCAGGTAAAAAGTGGCGACCGCATCGCGTTAGTAGGCCGTAATGGCTGTGGTAAGTCTTCATTGCTGCACTTCCTTTGGCAGCAATACCAGCAAGCAAGCTGCCAAGGGTCGATTTTTCACCCTCGCGTGCGTATAGGTTATTACGACCAGAGTCTGCAACAGCTCAACAATGAGGACTCGTTAAGCGATGCTCTGTGCCACTTCGCGTCCCTGACCGAAGATCAACGGAAGATGGCGCTGATCGGTGCCGGTTTCCCTTACCTGCGCCATCAACAGAAAGTGTCTACGCTGAGCGGTGGCGAGCGTTCGCGGTTACTGTTTGTTGCGCTTACTCTGGCCAACTACTCACTGTTGCTGCTCGACGAACCGACCAACCATCTGGATATGGAAGGTAAAGAAGAGCTGGCCGCAACGTTGCAACAGTTTGCGGGAGCCGTGCTGCTGGTCACCCACGATCGGACGCTGATGGAGCAAAGCTGTAATCGCTACTGGCTGATAGACGATCGCCAACTGAGAGAATGGCACGATCTTTCATCCATCTATACCACCCTGGGTGGTGTCGGTAATGCTGAGCTGGTGATATCCCCTGAACACGAGCTGGTCGCTGAACCTGCGATATCGACCAATGAAGATCACCTGCTGGCGACTCTGGTTACTCTGGAACACAAACTTGAGGAGGATTTAACGCGTAAACCCAAACATCAAAAGCCGCAGTTGCAGCAGCAATGGCGGCGCGAGATCGCGGAGATTAATGGCAAACTTGGGTTGATTTAACCCAACTATGCGCGCGACTAGCGTATGAACCAAATTGAGTTCGGTCATCTGCTGGTCGCGCCATCCATGAGTCTTTTATCCAGACTCATGGATTGTTAACAAATCACGATGGGGTTGATCATCAACGACATCTTGATGGAAAAATTCAGATAAATCGTTAGGCCTCCCCTCTACCTGCTTTTAACTAGGAATAAACTCAGAAATCTCACTGTTATCCAAGAATAACCTCACCTCAATATATTAAGATTATTCTTGATTTTGCTGTTGTGCATTATTTATTGCAATGCAGCAGGTTGGAAAAATATTTTTTATCGACAAACCCATGTAAATTATTAATCTATTTCAGTATGCAGCCCTCTAAGATCGCGATGTTCGCTCACAATGGAAAACGCTAACCGTTTGATTTTAAATAAATATTTATTTTATTTATTATGTCATCCCGAGAATATATTTATTCATCACCTAAGAGTATCTAATTAAAAAAACAGATCGATAAAATATTGCATATAACAGCAAAGTTTAATTCACGTATTTAAAACTTTATGTTACGCTCTATCCTATAACAGTACCAACCTAATAATAGATATCCAGATACCCTTCACCTAGGAAGCCACACTTCATGGAGAACTGTACATTGACCAGTGTCAGAGAGTTTATATATAGAAAGCATGACGGCGATATTAAGACATTCGCACAATTGCACAGAACCAGTGTCTACAAAGTTAATGAGTGGATCCGCCGGGATGCGCACATCATTAACGGGAAAATCTGTATCCCTACCAGACATTCAGCCTGATCCTTTACTTCATCAGGGGGCAGAATAACCTTAGTAAAAATCGCAGTCCTGCCCCTACTGACATAACTTAGTATATCCCTCCCAGAATGTAGTTTTAGAACGCTACTGAGTCGTGTTGCTGTCAGCCTCGTGGAGGCACATATCATTACCCAAAGAACCCACGCTCAACGGCAGGTTTTATCCCGTCGTGGCTTTTTTGGACTCAACAGATAATCTATTACTGCATCATCCACACAGCTGTCTACGCCCGTCAACGCCAGCGTATGGCCATCCCCTTCGCGGGTAATCAGCGGGCTTTTAAAACTCGAAGCCATTTCACGGGCATTACGATATGGCGTAACCGGGTCATAGCGCTGGGTAATGAACAACAACGGCGGGAGAGCGGTAGAAAGTACTGGAGCATGCGGTTCCACATGGCCAGGATATGGCCAGAAATCACAGGTCTCGAGTGGATACTCATGCAGCGGTAAGTAATTGGGAAACGAGGCTGCTGTATTGATTTGTTGGCGCTGCCGGCGTAATAGTTGCTGGTCGGCATCAGGCTTCGCCATATCTGCACAGGTGATCACCATTCGCGCATCATCAGCATCTGGGGTATAGCTTTCGTCGATAAGATCGGTCACTGCATCATCGGCTTTGCCCTCATCAATTTTACGCAAGGCGGTGGCCAGTTCTGGCCAACGTTCCCGCCAGGGCAACAGGTTACGCGTCAGTGTGATCACGTCATCGGCAGAGATTTCATAACCCGACGAAGTAACGAAAGGAGCATCGTGCAATTTGCGCAGCATCCTGTGGTACCGCTGGATCGCCCAGTTAGGTTCGCTGGTTAAAGGACATGAGCCATTTTTCTCACAGTCGTCGGCAAAACGCAGGAAGCTTTGCTGATAACCCCGCTCCTGATTGATGCGTTGGTTAAAGTCATCTTCTTTCAGGTTCACTACGCCATCGAGCACCAACGCGCGGGTTTTCTTGGGGAAGCGCTCGGCATACAACTCCGCGACCTTGGTACCGTAAGAATACGCCACGGCGGTCAACGCGGGTTCACCCAACGCCCGGCGAACGGTATCAAGATCGTTAACAGCTTCGTGGGTGCCCATATGTTGCACCACGTCGGCTCCAGTCTGCTTGATGCAGGCCGCCACCCTATCCCGTGCCTGTTGCTCTGCACCAGGAATATCGTTTTCATCGGGTGACGGTGTTTCCTCACTGGCTGTTGGTTGGCAAGAAATTTTGGGTATCGATTTCCCCACGCCGCGCGGATCATAGCCAATGATGTCGTAAGATTTTTGCAACCGCCAGGCGGGACCCTGCTCGGCAATTTTTGGATTGAGCCCTGGCGAGCCAGGTCCATCCGCGATGATCACCACACTGCCTTTTCTTGGGCCTACCGCAGGTAACCTCGTGAGAGCCAGCCGAACGGTTTGTGCTGCATTCTGGTCACTCAGTGGCGCGTCGACATAGCCACATTGTAACCCGGCCGGAGGCGGGCCATCGCTGAACCAGTGCTGAAAGGCGATGCTGTTGCAGGGTTGCCATTGAATGGAACCTGGTGCTGTGCCGGTTGGTTTGACCAAAGGCTTGGCATAGGCTGGCAGTTGGAGCACCACGGCCAGCAAAAACAGAACACGAAACGCAGACATGACGAGTCCTTTCAGCAAACGGTTATTCTGGATTTTAACGTCGATACATTAAACCGCCTGCCAACAGATCATGGAAGGAGTATTGTTTTTTAGGCATCCTGAACGTTATTTATATGGCTTGCTGGAAATTTCTTGTGTGACCGTTCAGTTTGCCCCCTTTCACACCCTGGCAAGTGCCATCCGCAGAACAACCTTGTGACCTGTAGTATTTGATTTTTAAACGACCTATCACAGTCATAGGTTAATAAAGTCAATACCATCAGCTACGATTACTCTGAGGCCGTAGAACATGGTTGATCATGGCCTGGCTGATAACCCATTGAGGGATATCATTTTACGTAAACTGTTAAAGCCGTACGCCACAAGGCTAAGAAAGGTTGATTATGGCACGCACTACCCCCATCGAACGCTACCGCAATATCGGCATCTCGGCGCACATTGATGCCGGCAAAACCACGACGACCGAGCGGATTCTGTTTTACACCGGGGTCAGTCACAAGCTGGGCGAAGTCCACGACGGCGCCGCTACCATGGACTGGATGGCGCAGGAACAGGAGCGCGGGATCACCATTACTTCCGCCGCCACTACCTGCTTCTGGAACGGCATGGAGCATAATTATCCTCAGCACCGGATCAATATCATCGATACCCCCGGGCACGTCGATTTCACCATTGAGGTGGAACGTTCGATGCGCGTGCTGGACGGTGCCGTGATGGTGTATGACTCGGTCGGCGGCGTGCAACCGCAATCTGAAACCGTGTGGCGTCAGGCTAATAAGTACAAGGTGCCACGGTTGGCCTTCGTCAACAAAATGGACCGCACGGGCGCGGACTTTTTCCGCGTGCGCAATATGATGATCGAGCGCCTGAAGGCCAATCCGGTGCCGGTCGTGATCCCCATCGGTGCAGAAGACCATTTTGCTGGCGTCGTGGATTTGATCCGCATGCAGGCCATCTTTTGGGATGAAGCGACTCAGGGTATGACCTACCGCTTCGAGGCGATCCCAGCAGAGATGATCGAGCAGGCCCAAGAGTGGCGCGACAAGATGATTGAAGCTGCGGCGGAAGGCTCCGAAGCGCTGATGGACAAATACCTCAATCAGGTCGAATTAACCAATGAGGAAATCGTTCAGGGGTTGCGCGCCCGCACCGTTGCCGGTGAGATCCAGCCAATGCTGTGCGGTTCGGCATTCCGCAACAAGGGGATCCAGCGCATGCTGGACGCGGTGATCGAACTTATGCCCTCTCCGCTGGATGTACCGCCGATGGAAGGCCATGACGAACGCGATAACATTATCACCCGTAAGGCCGATGATAATGAAAAATTCTCGGCGCTGGCATTCAAGCTGATGACCGACCCGTTCGTTGGCCAGTTGACCTTCGTGCGCGTCTATTCCGGCATCGTGGCCAAAGGCGATAGCGTCTATAACCCGGTAAAAGGCAAAAAAGAGCGTATTGGCCGTATCGTGCAAATGCACGCCAACGATCGTAAAGAAGTTGATGAGCTGCACGCTGGGGATATTGCCGCCTGTGTGGGCCTGAAGGATGTGACCACCGGCGATACGCTTTGCGACCCCAATGCCATTATCACGTTGGAACGCATGGTGTTTCCAGAGCCGGTTATCGCGCAGGCCATCGAGCCAAAAACCAAGGCCGACCAGGAGAAAATGGGGATTGCACTGCAACGCCTGACTTCGGAAGATCCTTCGCTTCGCGTACGCACCGATGAAGACTCCGGCCAGACCATTATCTATGGCATGGGTGAATTGCACCTTGAGATCATAGTCGACCGGATGCGGCGCGAGTTTGGCGTTGAAACCAACACCGGCAAACCGCAGGTCTCTTACCGCGAAACCATCCGCCAGAAAGTGACCGACGTAGAAGGCAAATTTGTGCGTCAGTCCGGCGGTAAAGGCCAATATGGCCACGTGGTATTGACGGTGGAACCCAATGAGCCCGGTAAAGGCTTTGAGTTCTTTGATGAGATCAAAGGCGGCGTGATCCCCGGTGAATATATTCCGGCGGTAAAAAAAGGCCTTCTGGAGGCGCTGAATAATGGCGTGCTGGCGGGTTATCAGATGGTCGATGTCAAAGTACATCTGACCTTTGGTTCCTACCACGATGTGGACTCCTCCGAGCAGGCATTCCGTATGGCGGCTATCTTTGGGTTTAAGGAGGCCTGTCGCCTGGCCAGCCCGGTGATCCTCGAGCCGATCATGGCGGTAGAAGTGGAAACGCCGGAGGATTACGCGGGTAACGTGATGGGCGATCTGTCGTCACGACGCGGAATGGTGCAAGGGATGGAGGATATCCCCGGTGGCGGAGGCAAAGAGATCCATGCCAAGGTGCCGCTGTCTGAGATGTTCGGTTATTCCACCACCCTGCGCTCCATGTCGCAAGGCCGTGCCACCTACACCATGGAGTTCGGCCACTACGCAGAAGCTCCACGCAATGTGGCCGAAGAGATTATCCAACACAGCAAACGTTAAATGATAACGGCTACGGGGGAACCCGTAGCCTCATATTTTGACGAGCGCAGCATGCGGCGCCCTAAGCCTTTAACGTGTCTCCTCTAACGCAACCACCATCGGCTCCAGCTTGATGCGCATGGCGTAAATCACCCCAACCGTCAGGCAGGCAATACCGCATAGCGTCAGCAGTGGTGGCCAGCTATGGCGCAGCATAAAGGTATAGGCCAATCCTGCCAGGATCTCGAACACGATCAGCGGCCCAAGCAGCACCGTCGGTAAACGCTGGCTCGCTTCGTTCCAACACAACGTACCTAACCAAGAACACAAGACGCCAATAGCAATCATCAACGGGATAAACACCTGTGGCCGGGGGCCAAACGGCAGCGCGAACTGCGGCTGTGTCAGCGCCAATTGTCCGCAAACCAGCAAATAGCCCACCAACGCCAAAGGTAAGGTCACAATCCCCTGTGCCGTGGCCCAGGTCGTGGGCCGTTTATCTGGGTTATCACGTAACCAACGCGCGTTACGCAGAGGGAACCAGGTCCAACACGCCACCGCTAACAGTGCCAATCCCAAGCCGCTAGTATAACGCCAGACATCAATAGGCTCGCTATTCCCCTGCAGTTCCGCAACGTTGACCAGCACCAGCCCGAGGGCAATCACCAGCAAGGCCGGAGTCAATCTTCGCCAGGAGAGACGGCCGTCGTGATGGCCATAAAACAGATTGGCAGCGACCGATATCACCACCGGTAGCGTGCCGATAATCATGGTCGATACCGGCGCGCCGGTACGTTGGATCGCACTGGCCAGGCATAGGTAATACAGTAGATTGCCGATTGCGGTCAGTTTTAACGCCTCTAGCCAATCTTTAGCCAGCAACTGACGCAGACGGCGACGATCCACCCAGGCCAGCGGTAACACAACCAATCCAAAGGCCAGATAGCGTCCGGTGGACTGCAACGCGGCTGGATAGTCCGGCACCAATACCGGGCCAATAAAGATCAGGCCCCACATCAGCCCGGCAATCAGGGCAAATATCACACCGGCAAACATAGTGACTCCATCATCAAAAGCAGTTCTCAAGTGGCGTCAGGATAGAGGGCCGTGGAGGCAGAATATTGTACCAGGTTGCTGTTTTACGCCCGTTTTCTCGGCGGAAGTTAACGCAGCACCTGCTTTTGGTAGCGCGCAGGCGTGACACCGTAACGATTAACCAGCGCTTTGGTAAGATGTGCCTGATCGCTTAACCCCACAGCTACGGCCACCTGGGCCGCCGGCATTCCCCGCCCGAGCATCTGCTTGGCCTTTTCGAGCCGGATCGCCATCAGCATCTGATGTGGGGTGACATGGAATTGCGCTTTGAATTTACGTTGGAAATGATACGGGCTGAGCGAGAGCAGCGCCGCCAGATCGCTCAACGTAATAGGTAAAGCAAAGTTATCCCGCAGATACTCCTTAACTATCACCATACGGTGAGCGGCTTCATTCTGCTGCGGCTGAGCAATACGAGCATGAGGGCGCAAAATATCAACGACGGACAGCAGTAAACTATCGAGCGCCAACGTGTCCCGGGTTTGCCATAACGCCGCCAGCGTTTGCGAAAGCCGCTTGGCCGCCACTGCATCATGGTGGATCACGTCGTTGAACCAACAGCCCTTCTCACCGGAAATCCGCTCCAGCGCCGCAGGCTCCAGATAGATCATCCGATAGTTCCAACCGCCTGCCGTTTCCGCTTCACCGGTATGCAGCTCGTCCGGATTCATCAGCACCAAGGCACCCGGAGCGGCTAAATGCTGTGCCCCACGGTAGCGAAAGCGCTCCGCTCCGGCTTCCACCGTGCCGATGCCAAACGCATCATGGGCGTGTGGCTCAAACGCATAGCGATCGATATGGGCCTGATAAAGCTCCACGCCCGGCAACTGCGGCAAATGCCGAAACTGGGCGCGATCTTTCTCAAACGGAAACTGTTCTGGCACACCTTGCACTTCCCTGGCTCCTGTTACGTTTTAAGGTTGGCATACGCCGGGCTGATAATGACTCGGCAACACTAGGTTTATCATTTTAATACCACGTTGTCCCGCCTTCCCTGGCGGTCAGCAAGAACTAAGACAATTTCTCCAGCACAGTAAATGAAACCTGGGCAGCCGGGGTTAAGCCGGTCATATGCATACAAGCGTGCACCATCCCAGGTAAACGCTGGCAATTCACCTTAACGCCGGCTTGATGCAATCGCTGTGCATAGCGCTCACCTTCATCCCGCAGCGGATCGTATTCACACACCAGGATCGTCGCTGGTGGTAAGCCCGCCAGCGTTGACGCATACCAAGGAGAAGCGTAAGGCTCGCGAGCGTCGGTATCCTGCCCTAGGTAATTGGCCCAGCACCACCCCATGATCTCCCGCGTCAGGTAGAAACCTTCACCATATGCGGCAAAGCTGGGCATGGCCATCTCGCTATCCAATGCAGGGTAAAGCAGGTATTGGTGTTCTACGGCTGGCCCTGAACGATCCCGGGTCATCAGAGCTGCCGCAGCCGCCAGGTTGCCCCCCGCACTATCCCCGCCAAGCGCAATTTGCAGAGGGTCAATGCCGATTTGCGCTGCTTGTTCCGAGGCCCAACATAGCGCCTGATAAACGTCATACAACGGCGTCGGGAAAGGATATTCCGGTGCCAGGCGATAGTCGACAGACAGGATCACTCGCCCAGTGGCATTGGCCAGCGCGCGGCAAGGTCCATCGTAAACGTCAAGCGAGCCCAGACACCATCCGCCACCGTGAGCGAACACCATCGCCGGAAGCGGCCTATCCTCTGGCGCATTTAGGGGAATATAACCGCGCACGCTAATAGTTTGCCCGCCGCCAACCGGGAGGTGGAACGCCATTATTTTTTTGACGGGCTGGGGGGCCCCCTGCAAGCGCTGTAACCCAACTGCCGTTTGCGCACGTAGCTCTTCCAGTGAGGATGGTGCGGGCGCATCGGCCTGTTGCTGCAAAAATAGCGCGATCTGCTTATCCAGCGGCATGGACTTTACCCTTCTGTAAAAAAGGCAGGATCAGGGCGATAAATTCCTCGTGGCACTCCTCGGTAATGAAATGCCCACAGCCAGGCACCACCTCCCCTTGGAGTTGACGAGCCTTACCCTCCAAGGTAAGGAAGGGGGCATCGCGTGTTGCATGTTCTGCGCCAATCGTCATCACCGGCATCGTTAGAGGCGTTTTAGCCCGCTGTTGGTTTTGTCGAATGGTCTCAGGAATGGCCCGATAATAATCAAAACCGGCCCGCAAGCTACCAGGCACCGAGTAAGCCGCGATGTAGGTATCTGCAGCGACTCGATCGCGCCGGTAAGACCAGCGGTTGAAAATGTACCCCAGATACTCAGCCTCTCGGCCAGTGGTCAGGGCTTCGGGCAGGTCGGTTAACTGGTTAAACATAAAATGCCACAGGAAGATGTTGTCCTCGGCAGGAACAAAGATCGGCGGTGCTTCTGCCAAACCGGGGATCACCGCTTCGGTCAGCACCAGCCTGCTAACCGCCTGAGGGTAATCGCTGGCCAACGCATAACCCAACCACATACCAATATCATGGCCGATCACCGCATAGCGCTGATGCCCCAGCTGCATCATGACCTGATGGAGTTTTTCGGCAACGCTGCCGGTGTCATAGGCTCCAAGAGGTTTGTCCGAGTCTCCTATACCAGGAGGATCTACAGCAATAGCCTGAAAGCCCGCATTAGCTAACGCCTGCATAACGTAACGCCAGGTGTACCAGGTTTGTGGCCAGCCAGGGATCAGCAGCACCGGTTGCCCACTTCCGGCGATGGCGCAGTGAATACGGTGGCCGTTGATTTTAATATAGACGTGTTCGGCCTCGAGCCCATTGGATAATGGCCCGTGAGTCAGCATAGTCATAAGGTGCTCCAGAGGTTAGCGAATGCCCAGCAAGGCGTTGATTTGTTGTTGGTTGACCGGCGCACCGGCAAAGTCATCGAACACTTTATTCGTGACCGGAATAATATGATTGCGGATAAACGCGGCGCCTTCTTCGGCCCCGGTTTGTGGATGCTTCAGGCAGCATTCCCATTCGAGCGTGGCCCAGCCGGCATAATCGTACTGCGTCAGTTTGGAGAAGATGCCTTTAAAGTCCACCTGCCCATCCCCTAATGAACGGAATCGCCCTGCACGATCCGCCCAGGATTGATAGCCGCCGTAAATCCCCTGCCGACCACTTGGATTGAATTCTGCATCCTTAACGTGAAACATATGGATGTGATCTTTATAGATATCGATAAATTCCAGATAGTTGAGCTGTTGCAGCACGAAATGGCTGGGATCGAACAGCATTTGGCAGCGTGGATGAGCCGCAACGCGCTGATGGAACATTTCAAAGGTAATGCCATCATGCAGATCTTCGCTGGGGTGGATCTCATAACACAGGTTGATGCCCTGCTCATCACAGGCGTCGAGCACGGGTAACCACTGTTTGGCCAGCTCATCGAAGGCCGTTTCAATCAGCCCTGCTGGCCGTTGCGGAAATGGAAACAGGTAGGGCCAAGCCAACGAACCGGAGAAGGTGCCCATTTCAGTCAGGCCTAAGCGGGCCGATGCTTTTGCCGCCAACAGCAGGTTTTGTTTGGCCCAAAGCGTTCGCCCTAGCGGATCGCCACGCAGCCCCTCCGGTACAAAGCTATCGCATAGCGCATCATAAGCTGGATGCACTGCCATCAGTTGGCCAAAAATATGCGTGGTCAATTCGCTGATCACCAGGCCGTGCTGCGCCAGCATGCCGGTGATGTCATCGCAATAGCTTTGACTTTCCGCCGCCGTTTTCACATCAAACAAACGGCTATCCCACGCGGGGACCTGCATAGCTTTAAAGCCGGTCTCTTTTGCCCAGGCGGCAATCGCTGGCAGGCTGTTGAACGGGGGAGCAGCATCACTAAATTGGGCTAGGTGCAGGCTGGGGCCTTTTATCGTTTTCATCGTCTTTCCTATTGCTTGTCGATTGACAAACAATAGACTTAAATCCAATCATCGGAAAGAGGATTTTGAAATTCGTTGGCGTTATCCGCCATTTAAGCGATCCTGTAGCCCGCGGATAAATCACCGGAGAAGATGACGATGGCAGGCAGACCCAGAGAGTTCGATCGTGAACAGGCCCTATTACAAGCACGGAACCTGTTTTGGCGGCAGGGATTTGAAGGCACCTCGATGTCCGACCTGGTGGCCGAACTGGGCATTGCTTCGGCACGGATCTACAAGGCCTTTGGTTCGAAAGAGCTACTGTTTCGTGAAGCGATAGCACACTACGAAGCCCACGAAGGCGGCTTTGCCGAGCGCGCTTTCGAAGAAAAGGCCAGCGTGCGTGAAGCCATCAAACAGATGCTGCTCGACGCCGTTGCCCTCTACAGCCACGGTGAATTTCCCCAAGGATGCATGGTGGTTTCATCTGCGGTCAGCGTCAGTGAAGATAATCAGGGCGTCATGCGCTGGTTGATGGAGCATCGCCAACAACGCACCCAAGGCATTATCGACAGATTACAGGCTGCGATTCAGGCTGGTGAACTGCCCGCCAACACCGATACAGAAAGCCTTGGCGATTATTTTGCGGCGTTCCTGCATGGCTTGTCCGTTCAGGCTCGGGATGGTGTGAGCCGTGCCCGGCTGGAAAAAGCGGTGAAAGTCGCCCTTACTATGCTCGATCGTCCCCCGGCGTAAAGTCATACCCACACTTTTAATGTGACAAAATTAAAAAATATTCAACGAACCAGTTGAGTATTGACGCTGACGTTCTATATTTAACCATATGGTTAAATTATCTTCCTCACCGCTGGACGCCATTTTCCACGCATTGGCCGACCCGACAAGGCGCGCCATTCTGCGCACATTGGCCGAAGGCGAACACAGCATCGGTGAACTGGCGGCGCCGTTCGAGATGTCGTTTGCCGGAGCTTCCAAGCATATCAAAGCGCTGGAGCTTGCCGGGCTGGTGCAACGCACCGTGCAGGGAAGAAACCATATCTGCCGGCTCGCTCCCGAGCCAATGGTGCAGGCCATGCAGTGGCTGCAAACCTACGAACATTTCTGGAATGAGCGGCTGGACGCGCTAGAACAAGCGCTGCTGCAGGCCGACTCGCATCCTCCGACGGAGTGAACCCATGAACGACTACGGTATGATTATTGAAACCGGTACGCTGCGGATCCAGCGGCTGCTGCCCGGCCCGCTCAAACGCGTCTGGGCCTACCTGATCGAATCGGATAAACGTGCCAGCTGGCTGGCCGCCGGTGAGATGCCCATGCAGGTCGGGGCCAAGATCGAGCTGCTGTTCTGCAATGCCGATTTGGCCGGTGTGGATGAAAAACCGCCGGCAAAATACAAATCCTGTGCTGGTAAAATTGCCCAGATGGGTCATATCACCTGCATTCTGCCACCACGCCTGGTGAGCTTTACCTGGGCAGAAACAGGAGAAGCCCGCCCTTCTGAAGTCACTATTGAACTGACCGAGCAAGAGGATAAGGTGCTGTTGACCCTTACCCATCGCCGCCTGGCCAATCGCGAGACCCTGCTCAGCGTCGCCAGCGGCTGGCATACCCATCTGGATCTGCTGGCCGATCGCCTGCTGGAGCGGACACCAAGCCCGTTCTGGGCCTCAATGAGCCGGTTGGAAGACGAGTACCGGGCCAAACTGTAAGCCAGCGGGATGAGGATCGCGGTTCTCATCCCCCGTTCCCACTCATGAGAATTAACAACTCCCACCTGCTGACTGGCGTATAATGCGTTGCACCACTATGATGCCCTTGAAACATGGAGTTACGATGCGTCAACGTATAATTGTTTGCCCATTAATTGAAAACGATAACGCCTATCTGCTATGCAAAATGGCGGCCCATAAAGGGGTTTTCCCCGGCCAGTGGGCGCTATCCGGCGGTGGTACCGAGCCAGGAGAAACCATCGAGCAGGCGTTGCGTCGTGAAGTCAGTGAAGAATTGGGTAGCGATCTGGTGCTGGACCGCATTCAACCCTG
Organism: Serratia sp. N21D137; assembly: GCF_047530005.1. NCBI lineage: Bacteria > Pseudomonadati > Pseudomonadota > Gammaproteobacteria > Enterobacterales > Yersiniaceae > Serratia > Serratia sp. N21D137. The sequence continues at coordinate 21,584 of NZ_JBLJAJ010000034.1, forward strand.
GACGTTTCGTGACGACGTGCGGGTGAAAACCTATGCAGACGGCAGCAAAGAGCAGATCTATATGATTTACCTTATTTTTGACTGCCACGCGGCCAACCGCACCATCACGCTTAATGATGAGTTTGAAGAATATGCCTGGGTGCGGAAGGAAGAACTGGCCAGTTACGATCTGAACGAGGCGACCCAATTCACGCTGCGCCAACGTGGGCTGCTGGAGTAGTGATACCCCTCACCCTAGCCCTCTCCCAAAGGGAGAGGGAACCGATCGAGTGCGTTGATTGTCTTGACTAATACCTAAAACGTTAATTGTCTTGTGTTGTGGTCTAGCAATATCGAATACCGATTAAGGTTTTTTACGCCACAGGCCTTTCCGTTTTTTATTCCCTACTTTCCGAAGCAGCACAACCTCATCAAAAAAGCCGGGCAGCTCCCTCGCCCTACGGGAGAGGGTTGGGGTGAGGGGCAATCGGGGACAGATTAGCCTGCAATTGCCCCAGTTCTTCAAATCCCCCCTAACCCGATAAACAGCCCGGCAATGGTAGCGCTCATCAGGTTGGACAGCGTCGCCGCCAACAGGGCCCGGAACCCTAACTGGGCAATTTCCGAGGCCCTTTCCGGTACCACCGCACTGAATGCCCCCACTACCACGGCAATCGAACCAAAATTGGCAAAACCGCACAGTGCAAACGAAATCACCGCGATGGTTTTTGGATCGAGCAGCATTGCGCTTTCTTTCAGGTAAGGAGAGAAGCTGAGATAGGCGACAAACTCGTTAATCGCCAGCTTCTGGCCAATCAGCCCCCCAGCCAGATCGGCATGTTCCCAGCTCACGCCCATGATGTAGGCTAACGGAGCAAACAGATAGCCCAGCAGACTTTGCAGGCTGACGCTTTCAACGCCAAACAGGCCGCCCACGCCGCCGATGATGCCGTTGATCAACGCGATCAGCGCAACGAAGGCCATCACGACCGTGGCAACACCCACCGCAATCTTCAGCCCCAACATCGCGCCGTTGGCTGCTGCTTCGATAATGCTGGCTGGCCGTTTATCACTGAATGACATTTCGCTGAACTCAACACGGGAAGGCTCCGTCGCCGGGCTGAGCAAACGGGCAAACAGGATCCCCCCCGGGATAGCCATCAGGGAAGCTGCCAACAGATACTCAATGGGGACGCCCAAACCGGCATAACCGACCAGCATCGAACCGGCAATCGAGGCCATACCGCTACAGATCACCGTGAACAGTTCATTGCGGTTCATGTGTTTAACAAACGGCTTCAATACCGCAGGCAGCTCATTTTGCCCCAGAAAAATGGTGGTCACGGCGGCAAAGGACTCCACCTTGCTGATATTCATAAGGCGCTGAAAGACATAGCCAAGAATATTGATCACCCATCTCATTACTCCAAGATAATATAAAATAGAAATCAATGAGGTGATAAAGATGATGGCAGGTAGCACGTGAAAAGCGAACACAAAACCTGCCCCATCGAAAAGCTCATTCATTTTCGGCCCTACCAGGCCGCCAAAAATAAATGCGCTCCCCGCATCGCTGTACGAAATCACGCGATTGACGCCGCTGGCAATGGTGTTAATTAACCATTTACCTGCAGGGACATACAACATAATAGCGCCAAGCAATACCTGAAGTAACAATGCCGCACCGACCGTACGCAAGCTTATTTTTCTTTTATTGACTGAAAATACAAAGCCAATGAATAACAGGATCGACATACCTGCCAGACTGCGCAACAACTCCATAAGGCCCCCTTCTATTTTGTTTACTTCCTTCTTTACTCGGCAAACGGCAATAGCCTGCCGCCTACCGAGGCAGAAGTGATTTATTAAGGACAAACGTAGAGTGCTAATTTAAGCGTTAAGCGCAATTTAGCTGATAATGACCCGCGATCTTGGCCGCCAGCTCAGCATTATTAAACACCAGCTGAATATTGGCCTGCAGGCTATCGCCGCCGGTCAATTCAGCGACTCTGGCCAGCAGGAATGGTGTACTCTCCTTGCCGGACACCCCCTGTTCCACCGATTCCTGAACCGCCTGCTCAATGGCCTGGTTGATCTTTTCTTCAGGCATGGCGTACTGCTCTGGGATTGGGTTGGCAATCACCATTCCGCCCTGCAAGCCAGCCGCCCACTTGGCGGCCATTGCCCGGGCGATTTCCTGCGGCGTATCCAGGCGTACGCTAACGGAGTAAGGGCTGGTACGACTGAAAAATGCGGGCAGGCTATCGGTGCCGTATCCCACCAAAGGCACGCCGTGGGTTTCCAGATATTCGGTGGTTAAACCGAGATCCAGGATCGATTTGGCACCGGCGCAAATCACCGCCACGTTGGTTTGTGCCAATTCCTGTAAATCGGCAGAAATATCAAACGTCTGCTGCGCGCCACGGTGCACACCGCCAATCCCGCCGGTGGCAAATACGCTGATCCCGGCCAGTTCGGCAATGATCATGGTAGAAGCCACGGTGGTTGCGCCGTTTTTGCCGCTGGCAATCACAAACGGCAAGTCGCGGCGGCTCACTTTGGCGACCCGGTGCCCTTCGCGGCCCAGCGTTTCTATCTCATCATGGGATAGCCCCGCCTTCATGCGCCCATTGATCACCGCAATGGTCGCTGGCACCGCCCCGTTGGCACGGATCTTTTCCTCTACCTGCAAGGCAGTTTCAACGTTTTGCGGGTAAGGCATGCCGTGGGAAATGATCGTCGATTCCAACGCCACCACCGGCCGATTTTCGGCCTGAGCAAGCGCCACTTCAGGAGCGATATCCAGATATTGATGGGTGATTAGGCTATTTTGCATGATTGTAATTCCAAAAGTTTTTGAACGCTGCCTTGCGACAGGTTCGGGTTATTGGTGAACTCAGAGGCCAGGGTCATTGCCGAACAGCCCTGGGCAAAACGGATACTGTGATCGAGTGGGAAATCCTCCAGCCAGCAACTCACCAGCCCCGCCATCATGGCATCTCCGGCTCCGGTGACGTTGACTACCTGAGTCGGCAGCGGTGCCGACCAACCGTGCTGGCCATCTACTTCGCTGAAATAAACGCCGTGGCTCCCCATACTCAGCGCCAAACGCTGAACTCCTTGCTGGTGGAACCATTGGGCCACCGCCGGTGCGTCGCTAGTCTGGGCTATTTTCATCCCGCTGAGGATTTCCGCCTCAATCCGATTCGGCTTCAACGTATGGATATGCGATAGCCAGTTTTTGATTTTTGGCGCTTTAAAAGCGGAAACCGTATCGACAAATACCGGCACATTACCGGCATTGATAAATAACCAGGCCAGCGCGTCTTCCGTCAGGTTGCAGTCCAGCACCAATACGCCACAGTGTTGAATTAAATCTTTGGAATGGGATAACAGCGCCGGGGTCAATTTTTCCAGGATGCGCATATCGTTGATAGCGACCAGCATTTCACCACTGCCATCCAGCAACGAAACGTAGGTCGAGGTATTCTCACCATGCAGTCGGTGGCAATTATCCACGTTGACGCCCGCCAGTTTTGCCTGTTCCAACAGCGTCGTGCCGTAGAAATCGTCACCAACCACGGAAACCAGGTGGCATTCGGCCCCTAATAACGCAATGTTCTGTGATATATTTCGCCCAACCCCGCCTGGGGTACATTTTATTTTCCCTGGATTGGAGTCTTCATAAACCAACTGCGTATTGGCATAACCACAAACGTCCATGTTTACCGAGCCAACGGTGACCACATAACGATGTTCGGAGAGAATATAGCCTTTACCTTTAATATAACCTTTATTCATCAAATTCATGATGTGGCCTGCCACACCAGAACGGCTAATACCCAGAATATCGGCGATTTCGTGTTGTTGAATCAACGGCTCCCGCCGAAGGAGTTGCAGTATCTGTTTTTCCCGGTTGGTCATAATTAACACTTGTTTGTTTTTGAACAGGTGTTTGTTTTAAGTCGGAACCCGACAACAGTAAAGCGGCAACTATCGGAGTTGAGATTATGATCGTAACTTGTCGCCGCACCGTTTTCAGCGGTTAATCTGTGACGTTAATCATATTAATCCAGGCGTTAAACACCTTTCCTTATGGTTTTTATACCAGGGGGAAATTTTATGCTGAAGATAAACTCATTAAAACAATAGGATGGATTTCGCGGTTATTTAAACCAACACGTGTTGGTAACCCTGTTAATTACAAGGATTAATCTCACTACGGTTAATTTCGATTACACAGAAAAACGATCCGCCTCACACAATTCTCTTTCATGGCATCGATTATAGCCATCCGAGAGCAGTCACCTGCCCTCGGAGAGCGTTAAACGTAGTTACTTATCCTTCAGCCCGCGGTTGATCAGCATCGGTTCAATACTCGGCTCCTGCCCACGCCATTTAACGTACAGCTTTTCCAAATCCTGGCTGTTGCCCTGTGACAACACCTGCTCACGGAAACGCTGGCCATTTTCTGCCGTTAATCCGCCGTTATCGCTGAACCATTGGAAGGCGTCATCTGCCAACATCTCCGTCCACAGATAGGCGTAATAACCGGCCGCATAGCCGTTGCCCCAGATATGCTGGAAATAGCTGGAGCGATAGCGTGGTGGCACATAGCTGAGGTCGATCTTGTCCTGGCGCAGTGATGCGGCCTCGAACTTGTCCACGTCCTGCTGCGGCTGAACGGCGCCGAGCATATGCCAATGCATATCCAGCAGCGCGGCGGCCAACAGTTCGGTCATGGCGTAACCCTTGTTGAACTTGTCGGCCTTGTTGATTTTATCGACCAACGCCTGCGGCATCGCTTCACCCGTTTGGTAGTGCTTGGCAAAGTGGGCAAATACCTGCGGATCGCTGGCCCAGTGCTCGTTAAACTGCGACGGGAACTCGACAAAATCGCGGGCAGTGTTGGTGCCGGACAGGCTTGGATATTGCTGATCTGCAAACATGCCGTGCAGCGCATGGCCAAACTCGTGGAACATGGTGATTACGTCATCATAAGACAGCAATGCAGGTTGGCCCGCTGCGGGCTTGGTGAAGTTGGAGACGTTGTAAATCACCGGCTTGGTGCCGTTGAGTTTGGACTGCTCAACGAAGTTGCTCATCCAGGCGCCGCCGCCCTTGTTGTCTCGCTTAAAGAAATCGGTGTAGAACAGCGCCAGAGACTGGCCGTCTTTATCAAATACCTCGTATACCCGCACGTCAGGATGATAAACCGGGATATCTTTACGTTCTTTAAAGCTGATGCCGTACAGCAAATTGGCGGCATAGAATACGCCGTTATGCAGCACGTTGTTCATCTCAAAGTAAGGCTTGATCTGTGATTCATCCAGATCGTACTTCTCTTTACGCACCTGCTCGGCATAGAACTGCCAATCCCAGGCGGCCAGCTGAAAACCGCCGTTTTGCCGATCGATCACTGCCTGAATGTCTTTGGCCTCACGCTCTGCCCGGGCCGTAGCGGCAGGCACGATATTACGCATAAACGCCAACGCCGCATCCGGGGTTTTCGCCATCTGATTTTGCAACTTCCAGGCGGCATAGTTCGGGAAGCCCAGCAGTTTGGCCTGCTCGGCACGCACTTTAGCTAACCGCGCCAGGGTTTGACGGGTATCGTTGGCGTCATTTTTTTCTGCGCGGTTGATCGAAGCTTCGAACAACTTTTTGCGAGTATCGCGATCTTGCAGGTTTTGCAAATCAGGCTGTTGCGTGGTGTTCTGCAACACCAACAGCCATTGCTTATCCAGCTTACGCTCACTGGCCGCCTGCGCTGCTGCCGCCAACTCGCCCTCTGAAAGCCCGGCCAGCAGGTTTTTATCACCCATCGCCAACGCGCCGTTTTTGCTGGCAGCCAGTAATTTATTGGTGAACTGGGTACTCAGCGTCGCCGCTTCCTGGTTCAACGCTTTCAGTTGGGTTTTATCCGCTTCAGAAAGATTGGCCCCGGCCAGCACATAGTTCTTGTAGGTAACCTCTACCAGCCGCAAGGACTCGGGGTCCAAGTTGAGGCTATCACGCCGATCGTAAATCGCCTTGATGCGCGCAAACAGTTTGCTGTTGAGCATGATGGCATCGTCTAACGCCGCCAGCTTCGGTGAGGTTTCTTCATCCAGCTTTTGCAGTGTGTCGCTGGTGTTGGCGGAGGTCATCGCGCCGAACACGTTCATGGTGCGCGTCAGCAGTGCGCCACTTTTTTCCAGCGCCACGAAGGTATTGTCAAACGTAGGCTCAGCCGGGTTATTGGCGATCTTTTCGACTTCTGCCAGTTTCTGCTGGATACCGGCGGCAATGGCCGGGGCATAATCGCTTTCGCTGATGACATCAAAACGAGGGGCCTGGAATGGCAACTGACTGGCGGCAAAGAACGGGTTTTCTCCCTGCTTATCCTGTTTAACTTCTCCGGCCACTTTCGCCTCCTTTGTCTGGGTATGGGTTTCTGCCAGCGCGGGCATGCTTAACGCAACGCCGATCGCCAGTACCAGGGTTGATAAACGCATCAAATTGAAACTCCTCCATGTCTTAATCCAGGGACGCTGCGTCCACTTGGATAGAAGCTGCAAATTCAGCAACATAGCCTAGCTTAGGCTCAGATGGCCGTTTGAGCAAAAATAACTGGAAATGGCTAAACAGGCTAGCAGGGGAAAGAAGAAAGAAAAAACGCGGCCACAAGGCCGCGTTAGCTGACTTATTTCGCTGTCATCAGAACTGATAAACCAGGCCGACAGCAACCACGTCGTCGGTATTGATAGCGGCCAATTTGGTGAAGTCGTTTTCATCCAACAGGTTGATTTTATAATCCACATAGGTGGACATGTTTTTGTTGAGGTAATAGGTCGCACCCAAGTCAACAAACTTGACCAGGTTTTCACTGCCGTAGGTATTGCCGTTGGCCGCTTGCCCCAGATTCTTGCCGTTGGTTTGGTTATAACCTACAAATGGGCGCAGGCCAAAATCAAACAGATAGTGTGCATAAGCCTCAAAACTTTGCGCTTTATTGGCGTAGCCATAAGCCTCACTGTTTGAGCTACCGAAGCGCGCTGCATTATAGGACTGGGTAAACATGACGGCTACATAGGTACTGCTGTCGTCATATTTCAGGCCGCCTGAATAACCTTCCGCATGGTCACCACGCCCCATGATGCCGCTATATGCGCCACCGCCATTTTGCTCGCTGGTACGTTTGGAATTAAAGAAGGCACCTGCGGCACTAATGCCATAGCCAATATCATAATTCACCGACATACCATAGCCATCACCATTCTGACCCAGAACGTCGCGACCATTATTAGTTTCTTCCGCACTGCCGTTTTTACCCTGGTATTGCACAGCAAAATGCAGGCCATCAACCAGGCCAAAGAAGTCGTTGTTACGATAGGTTGCCAGACCGTTTGAACGTTGGAACATGAACTGGTCGGCACCATAGGTGGAACCGTCAAATTCCGGCTGCATGTCGGTATAAGCCGCCACGTCATACAAGACACCATTGTTACGGCCATAGTCGAATGAGCCATAATCAACGGCCTTCAGCCCTGCAAAACCATAACGGGTGAAGGCATTGTTTTCGCTTTCCGGGGTATTGACGTTGACCTGGTATTCCCACGTGCCATAGCCGGTGAGCTGATCGTTAATCTGCGTTTCACCACGCAGCCCCATACGCATGTAGGACTGGTCGCCATCAACGCTATTGTTATCAGAGAAATAGTGCAGGCCATCGACTAAACCGTACAAATCCAGTTTATTTCCGTCTTTGTTGTAGATTTCAGCGGCGCCTGCGCTGCCAACCATCAGCAAAGCAGGCACCATCAGAGAGAGTACTCGAAGTTTCATCGTGATTATCCTCTATTATTATGTCGTGCTATAGCCACTGCTGTTACGAGCATGATTAGCTCGTGGGTCTATTACCGTTTTGATGGCGGTAATGATATTAATTTATACCGCCATGCCTTGAATGCAAGGTCGACTGGTTGTTTTTTGACTGTGCATGAGTGTCTAAGACCGGGTTAAACTGGCGTAATGGATAAAGGAGAGTTATGTCAGGATAAAAAACATAATTGATGCAACAGGTTGGAATTTTGATAATTCATTACCGATACACCAATTAATAAAGTGAATAGCTCACGTTGACTTTATATAAGCTTATGCTACTCACTCCATGAGTGTAATAAAACGATTTCAAAACATTGCCAATCATTTCTTTAATAAAGACATAAAATGAAATACATCCGTTCCGTCCCTGCTTCAACTACAAAACAAGCGTCATAAATCTGCTGTTTGGATCAGGCTGATACTCTGCGAACGGTTCGCAATTCACAAAACCATGCTTGCGGTAAAGCTGATGACAGGCGGCAAATCCCGGTTGTGTCCCCGTTTCCAGGCTAAGACGCGAAATGCCCCGCGCGCGCGCGATTCGGTAAGGTACAACCTGGGCCGCATTTTTTCACTTTCCAGCGGTGGTTCAGGCCATCACTTGATTTCCGTCAACAAGACCTTATCGCCACTCTGTTGTTATTGGGAAACCGAGGCTTTAAATCATAAGGGATTTATGAACGCTATCGCTTGCAAGGCAGTACTGTTTGACCTGGACGGCACCCTGGTGGACTCAGGAGCCTGTATTGAGACATTGTGGGCTGAATGGGCAACCCGGCATCATCTGGATGTGGACTATGTCCTGGCAAATATTCACGGGCGCACCATCGAGGAAACGCTGCGGCTCGTCTCCCCTTACTTTGACAACCCACAGTGCGTTGATGAAGTCAAAACGCTCGCCATCGAGGCTCTCAGCCAGGTGGGTGCCATTACCGGTGCCGTTGAGCTGGTGCGCCAGTTGCCGCCGCAATGCTGGGCAATTGTTACCTCCGGCGCCAAGAAAGTGTCGATGCAAAGCATGATCAGCGCAGGCATCCCACACCCGCACATGATGATCACTTCGGAAGATATCGTGTACGGCAAACCCCATCCAGAACCTTATCTGATGGCGGCAGCCGGATTTGGCCTGCCGGTGCAGAAATGCGTGATTTTTGAAGATGCGATTTCTGGCGTGAACTCCGCCATTGCCGCCGGAGGGCAAGTGATCGTCATCGGTGACGGTGTGCCGATTTCCTCCCCGCAAATCAAGGCTACCGTGGCTGACCTGAGTAGTTTTAAAGCCGAGTTTATCGACGGTATCATCCATTTATCCTGGTAATTACCGCACGCTGGCGGACTCACTATGCATCTGGACGGGCACACTTGCTGTGCCCGCTAATAATCACTACATTAACTTCTTTTTAACCTCCCTATGATGCGTTATGCTCAAAAATCCGACGTGGTGATTTTTGAAACGGGATTCCTGTTATGTCCGCCTATTTACCGTACTCCAGCCGGAGCCGTCCATGAGTTGGTTCTCGCGCGCTAGCGCGCTTCCCCTGCTGGTTGCCGGGGCATTTTTTATGGAAAACCTGGACGGTACGGTGATTGTTACCGCGATGCCGCAAATGGCGGCGGCCTTTGGCGTACAGCCGGTAGATATGAACATCGGGGTTTCGGCCTATATTCTTACCCTGACGGTATTTATCCCCGCCAGCGGCTGGATCGCCAACCGCTTTGGTGCCCGCAATATTTTCACCGCCGCCATCGTTATTTTTACCCTGGCCTCGGTGCTATGCGCCCTCAGTACCACCTTGCCGCAGTTTACCGCGGCTCGTATCCTGCAAGGCTTTGGCGGTGCGCTGATGGTGCCGGTTGGCCGCCTGGTGGTGCTACGTAATACCGCCAAACCCGATCTGATCAACGCCATTGCTACTATCACCTGGCCGGGGTTAGCCGCCCCGGTCCTGGGGCCACCGGTAGGCGGCTTCATCACCACCTACGCTTCCTGGCACTGGATTTTTATCCTCAACGTGCCGCTTGGCCTGTTGGCCCTGTTCTTCGCCTGGCGTTTGATCCCTCATGAACCCGCGCAGAAAGGCGTTCCCTTTGATGGGCTAGGTTTTGCACTCACCGGAGTCGCCTGCTTTGGGCTGATGTTTGGGTTGGATCTGATCAACAGTCCGCAACTTTCCTGGCTGGTACCTCTGCTATGTCTGGCTGCCAGCCTGGCGCTGGGAAGCCTGGCGATACGCCACGCCAAACGCCACGCCAATCCCTTGATGGATCTCTGGGCTATGCGGATAAAAAGTTACGCCGTCACTATTAAGGGCGGCACTCTGTTTCGCATCGCCATCGGTGCCATGCCGTTCCTGCTGCCCTTACTGTTCCAAATCGGCTTTGGGTTGAATGCCTTCGATGCGGGGTTGCTGGTACTGGCGGTGTTTGCCGGTAACCTGGTGATGAAACCGTTCACCTCCCCCATCCTCTACCGGTTCCGCTTTCGTACCACGCTGGTAGTCAACGGCTTGCTCAATGCCGCCACCATTTTTGCCTGCGCGTTGCTAACCCCGCAGACCCCCACCTGGCTGATCCTGACGCTGCTGTTTGTCAGTGGTTTGACGCGTTCAATGCAGTTCACCGCGCTGAATACGCTGGCGTTTTCCGAAGTGCCGCAACCGCGCATGAGCGGTGCCAACACGCTGTTCAATATGGCCCAGCAGATGGGCAGCGGATTGGGTATCGCCATCGGCGCGTTGGCGCTGCGGCTGGCGGAGATGCTGATGCCGCAGCAACAGGGCGCAGTGCCGCTGGCCGACTTCCAACTGGCCTTTATCGTGATTGGCGTGATCGCCCTGGTGGCGGTGCTGGATAGCTTTACGCTGGGCGCAGAGGCGGGCAATGAAATCCGCCAGAGGAAAAGCTCCCCTACGTCTGAAAAATCTATGGCAACCAAAGTAAGGAGTTAAACGATGCAATACCGTCAACTTGGCCGGTCCGGCCTGAAAGTTTCGGCTCTAAGTTTAGGCACCATGACCTTTGGAGGACAAGGCAAGTTCGCCAAAACCGGCGCGACAGACGTTAACGAGGCGCGCAATCAAATCGCCATGTGTATTGATGCGGGGATCAACCTGTTCGATACCGCCGACGTCTATTCAGCAGGCCAATCGGAGGAGATCCTCGGCCAGGCATTGGGCAGTAAACGCCACGAAGTGCTGGTCGCCAGCAAGGCCCGTTTCCCCATGGGCAGCGGCCCGAACGATGCCGGGCTGTCACGCCACCACCTGATCCGCGCCTGCGAAGCCAGCCTGAAACGCCTGAATACCGACTATCTCGATCTCTATCAGCTACACGAGTGGGACGGCATCACCCCGGTAGAGGAAACGCTGCGGGCGCTGGAGGATCTGGTGAGCAGCGGCAAGGTGCGCTACACCGGTTTGTCCAACTTCTCCGGTTGGCACCTGATGAAACATCTGGGCAGCGCCGAACGGTTGGGATTGGTGCGCCCGGTCAGCCAACAGATCCATTACAGCCTGCAGGCGCGCGAAGCGGAATATGAACTGCTGCCTGTTGCTCAGGATCAGGGGCTTGGTGTGCTGGTCTGGAGCCCTCTGGCCGGTGGCCTGCTCTCGGGCAAATACCGCCGTAATCAACCCACACCGGAAGGCACGCGCCATCTGGCCAACTGGGGTGAGCCGCCGGTGCACGATCAAGACGCGCTGTTTGATATTGTCGAGGTGCTAGTCGATATCGCTCACTCACGTGGTATCTCTGCGGCACAAATCGCGCTGGCCTGGCTGTTGGCCCGCCCAACGATAACCTCGGTGGTCATCGGTGCCCGTAATGCGGAACAGCTCAAAGATAACCTGCACGCCGCCAACCTGATCCTCAACGAAGAAGAGCTGCAGCGCTTGGAAGAAGTGAGCCGCCCGCCGCTGATTTATCCTTACTGGCACCAAGCCTCAACCGCGCCGGATCGTCTCTCTGCGGCAGACCTTTTGCTCCTTGCCCCTCACCGGGTAAAAAAATAAGTCGCATCTGCCGCTAATCAACGTAATATCGATGATCCGCCCCGTTTTAACGGGAGCGGATTTTTGCCGTTTTAGGCCTGAAAAGCGAGGTAATAATAATGATGCACAGTGACCTTACTCAGTGCCGTGTGAACACCGATCGGTTGTTGATTGCCCCCTTTACCGCAGCAGACGCCGACGATGTTTACCAGGCGATCACCCCTACGCTAACGCGTTTTATGACCTTTGAACCAGAAGAGTCTCCCGAGGCGTTTGCCAACGTCTGGGAAGGCTGGCTGCCGTTGATCCGCGAAGGTGAAGAAGTCATCTTTGTGGCCCGGTTACGTGACAGCAAGCAGTTCGTTGGCATGGGCGGCGTGCATAATCTGCACCAGCAAAAACCAGAACTCGGGATCTGGGTGAAAGAGAGCCTGCACGGTAACGGCTACGGCCGCGAAATCGTCCATGCCATGGCGAAATGGGCCAGCGAACGCTACCATCCGCCGTATTTCATTTATCCGGTCGCCGAGCAGAACACGCCAAGCCGCCGCATTGCCGAATCGCTGGGTGGCACCGTGCAAGGCCGCCGCGAAAATATCAAATATGACTGTGTGGTTTACCACGTACCGGCCATCACCGGTTAAAATTGCAGGGTTAACGCAACCGCGTTAGAGTGGATGCAGGCTAAAAACAGTTAAGGAACAGCAGCATGATTATTTTTGTCACGGGCGCTACCTCCGGTTTTGGTGAAGCTATTGCCCGCAAGTTTATCGGTGAAGGCCATCAGGTGATTGCCACTGGCCGTCGTGTGGAGCGCCTGGAGGCGCTGCAGGCAGAATTAGGTGAGGCACTGCATAGCGTGCGTTTGGATGTCCGCAACCGTGCGGCGATCCAGCAAGCCATCGAAGAGTTACCCGCAGCGCTGCGCAACGTCGACGTGCTGGTGAATAACGCCGGTCTGGCGTTAGGCCTGGAACCTGCACACAAAGCCAATGCGGACGATTGGGAAACCATGATCGATACCAACACCAAAGGGTTGGTCAACATGACCCGTGCGCTGCTGCCAGCCATGGTGGAACGCAACGTTGGCCACGTGATCAACATCGGCTCCACCGCCGCCAACTGGCCTTATGCCGGTGGTAACGTTTACGGCGCTACCAAGGCCTTCGTTAAACAGTTCAGCCTGGGTCTGCGCGCCGATCTGCACGGCACCCATATCCGCGTTACCGATATTGAGCCAGGCATGGTTGGCGGCACCGAGTTCTCCAACGTGCGTTTCAAAGGGGATGACGGCAAGGTAGATAAAACCTATCAAGGGGTAGATGCCCTGACGCCGGATGATGTTGCCGAAGCGGTATTCTGGGTAGCAACGCTGCCTGCCCGCGTCAATATCAATACCTTGGAAATGATGCCGGTCAGCCAGTCCTTTGCCGGGCTGAGCATTCATCGCGGTTAATGGTTTTTCTCTGTGGCAGGGCAACCAGCCCTGCCATCTCAACTCACGCAGTTCGCCAGCCAGCAACGATAATCAGCATCCCTAGCAGAGCCACCCCAGCCCCCAGCCAATCCATAGTCGACAACTTCACGCCATCTACCACCCGTAGCCAAAGCAGCGCCGTTGCCACATAAACGCCACCATAGGCGGCATAGACTCGCCCACTGGCCGCAGGATGGAGTGTCAACAACCAGACAAACAGCATCAGGCTAAGGGCCGCAGGCAGCAACAACCAGGCACTGGCGTTTTTCTTTAGCCACAGATACGGCAAGAAACAGCCAATGATTTCGGCCAATGCCGTGGCAAAAAACAGTAAAGTGGTTTTTAGCATTACCGCTATTCTCTCAGTAAATTAAACGAACAAGGCGATGCGCTGGTGCAATATAACAGCACGGTGATATATTTAACCCATGCCATAGCCAGTGTTGCTGGTGGATGCAACACTCATTTATAAGGATGAAACGATGAAATTACTCTCCCTTCCGCGCCTGATGTTACCGGCTGCCATGTTATTGCTGGCCGGTGCCTGGCAAGCTCCTGCCTTGGCAGCCACTTGCACCCAAGGCAGCACCTGCGTCACGGTTGATGGCAGCGGCGGCGCAGCCATGAGCAATGAACAGGCTCGCCAAAGCAAAGAGCAATGGAATGAAACCAAATCGCTGCGCAGCAAGGTGAACACCCGTGTCGAGAAAGAGTTTGACAAGGTTGACCGTGCTATTGATGACGAAGATCGTTGTGATAACAGCTACAACGTCAATGCCTATTGGGAACCGTCAACCCGTAAGTGTCTGGATCGCACCACTGGCCGTCCAGTCACGCAGTAATAGCGAGTAAGGGTAAACTATTCAACCTGATGCTGCTATCCTGACTAAGAACATTCGTCTCAAATAAGGATCCAATGATGAAAAAAGCGCTTGTAGTAGGTGTACTGCTGTTAGCCACCGCGCCGCTGGCCGCTTTTGCCTCATGTGAGAGCATAAAGGCGGATATTGCCCAGAAGATTGTCAATAACGGCGTACCGGAATCCGGCTTCAAGCTGGAGATCGTGCCTAACGATCAGGCGAACCTTGCCGGTGGACAGGTGGTCGGCCATTGTGGCCAAGACACGCAGAAAATCGTCTATACCCGCCTGATTAACGGCGACGACAGCGGCGACGCGGCGCAAACTGGCACCAGCCAGGATACCCAAGCCCCGCAGTAACCGCCTTCAGGGCGCGGTTTGTTACTGCGCCCCTCCTCTTTATTAAGCCTGTTTAACCTCTTCACCTTCGCCCTGCGGCCGATGACGCGCCGGGATCAGCATAGCCGCGCCCAAGGCAAACAGCGATATCAACGCCGAGACCAGGAATACCCAATGCATTGAGGCGGCGACATGCCCAATGAGATCCGCCAGCGCCTCTGGCCGCATGGTGTTGCGAACCTCTGGCTCCATTAACTGCTGCACCGGATCAACCGTTTGTGGCAGACGCAAATGCAGGTTGATATTCAACGTGGCCCCCAGAATGGCGGTGCCGATGGCCGATCCGACCATCCTGGTGAATACCGTGCAGGCAGTTGCGATACCGCGAATACTATAATGTGCCGCATTCTGTACTGAAACCAGGAAGGTGGTATTGCACAACCCCATACCGACCCCGATGATAAACGCCGCAACCCGCCCCCACAGTAACCCACCCGAAGGCTGTAACAGCAGCAGGATAAAGCCACCGGCCGCCAACAGCAGCGCACCAAGCAGAGCTGTAGTGCGATAAGAAGTCAGCAGCATCAAACGCCCGCTCAGCATACTGGCCAGCGGCCAGCCAATCGACATCAAGGCCAACGTGGTTCCGGCTTCCAGCGGGGTTCCGCCCTTCACGCCCTGGATAAAGGTTGGCAAGAAGGCGCTGATGCCCATCATGGCAGCACCGATCACCACGCCGCCAATATTGCCAGCCACAATCACGCGGTTTTGCCACAGGGCCAATGGGAACAACGGTTCAGGAGCACGGCGCTCCTGACGAATTAACCGGTTGAGCGCCACTAACGCCAACGCCAGCAACGGTATGACCCACCATCCCAGCATTTCCGCCTGCAAGAGTGAAAGCAGCAATGCAGCGACAAAGATCGTCAGCCAGGCCGTTCCCGCCAGATCCAGCGCATGTTTGCGCCCCTGTTTGAGGTCAGGCAGGTAGCGCCCCAGGAAATACATCGCCAGCAGGCCAATGGGCAGGTTGACCCAAAATACCAAAGCCCAAGTCGTGTGTTGCACGATAAATGCACCCAGTAACGGGCCAAGAATAGCCGAAACACCCCAGACGCTAGAAAGATACCCCATCACTTTTGGTCGTTCGGTGGCGCTGTAAATATCACCGATCACGGTGGTGGCGATCGGCATGATCGCCCCGGCGCCCAGTCCTTGCAGCAGGCGGAAGGCAATCAGCCAATACATATTCGATGAGAAACCGCACAGGACCGACCCCAACAGGAACAGCGTAGCGCCAAAGAAAAAGATCGGTTTCCGACCGTATAAATCTGCCAGACGCCCGTAGATCGGGATGGTAATGGCCTGTGCCAGCAAATAGACCGAAAACACCCAGCCCAGCAACGAAAAACCACCCAGATCGCCAATAATCGTCGGCATCGCGGTGGCAACAATGGTCGCTTCGATGGCAGACATGAACATCGCCAGCATGCAGGCAAGCAGGATCAACGGCCGATGAGCTACTTGGGCAGTGCTCGAAGAAGTGTTAGTGGTCATCAGTTTACCCTGTGTCCCTATGTCTTTTATTTTACCCGCAGTATAACAGCCGGGGGGACGCTGTAGTTTGTCAGGGGATGTTGTGAATAAAAATCCCGCAACGAAGCAGCAATTGAACGTATTGTTACAGTGTCACACAAAAAATAAGCACCCCATTGAATAATAAGGTATTTCTTAGGGGCGGCCTGTAAGCCAAGCCACACCTGCTCTATCGTTAAAACCTATCTGAACGATAGTGCATACCAATGATAGTGATTGATTTTAATCAAGTTGCTAACCGCCCCGGGCCGTGACAATCTGATTTTACCCTCACCATTACCTCTTAATATGTAGGGCTATTTGGAAATCAACTCATTGGAGCGAGAACATGATTAAAAAAATTATTCTGGGCTGTGCCGTTACCGCCGTCATCGGCTATTTGGGGACCGTCGGTTATGTCTATCATTACGATCAACAGCGTAACCCCGCCGTTGCTGGCAATCAAATCGATACCCTGCTAACCCGCAATGGCTGCGACTATTGTCACTCCAACTCGGCTCAGCTTCCCTTCTATGCCGAGTTACCGATCGCCAAACAAATTATGGCGCAGGATATCCTCAGTGGAAATCAGCATTTCAACCTCGATGCTACCCGCTCCGCTCTGCAACAAAAAACTGCGGTGCCTGAAGTCGATCTGGCTAAGCTGGAAGCCGTACTGCAAAACCAGGAGATGCCACCGTCAATGTATAAGATGGTCCACTGGGGCGGAAACGTCAGCGACGGCGATCGTAATGAACTACTGAGCTGGGTCCGTCAACAGCGCGAACAGTTCTACACTTTGCCAGAGACGCCAGCCGAACTGCGCGGTGCCGCTTTACAGCCGGTGCCAGCCTCGCTACCTACCGATCCGCAGAAAGTGGCGCTGGGCTTTCGACTGTTCCACGACCCGCGCCTGTCGAAAGATAACAGCATCTCATGTGCCCACTGCCATAAGCTGGGCGAAGGTGGCGTGGATGGGCGCGTCTCATCGTTGGGGGTTGGCGATCAGGTCGGGCCAATCAACGCCCCGACGGTGTTTAATGCGGCCTTCAATATGGCGCAGTTCTGGGATGGCCGAGCGGCAGATTTACAGGCTCAGGCCGGTGGCCCACCGATGAACCCGATCGAGATGGCCTCCGAGTCCTGGGATGAAATCATCGCTAAACTGGATCAGGACGTCTTGCTGAAGGCCGACTTCCAGCGCGTCTATGCTAACGGCTTCACCGGCGATAACATTACCGACGCCATTGCCGAGTTCGAAAAGACGCTGATCACGCCAGATAGCCCGTTTGACCGTTACCTGAAAGGCGATAATGACGCCCTAACGGCGCAGCAAAGACATGGCTATCAACTGTTCCAGCAAAACAAATGTGGCACCTGCCATACCGGGGTCAACCTTGGGGGCCAATCCTATGAGGTCATGGGGCTGAAAGCGGATTACTTTGCCGCTCGCGGCAACCCCACCGAGGCCGACCTTGGGCGTTACAATGTCACTAAAAATGATAACGATCGCCACCGTTTCAAAACCCCAACGTTACGAAACATCGCTCAAACCGCCCCTTACTTCCACGACGGCAGCGTGACTTCGCTGCACCAGGCGGTCAAGGATATGCTGACCTATCAGGTCGGCGTTACCCTACCAGAAAGCGATATCAAGGATCTGGTCGCGCTGCTGGAAGGCATGAGCGGTAAATATCAGCCTGCCACGCCTCCGGGCGGTTGATACTGTAGCCACAACGCCAGGTTTCTGATAAAGATTCTCTGGTTTTCAGGTGGGTAGACAAGCACAATGCCCACCTGAACCTCTTATTCTTCATCACTGCCGACACATGAATCAATTGGTCCCTCTGCACCACTATCGCGCCCTGCTGCGCCATCTGTTTATTGCCATCCTGCTCGGCATTTGTGCTGCGTTGGCCGTGTGGTTATTTCACCGCGCCATGTTAGGGCTTGAATGGTTGTTGCTGGATCACGAGGAAGGCAGTTTGGTGGCCGCTGCCGCTGCACTGCCCGGATGGCGCAGAGCGTTGACGCCAGCATTGGGTGGATTAGCCGCTGGCTTTTTGTTGTGGATCTACCAGCGTTACCAACATCAAAGACCCATCGCGCCAACGGATTATATGGAAGCGATTGAAGCCGGTGACGGACGGCTAGCCGTTAACGCCAGCCTGATAAAATGCCTGGCCTCACTGTTGGTGGTTTCCAGCGGTAGCACCATTGGCCGCGAGGGGGCGATGATCCTGCTGGGGGCGTTGGTGGGGTCGGTATTTGCCCAGCGCTTTACCCCAGCGAAAGAATGGAAATTGTGGGTGGCTTGCGCTGCCGCAGCCGGGATGGCTAGCGCCTATCATGCCCCGTTGGCGGGTAGCCTGTTTATCGCGGAGATCCTGTTTGGTTCGCTGATGCTGGCCTCGCTTGGCCCGGTAGTGATCGCCGCCGTGAGCGCGCTACTGATGACCAATCTGCTGAACGGTGGCCAGGCTCCGCTCTATATCGTGGAGCCGCTTGCTGCTCCCTGGCCGGTGCAGTATCTGTTAATGGCCTTGGTGGGCATACTGGCAGGAGTTTGTGGCCCGTTGTTTCTGTGGGCGATGGCGGCCAGCGGGCGGGCATTTCGCTCGCTCAATCTCATACCGCCATTACAGCTGGCGCTTGGCGGGCTGATCGTCGGGTTGCTTTCCTTGTTGTATCCCGAAGTCTGGGGAAATGGTTATAGCGTGGTACAATCGTTGCTCTCGGCACCACCAGGGATGCTGCTGGTCAGTGCGATCCTGATTTGCAAACTGTTAGCCCTGTTGGCCAGTAGTGGATCAGGTGCACCTGGGGGCGTGTTCACGCCGACATTATTCGTGGGGGCCGCATTGGGCTCGGTAGTGGGCCAGATGTTTGGCCTATGGCCAGAGTTGGGTACTGCAGTGCCCATTCTGCTGGCACTGACCGGTATGGCAACATTGCTGGCTGCCACCACTCATGCGCCCATTATGGCAGCATTAATGGTGTTTGAGATGACCGGGGAATATACCCTGCTGCCAGGCATTCTGTTGGCTTGCGTTATCGCCACTACCATTGCTCGCGGGCTACGCCCACAGTCGGTTTATCACAACGCGTAACGGTCAACCAGCTGCGAAACGTCCAGATATTGTGCCAGCTCACGTTGTTCTGCGCGCGGCAGATACGGGATCTCACCCAGCAATGGAGCCGGAATACGCTGCTGCATCGCATCGATAGTTTCTGCATAGTGAGCTAAACCAGGGTTGATACGATTAGCCACCCAGCCCAGCAATGGTAAGCCATCGTTAATAATTGCCTGTGCAGTTAATAGCGCATGACTGACACAGCCCAGTTTGATCCCGACCACCAGGATAACCGGCAGTTGTTCCTGTACCACCCACTCGGCATAAGGACGGAGATCGTTCATCAATACCCGCCAGCCGCCGCTGCCCTCCACCACTACCGTATCGGCCTTGGCGGCGAGATGGTGCAAACCACGGCTCATCAGTCCGTAATCAATATCCTGGGTTGCATGGGCATGAAATACCTCATCGAGACAGGTGATCGGATTGATTTCATCATAGGACAGCGGCAGTGAGGAAGAGGCCTGTAAAACTAAAGCGTCTCTATTGCGGATGCCTTCACCGGTTTCATGGCAGCGCGCCGCAATGGGCTTATAACCCGCCACTGAGCGACCTTGCGCGGCGAAAGCCTGCAATAAACCGCGGGAAACCACTGTCTTACCTACGTCGGTATCCGTGCCTGTAACAAATAAACGCTTTAACATGAATAGATTGCCTTGAAATGCCTCGTTAACCTAAAAAACCGCCGTAAATCACGACGAGAGTCGTCCTACGGGAAAAGTCTAGGGGATGCAACTCAACGGGGGCTTGAGGTAGCTCAATCTTTTGGCGGTAAATAATAAGAAACTCTGATAAGGGGTATCAAGGTCAAAGGAACGAAAACGTACCCAGGTTTTTGTGGCGCCGAGTGCCTCGTATCGGCATGATCCAGGGAGCTAACTACCGTGGTTTTAATGGTCGTTGAACCTAACCCCTATTTTCTTTTTGTCCACACTGGTGGGGAGTTTTTCTGGGTGAATAACTTTCCCGATGGGGGTATAGCGGTAGGATGATTCAAATGACTCATAGAACAACACCAACGTTTGCGTACCGTACAACATGAGATCGCCTGCCTGAATAGTCCCAGGCCGTACAGGGCTTGAAGGCAGCTTATGGGGAAGTTCGGCAAATATCTCATTCCCATTCAACTCTTCCATACCAAGTTGCAATGGTAAAGAATTAACAAATGCTTTAGCCGCTGGATTGTCGTGAAGTTTGACCTCAAATTGTTGGTCATCAATATTCATTTTAACCATCATCGGGCTCTCCTTAAGGGGCGGGTTAATGATCATGTCGGCATGGCCTGCCAAAGTACAAGCCAGCAGCAGACCCGGTATTAATGTGTTCTGATATTTCATGCGATAAACCAAAAAAAATTAGCCACACCCGTCAGGATGCGGCTTTTGACATTATTTGAGATTAGCTTTAAAGAACGACGTCAGCTTGGCAAATGGGATCATGTCGCTACGGTCATAAAGATCGACATGGCCTGCCCCCGGCACGATGTACAACTCTTTCGGCTGTCCGGCACGTTTGTAAGCATCTTCACTAAATTCTTTCGAATGCGCCCGATCGCCAGTGATGAACAGCATCGCGCGTGGCGAGATCGTTTCAATATCGTTGAACGGATAGAAGTTCATAAACTTCCCAATGCTGCTCAACATCGGTTTGGTTGTCAGCTCTTCTTTCTCACCCTGTGGTGTATAACTTCCTCGCGGTGTGCGATAGAAATCGAAGAATTCTCGTTGAATTGCTGGCGTTGAATCATCAAGCTGGTTAACGGTACCTGGGATATAAGCAATGTCTCCGCCATTAAACTCAACAGCTCGTTGTTCTATTGCAGATTTAATGAATGCTTTACGCTGTTCAGGCGTAACGGAATGATGAAGACCATGGCGGAAAGCCGCCCCCATGTCATACATACTAACCGCGGCCACGGCCTTCATTCTCGGGTCAATTTTGGCAGCACTGATAACGAAGCTCCCGCTACCGCAAATACCCAGCACGCCAATTTTCTCCGGATTAACGTAAGGTTGAGTATTCAGATAATCGACCGCGGCACTGAAATCATCCGCATAAATTTCCGGAGAAATAAGATGGCCGGGTTTTCCTTCACTTTCTCCCCAGAAGGAAAGATCAATTGCCAACGTCACAAACCCTTGCTCGGCCAGTTTCTGGGCATACAGATTTGAGCTTTGTTCTTTTACCGCCCCCATCGGATGGCCAATGACAATCGCCGGGTTTTGTGAATTCTGATCCATCCCTTTCGGTATAAACAGATTGCCGACCACACTCATCTGATACTGGTTTTTGAAGGTCACCTTATGCTGGGTGACTTTATCGCTTTGGTAAAAATTATCGGCTCCGTTAGACATATCGGCGCCAACTGCCGCAAATGAACTGATTAACAGCCCTAACAGCATGGTAAATTTTCTCATCAGAGAACTCCTCATTGGGTTTGGTGGATATCTTTACGTGACGTCAATAACGCCAGGGCGGCCGCTATCACTAACAAAATGCCGCTGATGGTGAAGGTGCTTTGATAACCGCTGTGGTCAAATGCTAACCCGCCGATTGTGGAGCCTAATGCGATGGACAGTTGCACTATGGCAACCATCAGGCCACCGCCAGCCTCCGCATCTTCCGGCAGTGTTCTAGCGATCCACGTCCACCAACCGGTGGGTGCAGCAGTGGCGATTAAGCCCCATAAACCAAGCAGTGTTGCAACAATCCAAACACTCTGACCAAAAGCGATCAGTGCTCCGGCAATAGCGGCCATTAGCAAAGGGATGGCAATGAGTGTGGGGTAAAAACCTGATGCCAAAAATGCGCTAATCACCAGGGTTCCGATAAAGCCAGCAACTCCTATTGCCAGTAAAATAAGCGACAACATAGTGATATCTACCTGCGTTACCCTCTCAAGAAACGGACGTAGATAAGTAAACAAAGCAAATTGGCCCATAAAGAATAATCCGCAGGCCGCAAGCCCCATCGCCACAAGCGGGTTAGCCAAAAGACGAAAAACAGTACCGTTACGCTTATCGCTTTTATCAGCCTTCATTGCAGGCAGGCTGAACCACTGCCAGATAAAAACAATCACTCCAACCGGAACAAGGCAAAAGAATGCGCCTCGCCAACCGATAATCGAGCCCAGATAACTGCCAAGTGGTGCGGCTATAACGGTTGCCAAGGCGTTACCACCGTTAAAGATGGCCAGCGCACTTGGAACCTGGTGTTGCGGAACCAGGCGAAGAGCAGTAGCGGCTGATAAGGACCAGAACCCACCAATAGCAATACCAATCAGGGCACGGCCAACCATGTAAATCAGGTAACTGGGTGCTAACGCGAGAATGGCTCCGGAGAACGCCATCAACGCAGTCATGCTCAACAGTAATGTCTTGCGATTGAGACCTCCGGCCAGTGTAGAAATGGAGAGACTCGTCAGTACCGCAAATACGCCGGAAATAGCGATCCCCTGCCCAACCAACCCTTCACTGACGCCTAGATCTCCCGATATGGGTGTCAGCAGGCTGACAGGCATAAACTCCGAAGCAATGAGCGCAAAGACACACAACGTCATGGCAAATACTCCGCTCCAGTATGCGCGTTCTTTATGAGGTGATAGATCGTTCGACAAGATGGGCATAAATTGCTGACTCCGAATAACCCCCGGCAGTTTTCAGGTAAACCGCGGCCGAACGCTATTCGCAGGAATAACGTCAGGAAAGTAAAAATGGAAAGAGCAACAGCGTTTATCCGCCATCGCTTAATAATCTCTTGCTGGAAATTTTACACTCAGGGTGCATCATTACTAGCTAATGAATACTTAATAGGTTTATAACTGCAGCTTATTAATGAGACGGGCCATACCTGATGAAACGCAACCTGAACGACCTGCTCTATTTTGTCACGGTCGCACGTGAAAGCAGCTTTACCCGTGCCGCAGCACAGCTGGGTGTAACGCAGCCTGCACTCAGCCAGGCGATTTCTGCACTTGAAGATCGTATGCAAATTCGCCTGCTGACGCGTACCACCCGTAGCGTATCGCCGACTTCCGCCGGAGAGCGGTTGCTACTGGCTATTGGTAATCGCATCGATGAGATTGAAGCCGAACTGGATATGCTGACCGAGCTGCGCGATAAGCCTGCAGGTACGGTCCGTATCACCTGCGGGCCAAATGTTTTACACAGTACCCTGCTGCCAAAGCTGACCCCGCTGTTGCATGAGTACCCGGATATTAATATCGAGTTCGACGCAAACCATGGTTTTCGCGATATCGTGGCAGATCGGTTTGATGCGGGCGTTCGACTGGGTGACACCATTGATAAAGACATGATAGCGGTACCCATCGGGCCCAAATTACGTATGGCCGCAGTGGCATCTCCGGGCTATTTTTCACGTTATCCTATCCCCAACACCCCCCATGAGTTGACGCAGCACAGGTGCATAAATCAACGTATGGTCAGGTCTGGGGGGTTGTATATCTGGGATTTCGATCAGGATGAGGGGGATCTTAATGTTCGCGTCAGCGGACAGCTCATTTTCAATACCTCTGAACATATTGTTGCTGCCGCGCTTGCAGGACACGGGATTGCTTTTTTGCCAGAAGAAGAGTTTGGATCACATATTAAAGAAGGTAATCTGGTGCGTGTGCTGGAGCAATGGTGCAAGCCCTTCCCCGGCTACTACCTGTATTATCCCAGTCGCAAACAGCCTTCTCCAGCATTCTCGTTGGTCCTTGAAGCACTTAGGATCGGTCGAAAGCGTAGCCCTGCCAACGAGACAGTGGAAGCGTAGTTTTTGGGTTCAATTCCCGGGTAGTTAATGCCACAGGCTAAATCAACCTTGTAGCAACTTCACCAACAAAGAACCGTTATACATGGCTTCTTTCACCAGTGCGGCTCCCGGCATGGTGCCTTGGTTGAAGAACTGGGTGGATTCAACTTGAACATGCTCGCTGTACGCAGGCAAGGATTGCTGACGAATGCAGGAAGCAATCGCCGGATGCAGAATTTCAGCGGCCCGGTTCAACGGTGAACCTACCAGGATTTTTTCCGGATTGAACAGGTTGACCATGATCGCCACAATGCGCCCGACGCTGTGCCCGACGCCAAGAATAATATCTTTGGCTAACTGATCGCCAGCCATTGCCGCATCGCATAGCGATTCCACGGTCAATGGTGCGCCATGCAGCATGGAAGACATCGAGCCTCCCAAACGTTGCTGGGCAATTTCCAGCATGTTTTCAATACTGGCGACCGTTTCCAGGCAACCATGGTTGCCGCAATAGCAGCGTTTACCGTACGGATCGACCTGTGTGTGACCTATCTCCACCACGCTGCTGCTACCCGCATGCAGTACGCGTCCGTTAGTGATCACCCCTGCACCAACGTTATGGTCGATGACGACCTGAATGACGTTGTGGCTGCCACGGGATGCGCCATACAGCGCCTCTGCCATCGTCCAGGCGCAGATATCATGCTGAACATAAACCGGCAGGCCCGTCAGTGCCTCTAGCGCTGGCCCCAACGCCATTTCGTTGACGTCATAAAACGGCATGCGGTGAACAATACCCGCGGCGGTATCAATCATGCCGGGCAGTGTGATGGCGATGGCGGTTAAACGTTCCAGTTTGCTTTGGTGGCGGATAAAGAACTGATCGACTTCACTAACGATACGCTGTAATAACGGTTCGGGATGTTCGGCTTTTAACGGCAGCAGTTCTTCAACCACCATCTTGCTACTGAGATCGCGCAACGCCAGGGTAATGGTGCCACGGCTGATACGTGCAGAGAGGTAATGCCAGGCTTCGGTGTCAAGCACCAGGCCAACGGCCGGTCGGCCACGGCTGCCCACTTCCTGATATTCGGTTTCTTTAACCAGATGCGCTTCGAGCAGCTCACGCACTATCTTGGTGATACTGGCAGGTGCCAGCTGTGCCCGCTTGGATAATTCGATGCGCGAAATCGGTCCCAGCCGATCTATCAGCCGGTAAACTGCGCCTGCATTGGTTTGCTTGATCTGATCAATATGCCCAGGCTGCCCATCCGCAATCACACACCCGCTCCTGCTATTTTTCGCGCTTCTAAATAAAGATTAGGGGCTATGGTGGGGCTTTTGGAATACAGCGTCAACTATTTGATTCGTTATGTGATTAACAGCACAAATTCACCGAGCTTTCCGCCAAAAACGCCTCTTATTTACCCAGCTTTGGGTTCGAGCATCAGCGCCATTAACGCCTTGGCCGCTGCCGTTAACGGCCTGCTGCGATGATGCACCAACCAGACCTCAGTCATCGCCTCCGGCTCGGCTAAGGGGAGATAGGTCACCCCATCGATCTTCACTCTGCCAAATGACATCGGCAAAATGGAAATCCCCAACCCGGCCGCGACCAGACCGATAATAGTCATCGCTTCCCCCACTTCTTGCGTGATGTAAGGGGCGATCCCGGCATTGGCCAGTAAAGCCAGAATTTCGTCATACAGCGCGGTGCCCACTTCGCGGGAAAAGAACACGAAGGGTTCCTGGGCCAAATCGCTGAAACGCAGCGTGCCTGATGCCTTTAGGGTTAACGGGTGGCCATTCGGCACTACGGCAAGCAAGGGCTCGCGTAATAACAACTGATGCTGCAGCGCATCCGGCAAGCGGGTATTGCGCATCACGCCCAGATCAAGGTCACCGTTGAGCAGCGGTTCAAGCTGTTGCTTGGTGTTCACCTCACGCATTTTGATATGCACATCCGGTGATAACTGGCGAAAGGCTCGCAAGCTACGGGAAACCACGCTGATAAACGGAGCCGAAGAGGTAAAACCAATCGTCAGTTCACCCAGTTCACCACGCTCCAGGCGCGCCGCCTTCTCTGCTGCCCGGTTGACCTGGGCAAGCACCTGATAGGCTTCTTTCAAGAACATCTCCCCCGCCTGAGTCAGGCTGACATTACGGTTATTGCGTGCCAGCAAACGCGCGCCCACCATATCCTCCAGTGCCTGGATCTGTTGGCTAAGGGGCGGCTGGGAGATCCGTAGCCGCTCCGCCGCCCGGCCAAAATGCAGTTCTTCAGCGACGGCCACAAAGTAACGCAAATGTCTGAGCTCGATATTCATACTTTAAACATCTTAATTAGGATGATTAATATATTAGACAAAAAACTGGCCGCTCCCTATGATTTTGTGACTCAAGACGTATTTTTTATCTCCCTAACCCGGTAAGGAACCGCTGTGACAACCGCTTCGCGTTCTGCGGCCAGTATGCCAAAAACGCTGCCTGCGCCTGACAGTGCCCCAACAACCAAACGCACCACGCTGAATAAACTCCCCTACATCGAACGCGGTACACCCCAGTTTATGCGTGTGACCTTGGCGCTGTTCTCTGCCGGGCTGGCTACCTTTGCGTTGCTGTACTGTGTGCAACCGATCTTGCCGGTGCTTTCGCAAGATTTTGGTATCTCCCCAGCGGAGAGCAGCCTTTCTCTTTCCTTCTCCACTGGGATGTTGGCCATCGGCCTGATGTTTACCGGCCCGCTGTCAGATGCGATCGGCCGCAAGTCGGTGATGGTGGTGGCCCTGCTGTTGGCGGCAATCTGTACGCTGATTTGTGCCTTCATGACCAGTTGGCACGGCATCTTGGTGATGAGGGCGTTGATTGGGCTTTCGCTGAGCGGGGTTGCGGCAGTCGGTATGACCTATCTGAGCGAAGAGATCCACCCGAGCTTCGTGGCCTTTTCTATGGGCCTTTATATCAGCGGCAACTCCATCGGTGGGATGAGCGGGCGCCTGGTGACCGGGGTGCTCACCGATTTCTTCTCCTGGCGGATCTCGCTGGCGGTGATTGGGGTGTTCGCCCTGGCGGCGGCTTGCATGTTCTGGCGCATTCTGCCCGCATCCAAGCACTTCCGCGCTAGTTCATTGCGGCCAAGAACGTTGCTGATTAACTTTAAGCTGCATTGGCACGATAAGGGGCTGCCGCTGCTGTTTGCCGAAGGGTTCCTGCTGATGGGTAGCTTTGTGACAATGTTCAACTACATTGGCTACCGCCTGCTGAGCGATCCTTATCATCTTAGCCAGGCAATTGTGGGCCTGTTGTCGGTGGTGTATCTCACCGGTTCGTACAGTTCACCGAAGGCAGGCGCCCTGACCTCCAAATTTGGCCGCGGCCCGGTGCTGCTGGCGTCCATTATCATTATGCTGATCGGGATACTGATCACCGCCCTGGCCCCTGTCACTGTGATCTTTATTGGTATGATGCTGTTCACAGCCGGTTTCTTTGCCGCCCACTCGGTAGCCAGCAGCTGGATTGGCCGCCGCGCACGCCGGGCCAAAGGCCAGGCTTCTTCGCTCTATCTGTTCTGTTATTACGTGGGCTCCAGCGTTGCCGGAACGCTGGGTGGCGTGTTCTGGCATAATTTTGGCTGGGGCGGCGTAGTCGCCTTTATCAGCGTGATGCTGTTGCTGGCCCTGCTGGTTGGCCACTACCTGAAGAAATTGCCGGAAGCCGCGCGTATCTAACCTCCAGACCCTTTCCGCTCAGGGAAGGGTCCACCTGCCCCATTCCCACTCGAAACGCAACAAAGTGACCCACTGGCCAGACCCGGATAAAATCACCGCTCTGGCCCTACTGGAGAGCCTGTTGCATGCAGGGAAAACATCTGACTCAGAAAGAGCGGTTCTA
>NZ_JBLJAJ010000035.1:0-44929 GCF_047530005.1 Serratia sp. N21D137
GAGTCCGGCAAGATAGTACCGGACAACGTCAAGTTTGAACTGAAGTGAATACTTCATCAGAACTGTACCTCCAAATGTCAGATGTTTGTCCAACATTTGGGGTTCAGTTCACATGCAGCGCCCCTACGCAGTGAACCGGTTAGGTTTGTCAGCATCTCATCGCAATGTGAGATGGCGTACCGCATCAGCGCTTGGTAAACGCGATGACAAACAGCTCATCCAGCCCTGGGTAGATATCCTGGATCACCTGCTTGAGTTCGCTGAGCGTCATATTCTCCTGCTGCGCATGTTCATGCGTTAGCTCATCCAGGCGCACCGGCGTTACCGACTTTACCTCGATATAACAGAAAAATACGCCGTCTTCGTTGCGGCTGACGCGCAGCACCTCGTTCGGCTGGAAGTGAGCTTCGCTAGCATCCCGAATGGTAATGGTTTTGCGCCCGGCCAGAATATCTTGCTCAAAACGGCTGAAGAAGGTTATCTCACGGGACATGCTGGATCCTTGGTTATCATCATGTTGCTGTACCACTGCTTAGGCGGCCTGCTGCTCTTCTGACGCAGCGCCTTCTTCCGGGACGGCGGCAGGTTTCTCACCTTTGGTTTTGGCTGGTTTTTTGGCGGCTTCTTGCGGGGCACCACCACGCAGGATCTGCGCCAGCACATCTTTGTGTTCCGCCAGGAAGAAGCTCAACCCTTCACGCTGTTCTTCTTCCAGCGAGACTGGCGCTTGCTGCAACCATTCACCGAGGCTATCGGCCAGATCCAACATTTTGTCGTAGGCATCGGCTTCTTTCTTGTTTGCGAAAGTCATTTTTTCCTCACCGTTTCTCACTACTACATATTTCACTTCAACAGCCATGAGCATCTTCCTCAAAGGTTATGATACTGTATTTTTATACAGTATAGAGTAATTTCGGGCAGGGCTGCAAGCGCCCTGCCGTTTATTATTTCAACAGCCGCACTTTGCAGCTCTTGCCTTTGATCTTACCTTGCTGAAGCTGTTGCAGTGCCTTACGGGCGCTGGCCTTACGGATAGCCACATAGGCATGCACCGGGAACATGTCGATCTTGCCGACTTCTGCCGCCGTTAGCCCGGCGTCACCGGTCAACGCCCCAAGAATATCGCCAGGGCGGATTTTTGCCTTGCGGCCACCGTCTATGCAAAGGGTGACCATTTCCGCTTCCAGCGGCGCGTTAGACGCCCCGCTCAGCTCAGACACCGGCGACCATTTTGCGCGCATGGACAGATACTCTTCGAGAGCATGAACACGCACCATTTCCTGCGGCGTACACAGGCTGATTGCCAACCCACTCAGACCGGCACGGCCAGTACGGCCAATACGGTGGACGTGAACCTCAGGGTCAAACGACAACTCGTAGTTGACCACCAGCTCCAATTCTTTGATATCCAAGCCACGCGCGGCCACGTCGGTCGCCACCAATACACGGCAACTACGGTTGGCAAAGCGAACCAGCACCTGGTCACGATCGCGTTGTTCAAGATCGCCATGCAGCGCCATGCAGCTGATATCACGGGCTTCCAGCGCTTCATACACGCTCTGGCAATCACGCTTGGTGTTACAGAACACCACGCAGGACGCGGGCTGATAATGGCGGATGGCGCTCACCAGCACCGCAGGGCGTTGATCGCGAGTGGTTTCATAGAAACGTTGTTCGATAGAGGCTTGCTCATCGCCATCTTCAACTTCCACATTCAGTGGCTGGCGTTGCACACGGGCGCTAATACGCTCAATGCCCGCCGGATAGGTGGCAGAAAATAGCAGGGTCTGGCGCTGCGGCGGCGTATAGCTGATCACATCATCGATATCATCGGCAAAGCCCATGTCCAGCATGCGGTCGGCCTCATCCAGCACCAGCACGGTCATCTCGTCCAGCACCAGGGTTTTCTTGCGCAGATGCTCCTGCACACGGCCCGGCGTACCCACCACAATGTGCGGCGCATGCACCAGGGAGTCGAGCTGTGGCCCCACCGGTTGGCCACCACACAAAGTCAGTATCTTGATGTTCTGGGTAAAGCGGGCCAGGCGGCGCAGCTCTTTGCTCACCTGGTCGGCCAGCTCACGCGTCGGGCACAGAATAAGCGCTTGGGTTGTCACTTTGGCAACGTTGATTTTATCCAGCAGGCCGATGCCAAATGCCGCCGTCTTACCGCTACCGGTTTTCGCTTTGGCACGTACGTCCTGCCCGTTCAGGATGGCAGGCAGTGCTGCGGCCTGTACCGGCGTCATTTCGGCATACCCCAGTTCGTTGAGGTTGGCCAACTGTTCAGCTGGCAGCGGCAGGGAAGAAAAAGAAACTGTGCTCACGGCAATAACTCTTATATAGCAAGTGGAAAGGCGGCGCTGCGCTTGGCTGGCACCGGATCAGGCGCAGATGATAACAGAGTTGGTGGGGTTTCCGGATTTCGGCGTTAAAAAAAGCGGTTATTATGCACCGCTGGTCGTACGCAATCGTTTTCGTATATACTGCGCGCTCAGTGTCAGACCCGTGAATTCATTCAGATCCAGGTATCAGACTATGTTAACTATTGGAACCGCCCTGCGTCCTGCCGCCACCCGCGTTATGCTACTCGGCTCAGGCGAGCTGGGCAAAGAAGTGGCCATCGAATGCCAGCGTTTAGGCTTGGAAGTGATTGCCGTTGACCGTTATGCCGATGCCCCAGCCATGCATGTGGCACACCGCAGCCACGTCATCAATATGCTGGATGGCGCGGCGCTAAAAGCGTTGATCGAACAGGAACGCCCCGATTTTATCGTGCCGGAAATAGAGGCTATCGCTACCAGCATGCTGGTTGAGTTGGAGCAACAGGGCCATAATGTCGTCCCCTGCGCAGAAGCCACACGTCTGACCATGAACCGTGAAGGTATTCGCCGTCTGGCCGCTGAAACGCTGGAGCTGCCAACCTCCAGCTACCGCTTTGCCGATAACGAGCAAAGCTTCCGCCAAGCGGTGGCCGAAATCGGTTACCCGTGCATCGTCAAGCCAGTGATGAGCTCATCCGGCAAAGGGCAAAGCCTGATCCGTGAAGAGCAGCAACTGGGCGCCGCCTGGGATTACGCACAGCTCGGTGGGCGCGCTGGCGGAGGCCGGGTCATTGTTGAAGGGCTGGTCAAATTTGATTTCGAGATCACTCTGCTGACCATCAACGCCGTCGATGGCGTACATTTCTGTGAGCCGATCGGCCACCGTCAGGAAGATGGGGACTACCGCGAGTCCTGGCAGCCGCAGCGGATGTCTGAGCTGGCATTAAGCCGTGCTCAGGGGATCGCCGCCAAGGTGGTTAACGCACTGGGTGGATTTGGCCTGTTCGGCGTAGAGCTGTTCGTCTGCGGTGATGAGGTGATTTTCAGTGAGGTCTCTCCACGCCCGCACGACACCGGCATGGTTACGCTGATTTCGCAGGATCTGTCCGAGTTTGCGCTGCACGTGCGCGCTTTCCTTGGGCTGCCGATTAACGCGATACGCCAGTTCGGGCCCGCCGCCTCTGCGGTGATCCTGCCGGAGCTAAGCAGCGACAACGTGCGCTTCAGCGGGTTGGAGACGGCACTGAATGGTTATAATCAGGTGCGGTTATTCGGTAAACCGAACATCGATGGCAAACGCCGGATGGGCGTTGCACTGGCCGTTGCGCCAGAAGTAGAGCAAGCAGTAGAGCTGGCCAAACAGGCTGCTGCTGCGGTGACGGTGCAAGGGTAAACCGGTTGGGGGTTCGGGACGCCGACCCCCGCTAACGTCAGTAGTTTTCGTCGTCTTCGCTATCTTCGTCCAGATACTCGGTCGGTTCTTCCTGCTGCTGTTCTTCTTCATCGTCGAACATCACGCTAACCTGATCGCCCTGATGTTTTTCGCGGATTTCTTGCGCCACAGTCGCGATGGCCTCTCCGCTGCTCATGCCCTGCCCCATCAGCAGATGGATACGTTCAGCAGCTTCCTGCTGTTCTTGGTGACTCAGTGACGGCATACCTGCAAGCATGTATTTCTCCCCGGTAAAATAGGCGTGAATTATACGCGCTAACGACGCAGATCCCTACACCTGTTATTCGCTGGCCCGCAAGGGGGTCGCGTTATCAATGCGCCACTGTTTTAAGCGATGCAGCCACAACATCACATGCCATGTCTGCTTGATCCCCCGCATATTGTCGATCATCATCCGCTGAATGCCACGCCGGTAGAAATCTTCAGCAATCTGTTGTTGTGCCTGCAATTCGGGCTCACGGCGAATACTATGGCAAATCCCCAGCGCTTCACGCGCGATTTGCCAGTGGAAGGCCGCACAAATCGGGACCTTGCTGCTGTAACGCTGATTCAGCGCCACCAGCATCTCGACGATTTTCATATAGTGACGCTGATACTCGACGTTCGCCTGCCCGGTACGCCGACGGTTGCTGATCGAGCGGTCGTGTACCCGTTGGCGATATAGCGGTTTGCTCAGGTATTTCACTCGTTGAGCATTGAACATTACCTCGGTGGTCCACGGGATATCCTGGTGGTGTAAACCAGGTTCGAAATAAAGTTGGTGCTGCTTGATAAAATCCAGGCGATACACGGCTAACCACACCACATGAATAAAGCGTCGTGATTTCAACGCCATTTCCAACCACTGCGCGCCAGAAATAACCGCCGTATCTTTCAAGCGCCCAACAGGAATAATGGGGTTCACATCACCATTATTTGCAAAATAGCGTTCGCCGTTACATTGCATCACGTCTAATTGATGTTCTTCGGCTACTGTAAGCAGCGTTGAATATATTTTTGGATGCAATAAGTCATCGGCATCGGGGAAGGCAACATATTTGCCACGGGCCACGGCCAGCCCAGCATTGCGGGCATTGGAAACCCCTGAATTGGGCTGGTCGATGACCTTGATATGCGGATGCTGCACAGCGTAGCGGTGCGCGATCTCTCCTGAGCCGTCGGTGGAACCATCGTTAACGATGATCACCTCCAACTGCTGCTCATCTTGCGCCAGCAATGAATTCAAGAAAGGAATAAATAGCTCCCCTACATTATGCAAAGGAACAATAACGCTTAATTTTAATGACATTGCCGCCTCACCTGCAGAATGATTTTCGGGTGAAAAAGATAATTTTGAATTTATTTTTACTTATTAGAGCATTCATCGCGGAAATTTATTCCGGTGAATATAGGCGAGATTTTTACATGTTATAATATGGCAGACGTGGCAAAAAATGCTCCATTTACGCTTGGTTTACTTTTCATCCGGCTAATCTGTAAGCAGCACCCTATAGCGTAATGTGGCAGAATGGCTGCCAACACCGCTGTTTACGTAAGTCAGGTTGATTGATCCTATGAATGTCACCGCCCCAAACCTTAAATCGTTACCCTATACGCGCGAAGCCGTATTAACGCTGTTCGCTCCATTGGCACAACGGCCTTGGGCTATGCTGCTGCATTCAGGCTTTGCCGAGCACCCGCATAACCGGTTTGACATTCTGGTGGCAGAACCGCGCACCACGCTGACGACTTGCGGTGCCAGCACCGAGATCCAGCAGGGAGAGACTCGCAGTCACTCACCGGAAGATCCCTTTGTGCTGTTGCAGCAACAGCTAGATGCTCTCAACCTGCATCCGCCACTGAACGGCGAACTGCCCTTTCAAGGGGGAGCGCTGGGACTATTTGGCTATGATTTGGGGCGACGTATCGAAGCATTGCCGCAGTTGGCACAGGCCGATATCAAGCTGCCGGATATGGCGGTGGGTATTTATGACTGGGCCCTGATCGCCGATCATCATCAGCAAAAACTGACCCTGCTCAGCTATGGGGATGTAGAACAGCGCTGGCAATGGCTTAACCAACAGCGGGTTGTGCCACAGCCCCCCTTCGCACTGACCGGCAACTGGCAGGCCAACATGACGCGCCAACAATATGGCGAAAAATTCCGGCGGATCCAGAGCTATCTGCGCAGTGGCGATTGCTATCAGATCAATTTGGCTCAGCGTTTTTCCGCCCCGTACCAAGGGGACGAATGGCAGGCATTCCAGCAGCTAAGCGCCAGCAACCGTGCACCGTTCTCCGCGTTCCTGCGCCTGCCCACCAACGCGGTGTTGAGCGTTTCACCAGAACGTTTCCTGTGGTTGGCCGATCGGCAGATCCAGACCAGGCCCATCAAAGGCACACTACCCCGCCTTGCCGATGCCGCGCTGGATGCAGAACAGGCACAAAAGTTGGCCAATTCCCCCAAGGACCGGGCCGAAAATCTGATGATTGTCGATCTGCTGCGTAATGACATTGGCCGTGTGGCAGAGCCTGGCAGCGTCAAGGTGCCGGAACTGTTCGTGGTTGAGCCGTTCCCGGCGGTACATCATCTGGTCAGTACCATTACGGCCACCCTGCCCGTTAACCGCTCGGCTAGCGAGCTGTTGCGCGCCTGTTTTCCCGGCGGATCGATTACCGGCGCGCCCAAAGTGCGGGCAATGGAAATCATCGAAGAGTTGGAGCCGCAGCGTCGTAATGCCTATTGTGGCAGCATTGGCTATCTCAGCGTTTGCGGTACCATGGACACCAATATCACCATCCGCACCCTGATTGCCGAAAACGGGCGCATCAGCTGTTCTGCCGGTGGTGGCATCGTTGCAGATAGTCAGGAACAGGCGGAGTATCAGGAAACCTTTGATAAGGTAGGCCGTATCTTGCCACAGCTGGGGGAGTTTACCGTTTCGTGAGCCATCAGGACTATCCGGCCTCATTGGCCGATTTTATCAGCCGCTTTCAGCTGCAACAGCCGCAGGCGATGCAGATCTCCCACCACTCGCGCCCAGCCGCCGTGCTGATCCCGATCGTTTGTCGGCCAGAACCGACCCTGTTGCTCACCCGCCGCGCCGATTCACTGCGTAAACACGCGGGTCAAGTGGCCTTCCCCGGCGGTAAAACCGATGCTGAAGACGGTTCTCCCATCGTTACCGCACTGCGTGAAGCGCAGGAAGAAGTGGCGATCCCGCCGCAGCGGGTGCACATCCTCGGCCAGTTGGCCCCGCTCGACAGCAGCACCGGTTTTCAGGTGACACCGGTGGTGGGCCTGATCCCGGCAGATGTGGCGTTTCATGCCAACGAAGATGAGGTCGCCGAGGTGTTCGAAATCCCGCTGCAAGAAGCGCTGCGGCTCTCACGCTATTATCCACTGGACATTCATCGTGGCGGCCACGCACATCGAGTCTATCTTTCCTGGTATCAGAGCCAGTTCGTCTGGGGTCTGACGGCCGCGATTATTCGCCGCCTGGCACAGCAAGTCAGCCTTTGAATCGGGCATTTTTTGAGACATACATCACGTTAAAGCCGGGATTACCTGTCGTTTTGAGTATAAAGCGATCGCTATCACTCCAGCAGTCTGTTTTATCAACTACCGTTACCGCTATCGATGTTTTAAAAAAACTGTAAACTCTCTCTTCAGCCTTACGAAATACCTGTAAAATAGCCACGACCGGAATAAACCACTAATATTATAAGGATTACCCCGGTAGCGTTTTAAGGCGTTAACAGCAATACCAAGGATTACTTTATTTCATGCGAAAAGGGCCGCAAAACCCGTACGGCCCTTTTACACTATCGCCGTTCCCTGCGCGGTTTTTAACCGTAGCAGCCATAACAATATGCCTCTTTAAGGAGTTTTAGCGTGATTAGCGTTTTCGACATGTTTAAGATCGGCATCGGCCCGTCCAGCTCTCATACGGTTGGACCGATGAAAGCCGGCAAACAGTTTGTCGACGATCTGGTAAACGAAGGCTTGATGCCTTCCGTCACGCGTGTTGCCGTCGATGTTTACGGCTCACTCTCATTGACCGGTAAAGGTCACCATACCGATATCGCCATCATTCTCGGCCTGGCGGGCAATATGCCTGATACTGTCGATATCGATGGCATTCCAGGCTTTATTCGCGATGTTGAGCAACGTCAACGCCTGATGCTGGCCAACGGCCTGCACGAAGTCGATTTCCCCCGCGACGGCGGCATGGTATTCCGTAGCGACAATATGCCGCTGCACGAAAACGCCATGCAGATCCATGCCTTTGCTGGAGACAAGCAGATTTACAGCAAAACTTATTACTCCATCGGTGGCGGGTTTATCGTTGACGAAGAACATTTCGGCAAAGCCGAAAGTAATGAAATCTCGGTTCCCTATCCGTTCCACTCGGCAAGTGAAATGTTGGCCCACTGCAACGCCACCGGTCTGTCCCTCTCCGGGATGGTCATGCAAAACGAACTGGCACTGCATAGCAAGCAGGAGATCGAAGCCTATTTCGGTAACGTTTGGCAAACCATGCGCGCCTGTATCGATCGTGGTCTGAACACCGAAGGCGTACTGCCTGGTCCTCTGCGGGTTCCACGCCGCGCCTCCGCCCTGCGCCGCTTGCTGGTTTCCTCAGACAAACTGTCCAGCGACCCAATGAACGTGATCGACTGGGTCAACATGTTTGCGCTGGCGGTGAACGAAGAGAACGCCGCCGGTGGCCGCGTGGTGACCGCCCCAACCAACGGAGCCTGCGGGATCGTCCCTGCGGTGCTGGCTTACTACGATCATTTCATCGAGTCCGTCAGCCCGGAAACCTATGTCCGTTACTTTATGGCATCCGGTGCGATTGGCACGCTGTATAAAATGAACGCCTCAATTTCCGGTGCCGAAGTGGGCTGCCAGGGCGAAGTTGGTGTGGCCTGTTCAATGGCCGCTGCGGGCCTGGCCGAGTTGCTTGGCGGCAGCCCTGAGCAGGTTTGCATCGCCGCCGAAATCGGCATGGAGCATAACCTGGGCTTGACCTGCGATCCCGTTGCCGGTCAGGTACAGGTCCCTTGCATCGAGCGCAATGCCATTGCCTCGGTGAAGGCGATCAACTCGGCGCGTATGGCATTGCGCCGCACCAGCGAGCCGCGTGTGTCGCTGGATAAGGTGATCGAAACCATGTACGAAACCGGTAAAGACATGAACGCCAAGTATCGTGAGACCTCCCGTGGCGGTCTGGCGATCAAGGTTCAGTGTGACTGATTAAGTCTGTCCCCCCTCGTCATCACCGGCGAGGGGGAACGGCTGAAAAAGTCTGAACTGGCTACGCAACCGCGTGCTGCGCACACTCAGAGAATCAATAGATTAGCTGGGGAAAAACCTCGTTGCCCCGTACAAATTCAGCAATACTGCTAACCTGACCACCTCGCCCATCCGCCGGTTAACCCCAAAATTTCCCCTTTGATTGCACGAACCGAAATAATTTGTTGAGTTACCATCAATTTTCCATGCGAACAGGCTAGAATTAGCCAAGCATAGTATTACTGAATTGCGCCTGGAAGTGGCGTCAGGCAGCTAGACTGAACAAGGACTTACCGGATGTTGATGACCCAACTTGCCGCATCGAAATACCGCTATTACCGTTGGCTTCTCGCCGGCGCGGTTGGGTTGGCTATTTTGTTGATTTCGCTTTATACCCGCTACTATCAGGAAATCCGTAATACCGAGCAGAACCAGCGCGTCCTGGCCAGCCGAGTGATCACCAAACTCAATGCGTTGCTGCTGCCCGCAGAGCAACAGGCTCTCAGCACCATGTCGCTAATCGGGCAACCCTGCGATTCGGTGATGCCAACGTTACGCTTTCGTGCCGCACAGAATCAGGCGCTGCGCTCGTTGCTGCTAGTCAAGGATGGTACGATTTATTGCTCCAGCCTGTTTGGTCAGCGCCACTATGTGTTTACCTCCATTTTCCCGACCATGACCCAAGGCGGCATGCAGCTGGCACTGCGCCCCTCCCTCATGGTGGCAAAAGGAACGCCAACGCTGGTGCTATGGACTCCGTTGCCCAACCAAAGTACCAGCGGAGTGTTGAACGTTTTCAATATCGATCTATTGTCCAATTTCCTGCTGGAACCACAAGAGCCTTACGCTCACCGCGTAGCCCTGAACGTGGGTGCCTACAGGCTGGAATATGGTCAACAGGAAATTACCCTGAGCGATGCCAATGCAGACGGCCTGCAATACACTGCAAAATCCGCCAAATATCCTTTTTCCATCTCCCTGTTTGGACCTGATGCCCGAACTCTGGCGCTGGCCGCACTACCCCGCCATATTCCTCTGGCGCTGATGCTGAGCCTGCTGGCGGCCTACGTGGTCTATCTGATCACCGCCAACCGCATGAGCCTGTCTTACCACATTGGCCACGCCATTTCGCATCGCGAATTTCGCGTTTATTGCCAGCCGATTATCAACAGCGATAATGGGCGCTGCGTCGGCGTTGAAACCTTGATGCGCTGGAAGAACAAGCGACAAGGCTGGATTTCGCCAGACGTGTTTATTCCGCTGGCCGAACAACACGCCCTGATCATTCCCCTCACGCGTTATCTAATGACCACGGTGGTAGAAAACCTCAACCTGTTCCCCCCCCGCCCCTCTTTCTATATCAGCATCAACGTCGCAGCTGAGCATTTCAATACCGTCAGCATTATCGATGACATCCGCCGCATATGGCTGCCCGCCCATCCGATGCCTTCATTGATGCTGGAACTGACAGAGCGAACCGCCCTGTCAGAAATTCAGTATGAGCAGATTAAAACGCTCAAAGAGATGGGCATCATGCTGGCGATAGACGACTTCGGTACCGGCCACAGCTCGCTCAGTTACCTGAAAAAGCTCAGCCCGGACGTGTTGAAGATCGATCGTGGCTTTACCGCCGCCATTGGTACTGACGCAGTCAATGCCACCGTGACCGATACCATCATAACGTTGGCACAGCGCCTGAAATTAAAACTGGTGGCCGAAGGGGTTGAGACAGAGGAACAGGCTGAGTATTTACGTTCACAGGGAGTAAATGCCTTACAGGGATATTATTTTGCCAAGCCGATGCCGATCAACGTGTTCCCGCTGTGGCTGCAGCAGTATGAAACCCGCCAACGCGCGCTGCATCAAAAGCCGCAAACAAAAGAAAAGCGAGACGGCTGATACAATTCAACCGGCTCGCTATGTACGTTAGCCAATGGACCAGCAACGCGGCAAACTGTGGCCGGGAGATACCCCCGGCCTGAACACTTACTCGTCTTGTTCGTGCAGCGGTTTCACCTTGGTGATACTGACCAGCTCGATGCGATAATCCGAGATCTCAAGGATTTCAAAGCGCAGGTCGTGAAGTTCGACCACGTCGCCCACCGTTGGCATCTGGTCAGAATATGAGAGCAGGAAGCCCGCCAGCGAGGCGTAATCCTCGGTGGGGCTAACCAGATCGTCACAGTCCAACGCCTGCTCCAACGAGTGGAGATCCGCTCCGCCTTTCACCAGCCAACGGTCGCCATCCTCGATAATATCCGGCGTTTCATCTTCATCCGGGAACTCACCGGCAATCGCTTCCAGCACGTCTAATGGCGTGACCAGCCCCTGCACCACGCCAAACTCATTGGTCACCATCACCAGACGGCCCTTGGCCCGGCGCAATACTGCCAGCAGCTTGATCACGTCCATGGTTTCCGGCACCACGATCGGTGGAGTACGTGCGGCAAACTCGGCGATATCCACGCCCTGATCCAACGCGACCAGCAGATCCTTGGCTCGCACTACGCCGATAAACTCGTCCAGCTCATAGCGGCAAACCGGGAACAGGCTATGCGGGGTATCCAGCAACTGTTCGCGCACCTCGTCGCGGGAGCGTTCGCAATCTACCCACGAAATCTCGGTGCGCGGCGTCATGACGCTGCGCAAGGTACGGGAAGCCAACGTCAGCACGCCGCTGATCATATAGCGTTCCTCCTGCGCAAAGGTTTCTTTCACCTTATGCAGGCTGTCTTCATCCACCTGCTGCTGGGTACGCTGTTGCCCCATCAGGCGCATAATCGCTTCAGCCGTGCGTTCGCGCATCGGGCGACGAGACTCGTGCTTGATGAAGTTGCGCCGTGCAATCTGGTTAAACATCTCGATCAGGATCGAGAAACCAATCGCCGCATACAGATAGCCTTTCGGAATGTGCACGCCAAGGCCTTCGGCAATCAGGCTCAGGCCGATCATCAGCAGGAAGCTCAAACAGAGCACCACGATGGTCGGATGGGCGTTCACGAAGTTGGTCAAAGGTTTCGAGGCCAGCAACATCACCGCCATCGCAATCACTACTGCTGCCATCATGACCGGCAGATCGTTGACCATCCCCACCGCCGTGATCACCGCGTCGAGCGAGAACACCGCATCAAGGATGACAATCTGCACCACCACCGCCCAGAATTTGGCGTAGCCACGGTTGGCACCTTCCTGATGGGTGCTGCCCTCCAGCCGTTCATGCAGCTCCATCGTGGCTTTGAACAACAGGAATACCCCACCAAACAGCAGGATCAGGTCGCGGCCAGAGAAAGCGAACTCCCCCACGCTGAACAGCGGTTTGGTCAGCGTCACCATCCACGAAATCACCGACAGCAACCCAAGACGCATCACCAAGGCTAATGAAAGACCGATAATGCGCGCTTTATCACGCTGCTTGGGCGGTAGTTTGTCGGCCAGAATGGCGATGAATACCAGATTGTCGATACCCAGCACGATTTCCAAGACCACCAGGGTCAATAACCCGGCCCAAATCGAGGGGTCCATTAATATTTCCATATCAGACTCCAGAAGAAAGACAGGTTGGCAGAGCTGTGCTCAGACGTAGGGAAGCAAACGCAGACGTGGCGTTGGCGATGACAGAGAGAAAACAGGATGGCACTAACAGGAAGCAGCCATAAGGCCGAGCGAACGTTGTGGCGCCAACAGGTGGCGGGTGAAACCTTGTAAAACAGTAACTTCGGTGACAGTCCATAGGGAGGGCTGAGGCCCTTCACTCCTTGGTTATGAAAGAAGAATGCACTCTAACAGGAAATTTTTCGCCAGAAAAGTGGCTTTATTCAGTTTACGTCTCATTTTGTAACAGCTTTGCTGTTTAATTCCGCAAACCAACTATTCGGCTTAATCGATCCACTAATAGCAGAGCAATGTCACAAAATTTATTTTTTCACGCACTAAAATAAATGACGTTAACGGGAATTAACGGCCACAGGTTTTTGAAACTGCGTGATAAATGTTAAGTGTGAGTTTCTTTTTTTCTACCATAATGTATTTGAACCAACGTATCTGAACCGCGGAAGTGACTGCCAGGATGGTGATGAGTCAAGACACGATCCGTGCCTTAAGTTCAACGAGGAGGTAGCGAGTGGCAATAGCTATTATCATCGGCACACACGGGACTGCAGCGGAACAACTGCTGAAAACAGCAGAAATGCTATTGGGTGAGCAAGCCAACGTCGCCTACATAGATTTCGTTCCCGGTGAAAATGCTGAAACGTTAATTGAGAAATATAATGGGAAAATCAGTGAACTCGATACCAGCGATGGCGTCCTGTTTCTGGTTGATACCTGGGGCGGCAGCCCGTTTAACGCGGCCAGCCGCATCGCAGTAGACAAACCACACTATGAGGTTATCACCGGGGTTAACATTCCCATGCTGGTGGAAACATTCATGGCCCGTGATGACAACCCAAGCTTT
Organism: Serratia sp. N21D137; assembly: GCF_047530005.1. NCBI lineage: Bacteria > Pseudomonadati > Pseudomonadota > Gammaproteobacteria > Enterobacterales > Yersiniaceae > Serratia > Serratia sp. N21D137. The sequence continues at coordinate 13,509 of NZ_JBLJAJ010000035.1, forward strand.
GACGAACTGGTCGCGCTGGCGTTGGAAACCGGCCGTGAAGGCGTGAAAGCGCTGAAGAAACCGGTGGAAGAGAGTGTTAAGCCCGTCGCGCCACAAAGTGCCCCTGCTCCAAAAGCCGCTGCGTCCCAAGCGCCTCTCGGCCCCAATGACCATATGAAAATCTGTCTGGCACGTATCGACGATCGTCTGATCCACGGCCAGGTTGCTACCCGCTGGACCAAAGAGACCAACGTCAGCCGCATCATCGTAGTCAGTGATGAAGTAGCCGCCGACCACGTCCGTAAAACCTTGCTGACTCAGGTTGCTCCTCCAGGCGTTACCGCTCACGTTGTTGACGTGGCAAAGGCGATCCGCGTCTGGAACAACCCGAAATATGCGGGTGAGCGCGTAATGCTGCTGTTCACCAATCCAACCGACGTTTGGCGTCTGGTAGAGGAAGGGGTGGATATCAAATCGGTGAATATCGGTGGTATGGCGTTCCGCCAGGGCAAAACCCAGGTGAATAACGCGGTGTCCGTCGATGAGAAAGACATCGAGGCGTTTAAGAAGTTAAACGAACGCGGGATTGAACTTGAAGTCCGTAAGGTCTCTTCCGACAGTCAGCTAAAAATGATGGACCTGATTAACAAACTCAATTAACGGCAACGTCGTTAATTTTTTACTCAGAGCTGTTTGGTCATATAGGAGAAGTGCAATGGAGATCACCACTCTTCAGATTGTACTGATATTTATCGTTGCCTGTATCGCCGGGATGGGTTCCGTCCTGGATGAGTTTCAATTCCACCGCCCGTTAGTGGCCTGTACGCTGATTGGCTTCGTTCTCGGTGACATCAAAACCGGTATCATCATCGGCGGTACGCTGGAGATGATCGCACTGGGTTGGATGAACATCGGGGCTGCGGTTGCACCCGATGCGGCGTTAGCATCGATTATTTCCACCATTCTGGTTATCGCCGGTGGGCAAAACATCGGTGCCGGTATCGCCCTGGCGATCCCACTGGCAGCAGCAGGCCAGGTACTGACCATTATCGTGCGTACCATCACCGTGGCCTTCCAGCATGCGGCGGACAAAGCGGCAGAACGGGGTAACCTGAACGGTATTACCGTGATCCACATCGCGGCCCTGTTGGTACAGGCAATGCGTGTCGCTATTCCTGCGGTGATCGTGGCGGTCTCTGTCGGTACAGCTGGCGTCCACGCCCTGCTTAACTCAATTCCGGAAGTGGTCACAGGCGGTCTGAATATCGCCGGTGGCATGATCGTGGTAGTTGGTTACGCGATGGTCATCAACATGATGCGTGCCGGCTATCTGATGCCATTTTTCTACCTGGGCTTCGTTACCGCAGCCTTCACCAACTTTAACCTGGTCGCACTCGGTGTGATCGGTGTGGTGATGGCGGTGCTCTACATCCAGCTCAGCCCTAAATACAACAAGTCTCAGGTGGTTCAGGCCAACCCTGCCGGTGCCAACGACCTCGATAACGAATTGGACTAGGAATAGGTGAAAGAAATGGTTGATACAACGACTCAAAAGAAACTGACACCTGCCGATATTCGAGGCGTATTCGTACGCTCCAACCTGTTCCAGGGTTCATGGAACTTCGAACGTATGCAGGCGCTAGGTTTTTGCTTCTCGATGGTGCCGGTGATCCGTCGCCTGTACCCTGACAATAACGACGAACGCAAGCAGGCAATCAAGCGCCATCTTGAGTTCTTCAATACGCAACCGTTCGTCGCAGCGCCAATACTTGGCGTTACCATGGCGATGGAAGAACAGCGTGCCAACGGCGCACCGATCGACGATGCGGCCATCAACGGCATCAAAGTAGGTCTGATGGGGCCACTGGCCGGCGTCGGTGACCCGATATTCTGGGGTACCGTTCGCCCGGTATTTGCCGCATTGGGTGCCGGTATTGCCATGAGTGGCAGCCTGCTCGGCCCGCTGTTGTTCTTCGTACTGTTTAACCTGGTACGCCTGTTGGTTCGTTACTACGGTGTCGCCTACGGTTATCAAAAAGGGGTCGATATCGTTAGCGATATGGGCGGTGGTTTCCTGCAAAAACTGACGGAAGGGGCGTCTATCCTCGGCCTGTTTGTCATGGGGGCCCTGGTTAACAAGTGGACGCACGTGAATATCCCGCTGGTAGTGTCAAAAATTACCGACCAGACCGGGCAAACTCACGTCACCACGGTACAAACCATCCTTGACCAGTTGATGCCTGGCTTGGTACCGCTACTGCTGACATTCGGTTGTATGTGGCTGCTGCGCAAGAAGGTCAATGCGCTGTGGATCATCATCGGCTTCTTCGCCATCGGTATCTTCGGTTACTGGATTGGTCTGTTAGGTCTGTAATAGCAATTGATAGCCGGGGGGCAACCCCCGGTTTTTTTATTTATGGAGTGGTGAGATGTCGCTGACCGATAGCGTAATACTGATTTTTATTCTGCTGATGCTGGCGTATGCGCTGTATGACGAGTTCGGCATGAACCTGCTGAAAGGAAAAACGCTGTTAAAGGTGCAGCTCAAGCGGGGTAATCGCCTGGACTGCCTGATCTTCGTCGGTCTGATCGCCATCCTGATCTACCGCAACCTGGTCGAGCAGGGAGCGCCGATAACTACCTACCTGCTAATTTCCCTGGCGTTGATGGCGGTATATATCTCCTATATCCGCAAGCCCAAAATGTTGTTTAAAACTACGGGCTTCTTCTATGCAAATGCGTTTATTGACTATCGACGCATCAAAGCCATGAATCTATCTGAAGACGGCATTCTGGTTATCGATTTAGAACAGCGCCGGTTATTAATCCAGGTTACGCATCTGGATGACCTGGAAAAAATCTATCATTTTTTCCTTGAAAATAAATGAGTTAAAAACACCCCACCCCATCCTGATTAATTAACAGTGCTTTTTTTGGGTAATTAATCAGCATGGATGGTGTTTTTCCTGCTTATTATTTCCACACCATTGATGCATCTACCGCCATTATTACTCTCACCAAGCTGGTTAATGAAAATAAGTCTCAATTTCACCCAATGCCTCGGTGAAATTAAACGTTGTCCGCAGCAAAAATATTATGGTATGGTTGCGCCGTCATTGGGGAGTAGCCGGTTTTTGGGGGAGTTTTAACCAGAAACGCCCGTATCAACATACTCGTTTCGTCAGCGAAACGTGGTGCGGGCAGCCAGGTAGGTTGGCGAGACCATAGGCACGTAACTCCGTCGTATGGTTGGGGGTGGGTTACGTGTATATGGAGCCACCCGGCCGAGACTATTTCAATGAACCTTTCCGCAACTCTTATCCTGGCTTTTGGCATGTCTATGGACGCGTTTGCCGCGTCGATCGGCAAAGGTGCCACTCTGCATCAACCGCGTTTTCGCGAAGCTATCCGTACCGGTCTGATCTTTGGCATCATTGAAGCCATTACCCCGCTTATCGGCTGGGGCATCGGGCTGTTTGCCAGCCAATACATCATGGAATGGGACCACTGGGTCGCCTTTAGCCTGCTGTTTATCCTTGGCGCACGCATGATCGTTGAAGGGGTGAAAAACAAGCCGGAAGAAGAGAAAGTCAATCGTCATGGTTTCTGGGTGCTGGTTGCTACGGCCATCGCCACCAGTCTGGATGCGATGGCAATCGGTGTGGGTCTGGCATTCCTGCAGGTTAATATCCTGCATACCGCGATGGCAATAGGTATGGCGACCATGATCATGGCTACGCTGGGGATGATGGTTGGCCGGTTTATCGGCCCGCTGCTGGGCAAGCGCGCAGAAATTCTTGGCGGCGTGGTGTTGATCGGGATTGGCTTTAATATCCTGCTGGAGCACTTAGGTTACCTTGCTTAATCCTTGGCAGAGAAGAAGACTCCCTCACCCTAACCCTCTCCCCAAGGAGAGGGAACCGACCGAGTTCATTGATCTTTCTGCGTAATACCTCAACTTTCTTGCTTTTACACCCTGGTTTCCGAAGCTACTTTGGCCAATTACCTACTCTGTTCAGTTCCCTCGTCCTGTGGGAGTGGGTTGGGGTGAGCGGCGACCCGACGGTACAAGCGGATGGCGAAATCCGTCTCGCAGGCAAAGGTAGCCATGTCGAGCAAACCTTGCTGCACCTCCGGCGAAGCGCGCCAGGCAAACGGCGTCATCTGCAACAGATTGGCAGCCTGTTCACCCGGCAGCGCCATCGGATAAGCCAGTGACTCGGCCAATTCACAGCTGAAGCCCTCAAGCTGCTCATCATGCTCCGCATGCAATTTAACCTCCTGATAAACCTGCTGTTTTAGCTGATAAAGGTGCCGCGGCCCCGGTGACACCGTCACCACCACCCCACCCGGCTTGACGACTCGCGCCAACTCCTCGGCTTTACAGGGGGCATAGATACGTAACACAGCATCGAGCGACGCGTCAGCAAACGGTAGACGATGGCTGGAAGCCACGCAGAAAGAGACCGCCGGGTAGCGTTTGGCTGCCGAGCGGATAGCCACCTTGGCAACATCCAGGCCATACACCGCTACGGTCCGTTCCTGAGACAAGCGTGCAGCCACGGCGGCCGTGTAATAGCCTTCACCACAGCCAATATCCAGCAGTGCCTGTGGCTCAATAGGCAAGGTGCTGGCTAACAGTTCAGCCACCCGCTGTTGCAACGGCTGGTAGTAGCCGCCGTCAAGAAATGCGCGGCGGGCCTGCATCATCTCGGCACTGTCACCCGGCTGTTTAGAACGCTTGTGTTGCACCGGCATTAAGTTGACGTACCCTTCTTTGGCACGGTCGAATTGATGGTTATTTTCGCAACGCCACTGTTGGTTTGCGAAATCAAGCGGTTGGAAGCACAGGGGGCACTGATAAGACATGGATGAGATCCCAGAGAGAGATGGCGCGGGTAGTCTAAAGAAGGCTGGTGTACGATGCAAGGCGGATGCCCATCTGCCACTAGCCAAGTAATCCAAAAGCTGGCTACACTGGATATCTCCTCTCAGCCACAGGCAAAAAAGTTCTATGACCGACTATTCCCCGCTGCTCAGCGGCGTTCCTGGCATCGCTCATGGCTTCGGCAATAAAGGTGCCCTACTGCCAACGCCGTTACTGCCCTATCGCGACACTCAGCCTGAGAAAAAACAGGTACACGGTACTCGCATAGTCGATATCCATCAGGCGGGCCAGCAATGCGGTGAAGCCGATGGCTTCTTTACCCGTGAGCCAGGGGTCCTGATCAGCGTATTAACCGCAGATTGCCTGCCGGTGATTTTCAGCCGTAAAGACGGTAGCGCCATTGCTGCGGTACATGCGGGCTGGCGCGGCCTGCTGGATGGCATTCTGGAGCAGATGGCCAAACGTATCGGCCAGGATGACGATACCGCCAACTGGGTGGCCTCCATCGGCCCCGCTGCGGGCGCTTGCTGCTATCAGGTTAACCAAGAGTTGGTCGAACAGTTTCAGCAGGCGCTGCCCTTGCCAGCAGAGCTGATCAGCCCGACCCAACGCCATCTGGATCTGGCCGCCATCGCCGTAAACAAGCTCAAAGCCTTGGGCTTCGCCGCAGTCGATCACGCAGGCTCTTGCACTATCTGCACGCTCAACAGCGACCCACGGCAGCCCCAGCGCTTTAAATACACCAGCTATCGCCGCAACAGCCATCGCCGCGCACAAGATCCCAACCATCCGGGGATTAAAGGCCGCAACCAGTATTCCGGCATCATCATCACCGGGTGATATTCATCGACGCCAGATACGAAAAAACCCGCACTAAGGCGGGTTTTTTGTTCAGCTGAAGCTGATTAGATTGCAGTAACGTTTACTGCAGATGGGCCTTTCTGGCCATCTTGGATTTCGAACTCAACGTTCTGGCCTTCAGCCAGGGTTTTGAAACCGTTACCCTGGATTGCAGAGAAGTGTACGAACACGTCTTTGCTGCCGTCAGCTGGGGTGATGAAACCGAAACCTTTAGACTCGTTGAACCACTTAACTTGACCTTTGATCTTTGCCATCTTGAGTATTTCCTTTGGATTGTTTAAACCGCCCGTAGGCGTTACATAGACAAACTAGAGTCGTTACTGCTTGAGGCACTAAGATAAGGATCGGCAGAGAAGCGGTATTCAACGCTAACGTCTTTACTCAGAACTTCTTTACTGAAAATGCCACACATATACAGAACTGTACCTCGTTTTACCCAAGTGCGTTATCACATACTCTGGAATCGATGGCAAGCCATTTTTAATCACTCATGGACGTGTCGCACATATTTGAAACGGTCAGTCGCAAGAATAGCTTAAATAGGGCAAAAGAGGTTGAAGCCTTGGCTATTTTCTGCTTTGTAAAGACGCCGCGCTGTACTCCGCGTGGCGCCTCAGTTTTAACAATTCTTTCAACTCGACAGCGAGCGATTTAGACCACATATAAGCCGCAGACAGGCCAAAGAACGTAAAAAAATTTGAATCTTTATGGAATTTTATATGCAACTATTGAATATCGAAGGCCGGGGGCCAAACGGCCCACTGATCCGACCTTTGGGGAGCAAAGCCTGTCATAGCAGGATAGTTATGCTTTGGCCACAGCAACAGAACCGTTCACTCGGGCCAAAACGCTCACACAGGCCAGTGCATAATCATGCAGCGAGCCAAATTTTGCACCAAGAATGTGCAACTGGACGAAATAGCCACCCCACCCTGCGGGTTTATATCCGTAGCTAAGTTAGTAAGGATAAAAAAAATATTAAAAATACCACCTAGCCACTCAGCAGCTATTTCCGCCGAAGATTAACGAAATCGCCAAGGCATTTTTTTCACTACTCTTGGCGTGACGGTTTTATCCATTACCCGCCGTAAACCCCGCAAAGCCGCACCACGCCCAGCGCCACCCGATGCGGGGTACGCCGCAACCCCATGATACTCATTAGGAGTTAGGGCTAACCTCCAGATGTTCACCAATCTTCAGCGGATAAAAACTGTGCTGCTCGACCCCGGCTTCGCGTAGTGCCAGGCTGAGTTGCACAGGTGGTTCATCCAACGACTCGTCGGCCAATTCAAACACGCCCCAATGGATAGGGATCACTCTGGGTTCATTCAATTGCTGATACAGCCTCACCGACTGCTGTGGGTCCATATGCTGCTCTTGCATGAACCATCTTGGGGCGTAAGCACCAATGGGCAACGCCGCGATATCGAACGGCCCAAGGCGGGTGCCGATATCAACCAACCGTTCGCTGTAACCGCTGTCACCAGAGAAATAAAAACGCAGCGCCGGGTGATGGATCACCCAGCCACACCATAGAGAACGATTGCGATCCCACGGTGTACGCATGCTCCAGTGGCGTGCTGGCGTGGCGTAGAACGTCATCTCATCCAGCGTCAGGCTCTCCCACCAATCCAGTTCGACCACCCGTTTGGCCGGGTAATGACTGAACCAGCGTTTGAGGCCCAGCGGGACGACAAAGGTGGCATTGCGAAAGCGTTTGGTCAATTCCCTGATGGTTTGACGATCCAGATGGTCGTAGTGATTGTGGGAAATCAGCACCACATCTACCGCTGGCAGCTGTTTTACCGTTAGCGGGGGCGGCGTCTTGCGATGTGGGCCGTAGAAGCTCACAGGTGATGCCCTTGGCGACAGTACCGGATCGATCAACACGTGGCGGCCCCCCAGGCGCAACAGCAGAGAAGCATGGCCCAACCACCATACACGGTCCTGATCGCCGCTCAGATCGGCGGCTTGCCACCAGTTGGCGATAAACTGCTCGTAGCCTGCCTGAGGAGGTTTGGGCAGGCCGAGCTTCTTGCGTTCGTCTTGCCAGCGCTTCAGATCCCCGGGCTGGTGTAACGACGGCTCCGGGTTGCAGAATCCCTGTGGCGTATGATGCGCTTTGCTGGCGTCGTAATATTTGTTGGTTATTTTCAACCGATTCTCTCCCTGTAGTACCATAGTGGTGCCGCAATCGTTACAAGATTGCCTACCCAATAGCTTATAGTATCGCAATGACAAACAACTGACCTTTTTGTGGATGTTGTTGTCATAGCCAGAGTAAGAAGGCCAAGGTCGCCAAGAACCTGTTAAGCCTTTCTTAAGAACCTTGTGATTTACTTACTAGGACATTCTGAAAAAGGAGGAGTTATGAGCCGGACTGCATCAGGCAAGTCACGCGTTCGTATGGGCCGCTATCGCCGAGCGCTGGCGACGCAAGGGCAATACTGGAAAATGTATCTGGCAATGAAGCTGCGCCGGCTACGCGTACCGTCACCGCTGCTGTTACTGGCAAGCACCCTGGCAGGCTTTTTTATGCTGGGCCTGCTGATGCTTAGCGTGGTGGTGATTGATGTTATCAGCACCCTGTTCCTGCTGTGCAGAAAGCTGCTGCGGCTGGGGCGCCACCCTCAGGGCAATGCCGTCGCCCGTTAACCGTTCGGAGGCGCTGAGGCGCCTCCAACGTGAATACTACCTCTTGTTACCAACTGCCTTTTTACGCCGGGTCAGCAAAAATCCAACCCACAACAACAGTACCCAAACCGGCATCAACAGTACGGAGATGCGGATCCCTGGGCTGAAGTACATGATCACCAGGATCAACGACAGGAACACCAGGCACAGATAGTTGCCAAACGGATACCATAGCGACCTAAAGCTGGTGATCACCCCTTGGCGATCTTTGGCTGCGCGGAATTTCAGGTGCGCCAGGCAAATCATCACCCAGTTAATCACCAACGTCGAGACTACCAGCGCCATCAGTAAGCCAAACGCCTCGCCGGGCATGACGTAGTTAATCAATACGCCTACCGAGGTGGCCAACGCCGATAACGCGATAGACAGCACCGGTACGCCACGTTTGTTAACCTTGGTCAGCGCCTTTGGCGCATTGCCTTGTGTCGCCAGGCCAAACAGCATCCGGCTATTGCAATACACGCCGCTGTTGTAGACCGACAGCGCTGCCGTCAGTACCACTACGTTGAGCATGGTCGCCACCAGGTTGCTGTTGAGCGCATGGAAGATCATCACAAACGGACTGCCCCCTTCCACAACCTTGCCCCACGGATAAAGTGACAATAACACCGTCAACGAGCCGATATAGAAAATCAGGATACGATACACCACCTGATTGGTGGCTTTAGGAATGCTACGGCGTGGATCGGCGGCTTCTGCTGCGGTAATACCCACCATTTCCAGTCCACCGAACGAGAACATGATCACCGCCATCGCCATCACCAGGCCGCTAATGCCGTGTGGCATAAAACCGCCCTGATCCCACAGGTTGCTAATGCTGGCTTCCGGGCCACCGTTGCCGCTGGCCAACAGGTAGGCACCAAATACGATCATCCCCAGGATCGCCGCCACCTTGATGATAGCAAACCAGAACTCGGTTTCCCCATACAGGCGTACGTTCACCAGATTGACCAGGTTAATCACGACGAAGAAAACGGCAGCCGATGCCCAGGTTGGGATTTCCGGCCACCAGTATTGAATATAAATCCCTACGGCGGTCAGTTCCGCCATACCGACCAGGATAAACATCGCCCAGTAGTTCCAACCGGATAAGAAACCGGCAAAGTCCCCCCAATATTTATAGGCAAAATGGCTAAAGGAACCGGCAACCGGCTCTTCCACTACCATCTCCCCCAGCTGGCGCATAATCAAAAAGGCAATAAAACCACCTATGGCATAGCCTAGCAGCACGGAAGGCCCGGCCATCTGAATGGTTTGTGCAATACCCAGGAACAGGCCGGTACCGATGGCACCGCCCAGGGCAATAAGTTGTATGTGTCTGTTTTTTAAACCGCGTTTTAGCGGGGTATCCTGAAGCTGACCGCCCATCTTATCCTCGTCCGGCTGAGTATCCAGGCAGCATTGCGCAAGATATCGCCAACCAATAAATAAACCTGCGGGCGTTTTAACACTTAACCTTTCAGGCATCAAGGATTAGCGCCCGGCGATCGTTAACCGGGCCAGAGGGTTGCAGGAGGTTTGCTACGCCAGCTAGCTTGGCATACCGCACAGTTTGCTGAGGTTACGTGCGCCGATCATCAGCGTCGCCACATAGGATTGACGGCGGGTGATGACCTCCACCGCCACGCGATCGTTTTGATACTTTATCAGGTAGGTTGAGGGCCAGCCCTGTCGGTGCAGCCCATAGCTTTTGGCATGACAATCGATCGCCGCATGGGCAATCACTAAATGAGAGAGAGTGGTATCACCTTTGATAATGCGCTTCATAAAACAGTCTCCGTCAGCGACAGGTCCATTGTCAGAATAAGGCGGTGTCTCATCATTACGGGTCATCTACATTATCGACTAACATTTGATTTATTGCGCTTGCTGACTCAATAAAAAACAGATCATTGCGGCACGCAACGGGCTGTGACTGCCAGCTTGCCACGCCCCTTGCTGGGTGATCATACTGGCTTGCCACTGTGGCTGGTCACTTTGTTCGGGGGCATTAAGGCTTATTTTGTTGGCGCAGATAATCGGCCAGGCATCGGAGGGGTTTTTGCAGTAATCTTTCCCTTTCACGCCGCCGTAAGGATACCATTTGTCCGGATTTTCTCCGGTGATTAACGCAATGCTGCGGTTTACTTCGGCGTCGCTTTCTTCGTACCATCTAATCATTGCTGATATCCATCTTTCGTAGAGTTGGCGCTACATTACGACGCCAATACGACAGATTTATGACAGCTAGCGTGCCGTAAACATTATTTTTACTAACGGATGAATTGATTATGTTGCTGGGTCTTAACCACCTGACGCTCGCGGTAAGTGAGGTAGAACGCAGTTTTCGCTTTTATGTTGAGGTGCTGGGGTTTATCCCTAAAGCCCGCTGGCATCAAGGTGCCTATCTTGTATTGGGTGAACTGTGGTTATGCCTGTCATTGGATGATGCCCGAAAAAATCAGATGTTGGGCGACTATACACATTACGCGTTTAGCGTGGCACCGGAGAACTTTACCATCATTGTGGAGCGTTTGCGCAAAGCAGGCGTACAGGAGTGGAAGAGTAATCACAGTGAGGGCGAATCTTGCTATTTTCTCGATCCCGATCGGCACGCGCTGGAAATTCACTGTGGCGATCTGGCAAGCCGGTTGGCAGCCTGCCGGGAGAAACCCTATCAGGGGATGGTGTTTTACTGAAACGGAATGGTGAGAAGGCGATCCGGTTAAAACTGAAACTGAGATAACCGACGTGTCCTTAACCTTCTCACCAAATGAGGGATGCGATTAACGCTCTGGTATAAACCCTTTATAACTCAGTGCCGGGCTAAGGTCATCATCATAATCGTCAACCGATGCCTTGTCCCCGCGGGCGGTTTGCACCAACGTTTTTAACAGTGCCGTTTGCTGGCGCTGCTGCTCGGCGATTTCCTGCAACAGCTGGATCTGTTCGTTGGCGCGTACGCTGGCGCGATTCACGATGAACCAGACCCACAAGCCAAACGATGCAGCCAACACCACAACGGCGATGGAAATCAGGCCGGACGGGCCAGAAGCTAAATCAAACATGAACAACCCTATCTACTCTACTGCCTCAACCAAGCCGACATAGTAACATTCTCACCAAGGCCAGGGGCAAGTTTGCGAAAAATTGTTATTTCGCCATGTTACCAGGGAAGGATACGCGTGATTGAGCAAATGCCCAGTGCAAACTTCTCACCTTGATCGCAATAGCTATCCAGAGCCAGCAGATAGAAAAGCAAGCAGGCAAACAGCGTTGCCGCTATCACCAGCAGTTTTTTATGCCCCAAAACTTAGCAGCCTTATGATTATGTTGTTAACCTAATCATCGATGCTAGCATAGGCAACTTAAACGAAGTTTAACCGGCCGTTTAGATTTCTCAGCCATCTGGAACAAAAGATAACCTAGTTACTCACGGTTAAACTTCATCTCGATCAGCGCAATCGCTTTTTCAATCGCCCGTTTGGTGATCGGATCGGCCCCGGCCGGGTGGCTGCTAAAATCGATACTATTGAGCTGGCTGGCCATCTTGTCCCGTACTTCGGTCGGCGCGATCACGTCGATCACATCCAGGATCTGCTTGATAACCAGTTGGCAGGCAACCAGATCGGAAACCAGTTCTTGATCGTTGCTCAGTGCGCTAGACATAATTTTTCCTCTGTTGATTTAAACGCGGCAAAGAATACCACGCCGTTTTGCATTTTGCCGCAGGCGTTCCGCCCTGAATTTTCGGCAATAATACGCATGCCTTGCAAAAACCAGCGGCAGAATTGTGGCCTATACTAGGCTGTGCCTCACACTCAACAGGAGAGCAGTCATGGCAAATCATAATGTGAAATCTTGGGCGACAGTGCGTGAAACCTCGGTAGAAATTGCCGAAGCGATCTTTGAGTTGGCCGGTAATGACGAGGTTTTGGCGCAAAAAATTTGGGAGGAAGGCAGCGATGAAGTGTTACCGCTGGCGTTCAGTAAAACCGATGCCGACCAACTTTACTGGGGTGAAGAAACCATCGAGCGTAAAAACGTCTGAGGCCCCTCACCCCAATCCTCTCCCACAGGGAGAGGGAGTTGTTTGCCCCTGCCCATTTGGAACTAAAGAGGTCATATCAGCAAACCCGATCACCCCTTAGTCCAAGGTGAGTCAGCCGATGCTCAACTTTCACCCAACTCGATCTGTCCCTCTCCTTGTTGGAGAGGGAGTTGTTTGCCCCTGCCCATTTGGAATTAAAGAGGTCATATCAGCAAACTCGATCACCCTTTAGTCCAAGGTGAGTCAGCCGATGCTCAACTTTCACCCAACTCGCTCTGTCCCTCTCCTTGTTGGAGAGGGAGTTGTTTGCCCCTGCCCATTTGGAACTAAAGAGGTCATATCAGCAAACTCGATCACCCTTTAGTCCAAGGTGAGTCAGCCGATGCTCATGATGAATCACTGCACTTTCACCCCACTCGATCGGTCCCCTCTCCCTGTGGGAGAGGGCTAGGGTGAGGGGCATCACTCTGCGATAAAGCGCTCAAGACGATGGCGTAGCTGAGCGTTCTCCCTGCGCAGCTGTTCAATCTCATCGAGCAGCGTCAGCGCCACCGCAATGCCGGGCCAATCCAGAGCCAGTTCACGTTGCAGACGCTGAGCGCGATTAAACGCCGCCACCGCCCCATCATCAAACAGCCAATCATCCACCGTCAGATCGCGGGGCTGGATCACTCCCAACCCCACCACCTCGGCCAATTCACTTTCCGTTACGCCAGTATGCAGGCAAAACTCGGTAATGGTGAGGGTTATCTGTAGCTTGGCCATTATGCTTTACTCCATTGCGTACGAGGATCGAAGGCCTGATTCGCCTCGGCCAGTCGTTGCCAGAGTGCGGCGCTGTCTGCATCGGATTTGGCCGGCATGACAATCTTGATCACCGCATACAAATTGCCGGTCTCTTTTTTGCTGACCAGCCCCTTCCCTTTGACGCGTAACCGCTGCCCGGTCTGGCTCCCCGCAGGGATGGTCAACAGGATATTGTCCGCCAGTGTAGGGACAGAAACCTTGGTTCCTAACGCAGCCTCCCAAGGTGCCAAGGGCAGAACGATTTCCAGATCGTGCCCGATCACCTCAAACAACGGATGAGGTGCCAGCTGAATGATCAGGTACAAATCGCCATTGGCTCCGCCAGCCATACCAGGCACGCCTTGGCCTTTCACGCGGATACGCTCCCCGTCTGCCACGCCCGCCGGGATTTTCACGTTCAGCGTTTTAGCGATCTCTTTCTCTGTCTGACCAAATGCGTTGTACACCGGCACCTTATAGCTCAGGGTGCGGGTTTGCTCAGTGAGGGTTTCCTCCAGGAACAGCGCCACGCCGATCTCAACATCCTGCCCACGGGCCGCACGCGGTTGGCCCTGCTGGCGGCCACGCGCACGTTGGCCAAACATCGAGGAGAAGATGTCGGAGAAATCCTCGGCACCACCATACTCTTCACGCCGGGTCTGGCGGCCGAAATTGGGCTCGTTACGATGCAGCCGCATTTGGTCATATTCGGCCCGGCGTTCGCTGTCTTTCAGCACTTCATAGGCTTCTGCGACTTCTTTAAAGCGCGTTTCGGCATCGGGCTCGGTACTGACATCGGGGTGATATTTGCGTGCCAGGCGGCGGTAGGCGGTTTTGATAGCCTTGATATCATCTGAGGGTTTAACCTCTAGAATGGCGTAGTAATCCTTGATTTCCATAATGCTATGGTCTCTTTACTGTGGCCGGAAAAGTGGATAGCGCGTTGATACGTGAGCAAGTTTAGGAGATAAGACTCATTGTAGCGCCATCAAGCAGTTAGTGCAGTATGCGCATCACTTCACGCGGTGATTTAGCGTTTCGAGCTGATTGGTTGCGGAACGTGCGGGAATTGCGGTGCTGACAAAGTGTTGATGACACGGCCCATATCTGAGCCGGTCAACAGGTAGTGAGTGAATTTCGAGTTAACATTGCAGGTTCCGGTTGCTAGCCAGTTTCACGGTTCTTCACCTCCCACGCCTTGCGTGTTATTGACCATCATCACTGGCATTGCCAGAAAAGCGGCGACGCCCACGATCACAAAAAGAGTAATAATCACTGTCATTAACATGCGATCACCCCATCAACGTGGCGTTGTTACGGCTGACTCTCTGTTTTGGTTAATTACATTGCTGGCCTGGACTACTTGGCATTTGCGGTAGCGGGCAATCTCAGATTAGCTGGTTTTTCCGAATGCTGGCAAGCCCTGTATTGAGGCTTTTTTCTGCAGGATGTTGGGTCGGCCCGTCGCTCGGCGGTTGCACGGCTGGACCGACCTCAGTTTATTGCCTCAGAACCAGGGGAATTGGCCCATGACGTTATGATAAAACAGCATACGCCCGACAATCTCCCCCGACACCAATGCCACTCCGGCTATCACGGCCATTGACGGGGCCAAACGTGTGCGCAAGCCAAGCACCGCGAACAGCACACCACCCACCAACATGCTGCCAACCAGCTGCCACCAAAGCATGATCCCTTGAGCGCTGGCCCCGGCAATCTGGTAACGCCCCACCAACGTGGCCAGCAGCAACAGGCAGCCCACCAGCAAACCATAGCGAACCGTGCGCGGAACGGCCAGGCCGCAGCAATTCAAATAGATCCCCAAGGTAGCGAACCCCAGCAGTAACGCGGTACTCAGAAACGCCAATTGGGTCAGTGGCGTATGCCACAGCGGATGGCTGACCATCTGGTAGTAGATTTGTGCCGAGACCAGAATGGCGGCAATCCCCAATACCGAGGTCACCATTCCCAATGTGGTGATCAAGGCCGACTTCTGCGGCCGCAGCCAGCAAACTGCCAACATCAGGAACAGGCTGATATTCACCAGGATAAAGGCGATCACCTCACGGCTTAACCAGGAGTGCGGCAGGCCCAGCACCGCGCGGTAAGCCCCAAACGGGCTCCCCAGGTGCAGCAGTGACAAGCTGGAGCCAACGACTTCCACCAGCCACAATCCCAGAACCAGATATTTCAGTTGCCCAACGGACATCTGGGAGGTTGGTCGCAACCGATAGAGCGTCAAGGCGATAATACCGCCAATGCCCCATTGGCAGAGCACGGTAAAAAACACCAACGGCAGTTCATATTCGTTCATGGTAGCACCCTATTATTTATCCGCTGGAATAATGACCACGTTCGGGCCGCTGATACGGTGATCAGGCATGTGATATCTAGCCTCCAGTACCGCCCAATCCGTTGAGTGGATTTTCCTTAACTCCTCGATATCACCAAACTTCAAGACGCCCGCCGGGCAAGACGCCACGCAACGCGGCGGTAACCCTTCGTCCAAACGCTCGGCACACATATTGCACTTGCTGGTTTTACCTTCCTGCGGATCAAACACTGGGGCGTTGTACGGACAAGCCATAATGCACATGCGGCAGCCGATGCATTTCTCATGATCCTGCACCACAATACCGTCCGGGCGCTTATGGTAAGTATCCGCCGGGCATACCTTCATGCATTGCGGATCGTCACAATGATTGCAGGACATCGAAATAAACCCTTCAGAATTCGGGCCATCGGTTTCATACTCCCGCACCCGCCGCCAAAGCACGCCCGGTGGCGTCTGATTCTCTGACTTACAGGCCATGGAACAGGTTTTACAGCCGTAACAACGTTTAATATCAATCAGAAAGCCATATTGTTTGGTCATGGGTTATCCCTCCGCCCGTACATCAACCAGCGTACTGTTACAGCAATGCCCGGTACCCAACGCCTCTACGGCGTCATTGGTGACATGGCTGCTACTGCCTCCCTGTTGTTCCCACCAGCCGTTATCCAGGGAAACCACTCCTCGCTTGATATGTGTCGTCACCACGGCTATAGCCCGATGCTCCCCTCGCTCATTAAATACGGTGGTCCAATCGCCGTGTTTGATCCGGCGCTGTTGTGCATCCTGCGGATGGATCATCACGTTAGGCTTATTGCGCTGCACCTCAAGGATCCATTCGTTCATGCCGTGGCTTGAGTGAATGCTGCGCGCCAGCTTGCGTTGTACCGCCATCAGCGGGTATTTAGCGGCCAATTCCGGCGAGCCTTGTGGCGATTCATTCACCCGCAGATAAGTAACGACCGGCGAAAATTCTTTCTTCTGCCACTCTTCAATAAAGAAGTGGGCTTTACGGGTCGGCGTGCGGAACACCCCATGTTCAAACGGGATCCAGTCGCCGCTCACCGGCAGCACCGGTCCTTTTTTCAACTGTTCCAGGGTGATACCGGAACCTTGCAGGCACGCATTGATGTAATGCTCAATCGGCTGGTTAAACACGTCGCCAAAGCCAAAACGCTCAGCCAGACGCGCAAAGATCCAATAATCCGGCTTGGCTTCACCCGGTGGCTCGACCGCTTGCTCCATCAGTTGCACATAGTGGCTACGCACGCCCGCCATCAGGCTGACATCTTCAAAAATGGTCGTCACCGGCAGCACCAGATCAGCATACAGCGCGGTAGAACTCATCAGGTTATCGGCCACCACCACGAAGGGAACCTTTTCCAACGCCTTCCTGACCATGTTGGTGTTGGGTAGTTGGGTCATGACCCCCATGGTCATAATCCACCAGAATTTAATTGGGTAAGGCCGGTCATTGACCACCCACTCCCCCACCTTGGCAACCGGGATCGGGGTGATTTTCTTCACCGCAGGCGCTGGTGGAATGATCGGGCTGAATTTTGCCATTTGGCGTGCTCCGCCTGCGTCACAGACCCCCGCCCCTCGCTTGCCGATATTGCCAGTTAGCAGGGCCAGGTAGAATTGGCTGGCGGCCACGTAGGTACCAAATTCGGTGCGCTGAGCGCCTGACATATTTTGCACAATCATCGCCGGAGCGGTGGTGGCATAGTCGCGGGCCAAACGCAAAATGGTGTGGGCGGGAATGTCGGTTTCAGCCGCAACCCGGTCAAGCGTCCATGGTGCAGCCTGCTGATAAACGGTTTCGAATACGGTGCGATAGCCGCTGTCAGCTGGCAGTTGGTGCTGGAACAACGCAGGAGTTATCCCCGCCTTGTCATGCCTTACCAGGCTCTGGCTGGTGCAGTCATAAACCAGATAGCTTTCAGTGTCGTTGGCATCGGCACGCACCAATTGATCTTTGGCATCCACCAGATACACCGCGCCGGTATGCTGACGCAGGAAATCTGCGTCAATATGCTGCTCTTCGATAATGATCTTCATCATCCCGAGCGCTAAAGCCGTATCCGTACCTGGAACAATCGGGATCCATTCGTCCGCTTTGGCGGCGGTCTCGTTAAAACGTGGGTCGATAACCACGATGCGAGCGCCCTGTTCTTGCGCACGTAGATAATTTTTAAAATACGCCTGCATGGTCACCGCCGGGTTGTTACCCCAGCAGATAATCAAACGGCTGTCGGCAATGGTGTCGCGGGTATCGGCATAACGTAGCCCCACCATTGGCATCATCGCCGCCGTCACTGCCGAGCAGCAGAGCGAACCCGCCTGTTTCACCGAACCGCCCAGATAGTCGAAGAACGCCTTGCCCATATCGTTCTTTATCGAGTCCATGTTGCCAGCATGAGTGGACAACAGCAGCCCTTCGTTGCCCTGTTCCTTGATGGTGGTACGGATGTTTTTTTCGATTAAATCCAGTGCCTGTTGCCAGGTAATAGGCTCGAATTTACCCTCACCTTTTTTGCCTACCCGCAGCAGAGGTGTCGTGACTCGCTGCTGATGATAAACCCATTTGGTTCGGCTGATGCCCCGCAGGCAACATTTCACATTAAAACCTTCCGTCGCTTCAATCTTCATCAGTTTTTTCTGATAGACGTAAGCAGTCAGGTTGCAGTGCAGGCACTCCATCGCACAGGTTGAGCGGAAAGTTTGATAGTCCGTCAGTTTAAGGTGGATGTGCCGTAGGGGTTCTTTTTGTTCAGATGTTAAGGAGAAAGCGCAAGGCGAGATTGACGCCAGGCCAATAACGCCAAGTCCTTTTAGCAAAGTACGCCGTTTGAGCCGGAGTGAAGAAAGTTCGTTCATAGTTTTTATCTCGGTAATCACACGCCCTGGTGTTCACTATAAATAAACCGAGTTAACCCATAGTATATTGAAGCAGATCAATCCACCTCAAAATAGTTAGCCCTTGCGCGCTGAAAATGCTGCTGCTGCGGAAGCCAGGATCGGGTTAACTGGGGCATTCACCGCCTTAAACTGGTAAAGTGAGCGGATCGAAGTATTAGCAAGTCAAGGTAAGCAGAATGTCGGAAGTTCAAGGCGTAAATTCGGTCGATATTGCCGTGTCGGTATTAGAGAGTGTCACCGCACTGGGGGGAAACGCCCGCGCTTCGGATATCGCCAAACACAGCGGGCTTTCGAAAAGCCGGCTGCATAAATATCTGGTTTCACTGTGCCGTAGCCAGATGCTGTATCAAGAGCAGGAGACCAGCCGCTACTCGCTTGGCAGCAAACTGTTGGCGCTCGCGGCGGCGGCAGGCAAACAGCAGACGTTGGCGACAATCATCAATAATGCGCTGTGTGAGCTGCGTGATGAGTTGAACTACTCCACCGGCTGGGCGGTGCGACAAGGAAGTAGCATCTTGCTGACGCGCTATAATCGCAGCCATAAAAATATCGATATCGACTACCTCGAAAACACCCTCATCCCTATGAATGCCAGTGCGGCGGGTTATGCCTATCAGGCGTTTGATGGCTCTATTACCCCCCTGCTTGAGGCTAAAGAGCTCGAAAAGATCCGTCTGCAGGGCTATGCGGTACGTTACAATGTTACCGAAGGCATCCCAGGGGCACGCGCGATTGCCTGCCCGATTTTCAGCCAGGATAACGTCCTGTTGGGGATGGCGATCACCATGGGGTTTATTCCAGACGACCCGGAAGAGATTGTTCGTCTGGCTGACCGCCTGATGGCAAAGGTCAAAACGATCCCGCTTTAACCGGCACGAAGGTGACAACCCGGAGCCTGTAAGGTACGCTAAGTGAGCCTGCCGTAAGCTCTGCGCTGCGGTTAAACGACAAAATCAATTGGGTAAAGTTATTGATACAAGAACATCATCTCGCACTAGTCTGCGCACTCAGTAAATGGGTCGAAACCCACCTGGGACGAGTGATCCACCTTGAAGAGTTGGCCGAGTATTCCGGCTATTCACTGTGGCATATGCAGAAGCTGTTCAAAGAAGCGACGGGGATCTCGCTGGGCAAATACATCCGCGAGCGCCGCCTTGCCGGAGCGGTGTACCAGTTGCGTAGCAGCGAGGCTTCCATTTTTGATATCGCCTTGGATTTTGGTTTCGGTTCCCAATCTCACTTCACCTACATGTTCAGAAAGCGTTTCAACATTACGCCCTATGACTTCCGCCAGGATTTGAGTGTCGATCTGCACATCGAGCCTCCGCTGCATATTATTCACCAGAAGATGGCGTGAGACGGCAGCGGGTTGCTTAAGTTATTACAAAAGAAACGGCCCCAGAAAGGAGCCGTTGGCTGAGTATGTCAGCTATGTCAGGATTGTTGATTAGTCATCCAGCGTTACTTTAGTGCTACCGCCACGAGTACAGCAATGCAAACCCAAAACACCGCCGTGGCGATCACAACATGGGATAATCTTGCACGGGAGAGTAATTGACTCATAAACACCTCGCTTACATCGGCAATAGAACTGACAGAGATTTCCGTACAGATTAGTCTTAGCTTAGCAGGGCCTGACTAGTTACGACAGCGTGCTCATTCGGGGTAAATAACAATATTTGATTAACATCACAAACACATTTAAGAAATACATTCAATTTAATAATTTATTGCGACTAAAATATAATTAAAGTGAATTTGTTTAGATAAGTTAACCAATAAAGTCCGCAGACCATGCTGCCTGACTCTCATAAGGAAAGGCCATCAAAAAGTGTGTCGTCTCCCTGCTACACCTGAGCTGTAGTGGCTTTGCCGTGGCAGAAAAAATGCCATCCAACTATCCGTTGTCTATTTAACGGCCCACAACCGACGAATGATTCGCCATAACCTTTATTAGTGGTTTAATCGCAGCTAGTACGTTAAGTCCCAAATAAACCAAGGCATATGGCAAAAATATTTCATCGTCGAATCAAGGATTGCGATAAACGCAGATCCAACTTCAGCCGCCTTTGATGTAACAACTTTTGGCATCGACCTCTTGATCGTTATGCCGCAGATCGGATAAATACGTGATGCCAAACAAGATCGACACGACAAGCAACACTGAGATCAATAAGGCAATGACCGCAATAAGCTTGGTTTCATCATGCGGATTATGTTCCATTTTATCTCCTAAAAACAGTAAGTAACTCCCACCCACTGTGTGATCGTCAACGTAAGAATGATCAATATGCAGCAACCGCCGTCAACGTTGTGCTGACCCGTTGCGCATTGTCCATGGTTTTCCTGGTGTTTTTTTGTCTAATGGGGCGTTCACACCCTCTACTCTCTTATCACCTAGCATAACGCCTTGATGCAAAAAAGGGATAACCCTAGGCTCAAGCAACAGCCCAATTTACGCCAGAGATAGCTAAGATTTTTCTTGCATGCAGACGCTACCAATTTTCTGCAACAGGGTCAAGATTCTGAAGGTTAGTCACCAGCTTGTGGACTGGAAACATTCTTTGGGTTTATCGAATTGCGGGTGGGTAACTTATAGGGGTTAACATATGTATGAACATACGCATTGGTGAGGGATTGCTGCACAGCGCCCCAGATGGGGCGCCGGATTACGCCGTTCTAAGCTCGAGCGTCAATTACCCTGGCTTTCAGCATCATTGCGGGATGCGCAATACCTGGCCCGGATAGATTTTATCTGGATGGCTTAGCATTGGTTTGTTGGCTTCAAAGATCTTGTTGTACAGGTTGGCATTGCCATACATCTCTTTGGCAACGGCACTCAGGATATCGCCCTTCTTGACGGTGTAAAAGCGGCTTTCCGCTTCTGGTTGCGCCACTGCCACATTATCTTCCACGCCGCTGATACCCGCAACGTTACCCACGGCTACCAGAATTTTTTCTTTCAGTTCCTGGCTGATACCGTCCCCGGTGACTACAGCCTTGCCATCAACGACCTGGACATCCACCTTGTCGTATCTGGCAGGCCGCTGTTATCAAGGTGCGCTTTCAGCTTGGCGCTTTGATCCTCAGCGTTAACACTCACCGTATCCCACAGTTTTGCGCCAGCTTCTTTGACGAAGTTAAACAATCCCATATTCGCTCCCGTTAATGATTGGATAGTTAAGAAATTTTAAAACTTGTTAAGCTTAGCAGTACCGAGCGGAACTTCAATCCTCTAAGAGATGATTAAACGCTGCCATAATTCTGAAAATACCGTTTTTGTCTGGTCAATTATTATTTTTTTGTATTAATTAGCTAAATTCAGCCAAATTTTACCTACAATAGGGATTGGAACCTTAATGGGGGGACGCAATAGGTTATGTACGCATTGGTGATGTTCGTTTGCTATCTGGATGGTGGCTGTGCCGACATCGTTGTCGACGTGCTGCGTGATGAGCATCAATGCCTGGTAGCGATGAAAGAACAACGGTTACGTCATGCTGGGTGTTTTCCGATCGAGGACTTTATCGACGGCTTCTGGCTGCCTGCCAGCGAGTACGCTCCTTTCTGATCCCACACGCCAAACTGAAAAAGGCAGAGCTTGCGCCCTGCCTTTTGAACCACGTTCCGACACAGGAATGAGGTTTGAATACGACTTAGAAACGGTAGGTCAAGCTGGCTGCCACGATGTTGTCAGTGTTCAGTTTCAGCTTGTTATCGTCATTCAACTGGTTGATTTTGTAATCAACGTAGGTGTACATGTTTTTGTTGAAGTAGTAAGTCGCGCCGATATCGATATATTTCACCAGATCGACATCGCCGATGTTCTCAATGTCTTTACCCTTGGATTGCAGGTAAGCCAGTGATGGACGCAGGCCATTTTCGAACTGGTATTGCGCGACCACTTCAAAGTTTTGCGTCTTGTTGGCAAAGCCAGCAACGCTGTTAACCGTGATCGGGGTCATGTTGCGGGTTTCAGCATACATGGCCGCCAGATACACCTGGTTGGCGTCATACTTCAGCGCGGTGGTCCAGGCCGTCGCGCTGTCGCCTTTACCGTATTGAACGGCCTTCTGATCTTTCGTACGGTTAGAATCAGAGAAAGCTACCGCAGCGCCAATGCCGCTACCGCCGATGTCCTGATAGTCCACAGACATACCATAGCCGTCACCGTTCTGCTTGTGGATGTTGCTGCGGTCATTCTCGTTCTTACCTTGGTACTGCAAGGCGATATTCAGACCATCGACCAGACCGAAGAAGCTGCGGTTACGGTAGGTAGCCAGACCGGTAGAACGGCCATTCATGAAGTTATCGGTGAAGGTATAGGTATCGCCGCCAAACTCCGGCAGCATATCGGTATAGGATTCGACATCGTAAACCACACCGTAGTTACGGCCATAGTCAAAGGAACCGTACTCGGCGAATTTCAGACCAGCGAAGCCCAGACGAGTTTTGGTGCCTTCGGTACCCGCTGACTCGGCGTGGTTAGCCTGGACGTTGTATTCCCATTGGCCATAACCGGTCAAATCGCTGTTAATCTGCGTTTCGCCTTTAAAACCAAAACGCACATAGGTCGCGTCGCCATCAGCAGATTTGTTATCGCTGAACAAGTGCTTGGCGTTAACACGGCCGTACAGGTCGAGTTTATTGCCATCTTTGTTGTAGATTTCGGCCGCATTGGCCATTGAGGCGGCGGTGGCAAGAACAACCGCCAGGGCTACTACACTGCGTTTCATCATTTATTTTCCTAGATTCTATTAAAAGCTGCCCGTCACGCCCAATTTATGCTTTGGGCTGTGATTTTTATTATTTTGTTTTTTATCTACGCCCCTTAATAAAGCGCCATGTGACATTAGCATCATGAATAAAAACTTAAAATAAAAAAGTTCATGAAATAGCGCGCATAAAGCATGTTTATTTGTAACTAAATATTACACCAAAACACTATTCTAATATAATGATTTAAATAGATATTTAATGCATAAGCCATAACAATCACGTTTAAAAGCACCAAAACAGTGCAACCACGTTTCATTTTGTGTGATTTACCTACGATTCTGAATAACCACAAAATTAGCATGCTAATCAATAGCGTTACTTATTTCACACTTTTTACTTATATCAATCTGATTACCAGGAATGGTGCAAATAATTGTATCTTTACTCTGTTTTTTACTTATTGGGGTAAATCATCGAAAGTAAGGGCACGTAACAGGCAAAATACCCTATCAACTGATTAAATAAATTACGCTATTAATGTTTGAAAGGAAAAACGGCGCCACAGGTCACTGACCTGTGGCGTAATGAACGGGTGAGATTAAAACAGGGTGCTGCGCGGTACTTCTATCAACATCATGCCTGCACGTAACCCCAATGCCACCTTGGGATTGGGAAACAGGACCCACTCCTTTTCATGCTGCACCCGATAACTATCCCCCGGTTGCTCATACAATAAAGTGCCCTGCGGCAGAGCGGTAAAATTGGCAGTCTCATCGCTCAAATGAAGTTTGAAAGATTCACTGCGCTTAATCAGCGACCGATCGACACGGAACACCCGAATCGGAACCTCCTCCCGCAAAGGGAGAGATTGCCCGCAGACCAGCGCCTGCAGTGCTTTATTGATAGCGGAAAACTGCTGCAGATCGTTGCTGCCAAAGGGACGCGCCTTGCCCAATTCAAGGGTACAGCTGGCCGCCTGCGCATGCTCACTGGAAAAGTGGCTGAACGTGCCGCCAGGCGCCTGGTGTATCACCAGTGCATCCAACCCGGCGGCGTCTAGTAACGCCAACATCTCGGGGCTGTAACTCTGTGGTTGATAGGGCAGGATACCAAAACGTGGCAACAGCGATCCGCGGATCGCCGTATGCAGATCGTAATGAAAACGAGTAGCCTGCTCTCCGGCAAAGAAGCTGGTGACTACTTGCTCTAACTGCTGCGCCCGCGCCGTTTCGCCAGAGGGCTCAAACTGCTGATAGCGCCCACCAAACATACGATTCATATCGCTTGCCAGATAACGTTGATTGGTTCGCATCGCTGGTGGATTGCCCAACACCACCAGCAAGCGCACCGCCAATGGCCGCACACCTGAGAAGATTTCGTTCACTAACCGGTCGAGCAGTTCGATCGGGGCCGTTTCATTGCCGTGAATACCGGCTGAAAGCACCACGGCTTGCCGATAGCCTTGCAGTGGAGTGAGCTCCAATAGCCCTTCCCCCAACCACTTCCAGCTCAGTGCAGCGTTTTCACCCTGGGTGGTAGCTGGTGGAGTTCCTGCCAACGTCAGAGCCAATAAATTGTTCACTATTGCCTCCGGTTACTGTTGGAACGGGTAAACATTACCCAGCCCAAGGATAGAAGTCAGAGCATCCAGTGCCGCACGCCCTTCATGCAGCAGTTGCGGGTCTGCCAGATCCTCCTGTACCAAGCGATCGCGGTAATAGCGGTCTACCCAGTCGTTCAGGGTGGCGAAAAGCGTATCGTTCATCATCACCCGTGGGTTCACCGCCCCCAACTCGGCATCGTTCAGCGCCACGCGTAAACGCAGGCAAGCCGGGCCGCCGCCGTTGCGCATACTTTCGCGCAGGTCGAACACCTTGATCTCATCGATTGGCCCACCGCTGGCCACCATCTCCGACAGATAATGCCAAACGCCCGGATGCTGGCGGGACTCTTCCGGCACCACGATCATCATCTTGCCATCGGCTTTGGTCAGGATCTGACTGTTAAACAGGTAGGTCGCCACCGCATCCCCCACGCTGACACGGGAGGTTGGCACTTCTATCGCCACCAGTTCCGTCTCCAGCAAGGCCATCTTACGGCGGATTTGATCCAGCCCTTGCTGCTGTTGCAGGAACGCCTGCTGATGATGGAACAGCACCTGCTGATTGCTGACGGCGATCACGTCGTTATGAAAAACGCCCTGGTCGATCACCGCCGGATTCTGTTGCAGAAATACCGTTTGTTGCTCGTGCAACTGATGCAGACGGGCGATCGCCTCGCTGGCCTCGCGCGTCTGGCGAGCTGGGTAACGCGTGGGGGCACTTTCCCCGCCAAACTCCTGCTTGCCATACACAAAGACCTGCACCCCGCGTTTGGCATAGTCGCCCCCGAGGCGGTTATGGTTGGCAGCGCCCTCATCTCCAAACAGTGCTACCTGCGGTAAGGCATCGTGGTGAGCAAAGTATTGCTCATCATTGAAGATGGCACGCAGCACGCTGGAGGTGGTTTCGGCCTCAATCGCACGATGGAATTTGTTATTCAGATTGGCGGCGGTGAAATGCACTTTCCCATCCTGACTGTCTGGCGAAGGCGAAACCGTCGCGGCATTGGCCGTCCACATGGATGAGGCCGAACTAAGCGCCGAGAGCAGGCGCGGTGAGGTTCGCATCGCCTGGGCCAGCACGCTCTCGTCACTACCGCTGAAGCCCAATTTGCGCAGCGTGGGGAGATGAGGCCGTTCCTGCGGTGGCAACACGCCCTGCTGGAAACCCATATCCGCCAGCGCTTTCATTTTCAGCAGCCCCTGCTTTGCCGCCAGCTTGGGGTTCGACACGCTGTTGCGGTGCTGCGTCGAAGCCTCATTGCCAAACGACAGCCCGGCATAGTGGTGTGTCAAGCCAACCAACCCATCGAAATTGACTTCATATCCGGACATTTTTCTCTCCTATAAACTGCCGAACGCTCAGTTAAATATCAGGCCCGGTGACAGGCTGGTGGGTAGCGTCAGGCTGGCACTTTCCAGCGACGCCATCGGCCAGGCGCAGTAATCTGCCGCATAGAACGCACTTGGCCGATGGTTGCCGGATGCCCCCACACCACCGAAAGGTGCTGCGCTAGAAGCCCCGGTCAGCTGCTTGTTCCAGTTGACAATACCGGCTCGCGCCTCCAGCAGCAGCCGTTCGAACTGCTCCCGCTGCGGGGACACCAGCCCGACAGACAGGCCATAGCGCGTGTTATTAGCCATGCGCAACGCCTGGTCGAAATGGTCGTAACGAATGATCGTAGTCAGTGGGCCAAAATATTCTTCGTCTGGCACGTCCTCCACGCCGGTCACATCGATAATCCCAGGGCTTAATAACGCACTACCGCTCTCCAGCGATTTCATGGTCAACAAGGCTTTGCCACCCAATGCCAACAGATGGTGCTGAGCTGCCAGCATGTTCTCTGCCGCAGAGGAGGAAATCACCCCGCCCATAAACGGCTGAGGTTCAGCATCCCAACGGCCAATGCGCAGTGTAGATGCCACCTGAACCAGGCGTGTAATAAAGGCATCACCCTGCGGCCCATTTTTCACCAAGATGCGGCGAGCACAGGTACAGCGCTGCCCGGCAGAAATAAACGCCGATTGAATGGCCAGATTCACCGCCGCGTCACAATCTTCAACCTGTTCGACGATCAGCGCATTGTTGCCACCCATCTCCAACGCCAGGATCTTTTCTGGCTGACCGGCCAACTGGCGATGCAGGTGATAACCGGTGCCTGCGCTGCCGGTAAACAGCAGCCCATCAATATCAGCACAGCTTGCCAAGGCCTCACCGGTTTCACGCCCACCCTGTACCAGATTGATCACCCCGTCCGGAAGCCCCGCCTGCAGCCATAGCTGTAACGTCACCTCCGCCGTTAACGGCGTCAATTCGCTAGGTTTGAACACCACGCAGTTGCCCGCCAACAGCGCCGGAACGATATGCCCATTCGGTAAGTGACCAGGGAAGTTATACGGGCCAAACACCGCCAATACGCCGTGCGGCCGATGCCGTAACACCGAGGCTCCGTCGGCCATCGCGGTTTCCGTCACCCCAGTTCGTGCCTGATAGGCCTGTAATGAAATGCCCACCTTGCCAATCATCGCCTGGACTTCGGTCAAGGTTTCCCAGCGGGGTTTGCTGGTTTCACGGCTGATGGTCTCGGCCAGATGCAGTTTATGCTCTTCCAGTAACGCCGCGAAGCGTTTTACCAACTGTTCGCGCTGCGCAAATGGCGTGCGAGCCCAGGCAGGAAAAGCCTCGCGTGCAGCTGCGCAGGCCGCAGCCACGTCGTCAATATTGGCCGCATTGGCTTGCCATAGCGGTAGGTTATCCAACGGATCGGTTTTGCTGAACTCAGCGCCTCGGCCAGCCAGCCAGACGCCATTAATTAACAATGCAGGATGCGACATTACACTTTCTCCTGAGCGATAAGCTTGATGACCCGTACCGGGCTCCCCTGCTCGACGCCCAGCGCCGCTGCCGTTTCGGCGTTGATACGCAGGCGATCATCATGCAGTTGGGCATGCACCAACAGGGCGCGATAATTCTGATAGTTGTCGTTGGCCACCAGGTAGGCTGGGGCTTCGTTGAATACCTGTGCCTCATCCAGCACCACCTTCACCAGTTTGCTGCGCTTGACCGCGCGGATCTCGTCGATCTCGGCTTCCAGCGTCGGGCCCCCGTCAAAGATATCGACGTAGCCCTGATAGCGCAGCCCTTCGGCTTCCAGCAGCTTGCGCGCTGGTGCGGTTTGCGGGTGAACCTCGCCGATCACCTTCTGCGCATCTTCGGCCAGAAAGTCGACATACAGCGGGTGTTTTGGCATCAGTTCGGCGATAAACGCCTTTTGCCCGGTGCCGCTGAGGTAGTCCGCCTTGGCGAACTCGATAGAAAAGAAGTGGCGGCCAACGCTTTCCCAGAAGGGGGAACGGCCATTTTCATCGGAATAACCGCGCATCTCCGCTATCACTTTGCGGGAGAATTGATTGCGAAATGCGGCCATAAACAGGAAGCGAACCTTTGACAGCAGCTTGCCATTCTCACCATGCCGATAGTCCGGATCGAGAAACAGCGTACAGAGTTCCGAATGACCGGTATGATCGTTGCTTAAAAACAGCGTTGGCACCGATTTATAGACATTAAGCTGCTTTGAGGCATGCACCTGGGTACCGACGCGGAAGCTGTACCAGGGTTCGGTCAGCCCAACCGCGACTTCGATCGCACTGACGCCAACGACCTGTTGCCGTTCGGTATCCTCCATCACAAACAGATAGCAGCGATCGCTTTGGGGAAGTTCGCCTTGCCAGGTTTTTAACGCCCGCTCAATACGTGCCGACAGCGTCTCTTCATTCTGCGGCAAAGAGGTGAGGCCAATACCGGATTTACCGGCGAGCGTCAGCAGGTCAGCCAGGTCACGACGCTCTATGGGGCGGATAATCATCATAATGCGAACCTCGGAAGTCATCGGCTGCGCACCGGGCGCAGCCGCCTTGATTAGCTGCAAATCCGCGCCACAGCACGCGCGAATCGCGCCAGCCCCTCTTTCACATCCTGTTCCGGGATGATCAGCGAAGGCGTAAAGCGCACCACGTCCGGACCCGCGATCAGGGCTATCACCCCTTCCTCGTTAGCCAGTTGGGTGATCTGCTTGGCTCTACCGGCATATTCCGGGTTCAGAGCGCAACCAATTAACAGACCCGCCCCGCGGATTTCGCTAAAGATCGGATACTGTAGGTTGATTTCCGTCAGCCCGGCGATAAACCATTCGAGACGCTGCTTCACCCCATCGAGCACCTCCGGTGTGTTAATCAGCGAGAACACCACCCCAGCCACTGCCGCTGCCAGCGGATTGCCGCCGTAGGTAGTACCATGAGTGCCGACGCCCAGCGTTTTTGCCAGTTTGTCGGTGGTGATCATCGCACCGATCGGGAAACCGCCGCCCAACGCCTTGGCGGTGGTCAACACGTCCGGTACCACCCCGTAATTCATATAGGCATACAGCGAGCCAGTTCGGCCCACGCCGGTTTGCACCTCATCAAAGATCAGCAGTGCGCCGTGGCGATCGCACAGTTCACGCAACCCTTGCAGGAATTGCGGTTGCGCCGTTACCACACCGCCCTCGCCCTGAATCGGCTCAACGATCACCGCGCAGGTACGGTCGTTAATCACCTGAGCAGCGGCGGCCAGATCGTTAAACGGCGTGTGGGTAATACCGCCAGGCAGTGGCGCAAAATCCTGTGAGTATTTTGGTTGGCCCCCGGCAGAAACGGTAAACAGGGTGCGACCATGAAACGCGTTATTGAACGCGACGATGTGGTTCTTTTCTCTGTTACCACTATCCAGTGCATATTTTCGCGCTAGCTTCAGCGCGGCCTCGTTGGCTTCCGCACCGGAGTTGCAGAAAAATACCTTGTCGGCAAAGGTGGCATCAATCAGCTGTTTGGCCAGGCGCAACACCGGCTCGTTGGTATAACCGTTGCCCAGATGCCAAAGCTTGCCGGCCTGTTCGACCAGCGCGGCCAACACCTGCGGATGGGCGTGGCCCAGGGCGTTGACGGCAATGCCTCCGGCGAAATCAATATAGGATTTCCCCTGCTGATCCCAAACCTGTGAGCCTTCTCCCCGCACCAAAATAAAGTCCGCAGGGGCATAAACCGGGATCATCCAGTCGTCGAAAGACTGGCGGGTAACTGCGATTGGCTGTTCCATAATGACCTCATAACGTCAGCAAAGGCTGAATTTTGGCGGTAAGGACCGCTCTGGTGGCGCAAGGCCGGCGAAAAAGCAAATTAACCCTATTATCCGGTGTCTTTTCTGGCCGACGATAATGCTGCTCAGCGCCGCCTATTCAGATACAAACCTGTTACATAAAATCGGTTATTCACTATTAATGCCGCATTTAGCGCCCCGTAGCGGGGAATAAATGTTAACGAGTAGTTAAAATACAGCCCATTTGATAAATAGTGTAGAGCAGCTATCGTGCCAGAACGGGGTTTTTGACGGATTTACCAATTTTTTTCGTTAAAACAAGGAGTTATAATGCATAAATATTCAATAATTATGCATTTGTAATGATTAATGGCAAAAATAGGGCCTAAAATCATCAGCGATGGAGAAATCCTATTCAATCGCAAAATTCTTCCGTTTTTCTGATCCTGCTCGCAAAAATAATTGCGTGAGATGGCGGGATCGGGGCCCTTTTGCACCGCAATTGTGCAATGCGCCCTCATTTAGCGCAGCAAAATGCCCCTCACCCTAACCCTCTCCCACAGGGAGAGGGGACAGTCCGTGCCACAATTTATCTGGGTGTTCGTCCTTTTGTTGGGGGCCGATCGAGTGGATTTGAAACTGTGGTGATTCACCTTTGCATGAGGAGATGAGTTTGCTGAGAGGACCACTTTACTTCCAAATGAACAGGGGCTATCAGATCCCTCTCCCTATGGGTGTACAGACCGGGGACAGTCCGTGCCACAATTTATCTGGGTGTTCGTCCTTTTGTTGGGGGCCGATCGAGTGGATTTGAAACTGTGGTGATTCACCTTTGCATGAGGAGATGCGTTTGCTGAGAGGACCACTTTACTTCCAAATGAGCAGGAGCTATCAGCTCCCTCTCCCTATGGGTGTACAGACCGGGGACAGTCCGTGCCACAATTTATCTGGGTGTTCGTCCTTTTGTTGGGGGCCGATCGAGTGGATTTGAAACTGTGGTGATTCACCTTTGCATGAGGAGATGCGTTTGCTGAGAGGAGCACTTTACTTCCAAATGAGCAGGAGCTATCAGCTCCCTCTCCCTATGGGCGTACAGACCGGGGACAGTCCGTGCCACAATTTATCTGGGTGTTCGTCCTTTTGTTGGGGGGCCGATCGAGTGGATTTGAAACTGTGGTGATTCACCTTTGCCTGAGAGATGAGTTTGCTGAGAGGACCACTTTACTTCCAAATGAGCAGGAGCTATCAGCTCCCTCTCCCTATGGGAGAGGGTTGGGGTGAGGGCACACCCCCAGTCTTTGACTACACTGATAAGTTACCCCGTACTCAATGTTCCTCCTCAACCTTAAGTGTTAGCGCCGATGTAAAAATGACCCACATGCCAATGTAAAATGGACCCACCATGGGTAAAACTGGCAGTTTTAAGCGAGCTGCCGATGCTAACATTGGAGTTAAGAGTGGAGATTGCTGTTCTTC
>NZ_JBLJAJ010000036.1:0-41790 GCF_047530005.1 Serratia sp. N21D137
CGAACACATACTCAACACACGAGGGAGAAAATCTCTGGGCTATCGCTCCCCCAATGAGGTATTTTTAACACACTTACAGGCGGCATAAGCCCCCTGGGTTTTGTTGCGTTTCGAGTGGGAATGGGGCTTACGCTTGTGGGTGCTGACGGTGCGGACATCACGGTGCATCATCAACGCCGCGGTGGTCACGCTTTTACCGGAAAACAGGTGCGTCAACACATCCAGTTCACGGGACGTCAAGGCTTTGCCAATGGCAGACTGACTGCTCAGCAATTGCCGCACCTTATGGCTATAGCTGCGACAGCCCGATAAGACCTGCTTTACGCATTGTGCCAGCGCAACGCCAGGCTCCTGTTTGAGCACCAGACCTTTGATACCTGATGCGGTCAGCAATTGCAGCACTCGAGGATCGTCAAGAGCGGTACACACGATCATCGCCGTGGTTGGCCAATGCTCCAGGCACTGGGCAATCAGCCTTAAACCATCCAGAACCGACTCTTCTTCACCACACAGTTCCATAATCAACAGCCGGGCCGGACGGTGGCGCATCAATCCTGGGATTTGCTCCAAATTGCTTACCCGCTGTACCTCGTCCGTCAGGCCACAGGACTGGGCCAAAATATTACGCATTCCGAGTGCCGTGATGGGGCAAGATTCCATTACAATCACACCGTCCCCTTTTAGCCCATAAGGGCTGGGGGAATGCGCACTCCCTCTCTGATAAGTATGAACCACTGTCATATTAAACCGCCCATTTCTGCTAAATACCCGTTTTTACTTCCTTGATAAATTGGTGTGCAAAAATGTCATTCCCTCTCATATTTATGAAGGCTATCTTTTCTTGTTTTTATTGATCAAACAACACATCGAAAATAAAGTCAGCTACCAACAATTAACAAGCCCCAGGCAATTAACTCAACAAACATAGGTAAAGCTAAAGCGGCCATAAAAAAATGGGGCCAGGTTTTCTTATGGCTAGAGGGTATTACTGATGATTACTGATAGGTGAGTGCCACCTGCACAACGCCCTCAATACTGCCTGGGGCTGCCCCACCGTTAGTGCTAAAAGCACGCGCCTTCAGCGGGAAGCTCGCCTTATTGGTGGAGTGATCGACAGCCACGGTCATATCACTGCCGCTGCCCAACCGGCGATTAGCTGATGAACTGCCATCAACCATTTTAATCTGCACGGCACCGGCAGGATTGGCCGCCTCGTTCTTATACAAATCCGTGCTTTCATCCGCTGCCGTACCGGTGAATGCCGCAGTAACGTTAGTGGTTGAAACTGGGCAGTCACTCAGATCCAGACTAAAACTCTGCCAATCGCTCCCTGCACCCGCGGTCAGAGTATGTGCCTTGATCTCCCCCAAATTCACGTTTACATCGCCGCCCACTGCATCGACCGTACATGGCGAAGCTTTAACCGTACCGGTGATCTTTATACGTGCATCGACTGCCAGAGCCGAGTAACTGATCCCCATACCACCGAGAGCCAGGCACAATGCAGTCGTTTTAAAAATTGCTTTCATATCCATAATAACTATCCTTCTCCATTTTAGTTAAACTTACTTTCGCAGAAAGTTCGAGATTGCCGATGCAAACGGGATTATTCCATTTTTACCGTAATAGTCGCGGTTGCCTCAAAGTCTCCAACTTTCGGTGCTTTGCCGGTCGTGCTAATAGGGTAGAAATTCAATGTCGTCTGACTATCGCTATTGATATTACCCAAGCCATTCATTTCCATTGATAGCCGATCCCCAGGCGAAATAACCTGAGTGTTCCCGCCACGTTTTTCTTCAATTCTGATCGCAATATCATCATTATTCGACGTCACCGAACCATTAGTGGTAGTGGTCTTCAGGGCAGTAGGATCATGAGGATTCACCTCGCCCTCAAACAGCAAGCTGATTTTTGCGCGCGTCGACAGGTTGGTACACTCCAGATACAGGGTTTCTTCATGTATCTGGACGGTACTTGGCTTTTGGCCTTTAACTTTAAAATCGGTGGACATAATGCTGCCAAAGGGCACGGTAATCATTGGATTTTTAAGTTCGCATTTTTGCGGCACGATGATCTTACCGCTCATGCTCACTGAAGCAGTTGGTCTGCTCCCCCGGCCTACATTGGGATCCGAATTAATATAGACATCCAACAGGGGAGAATGCGTTATTATCGACGTGCCAATAACCGCCTGCCTGAAATAGAGATGAACTAATCCTTGTGCACCACTATCATAGAGTACGCCCTTACAATTCTGAGGCCGGTTAAAAAAACCATTCCCCCTCCATCCGTTACCAGGGAAAGGCACAGGGAAATATTTATTGACGGCACCGGCAATATACACATCCATAGCAGCAGAAAAATCCTCGCTACCGCTCAACGAATAGAACTGCCTGCTACCATCCCCATCCGGCAGAGGCGCCCCCCTTGGGACAGCCATAATAAACGACTCTTTCATCCGAGTTTCGCTACCGCAGTCGCAGTTGACCCGATACCCGTCCCCCTCGTTCTGCCACACATTTTCGGCCTTATTCACCTCATAAAACATCTTGCCAGCCGTGTTCTTATCCGGATGGTCGAACAGCTGATTAAACATAAAGTGATAACCCATAGTGGAGCCTGCAGGTTCGCACTGCCCGATGGCTGCCTGCGCCGACGGCAGGCTCCCCAACCCCAAGGCGATAACGCCCCCGATGGCCGAATAATGCACTAACGATTTCCATTTATTCATCATTAAAGCCTTTATAAACATTGGCCATTCATCAAACGGATCCCGGCGCTATCTTGTTGCTCCGGCACGCTGTAAGACACTTGGCATTGCTGTGACGCGGCGTTGCCCCACTTGACCTGCAACTTGCCGCTACCGGCCATCCCAGAGAGGAATACCTGACCACCGTCACCGACGATGCTGCCGTTGTCACCCCCATTGCTATCGGTTACGGTGGCACCGAACGGTACTGGCGCCCCCTGCCTCAACAGGGTCATCAATACACGCTGACCGACATTAGGTTTGAACTCGGCGCGCACGATGGCACCACGGGTTGGGATCACCGTCTGACTGGTTATCGTCATATCGACATCATCTGGCAGAGTAGTGGTATTTATCGCAATATTGTTTTTGCGATAAACCGTGGCATAAGGCACCACGGCATAGCCACGCCAGTCGGTAGTCACTCCTGATTGGTTGGCGATATTGACACCCTTGGCTCCCGGTGCTTTCACCAGCACCGCTGTCTCATTCATCTGTTGCGAAAGTGTCAAACCGTCTTCGTGCAAGAGGATCCCACCCTGCACACCGTAGTTGAGGCGTTGATCGGAACGGTTATAGCCATATCCCACGTTGACTCTGCCCAAGCCGCCACGATAGCCAAGGCTGCTATTGCCGTATGCTCCGACTCCCTGGCTGGTGTAGCCCTGGCTGACGTTATAGCTCAGGTTATTACTGGGTAATGCGGTACCGTTCAGGCCGACTG
Organism: Serratia sp. N21D137; assembly: GCF_047530005.1. Taxonomy (NCBI): domain Bacteria; kingdom Pseudomonadati; phylum Pseudomonadota; class Gammaproteobacteria; order Enterobacterales; family Yersiniaceae; genus Serratia; species Serratia sp. N21D137. Next base: position 3,474 of record NZ_JBLJAJ010000036.1, read on the forward strand.
AGTTACTGGTGGTGCCTTTACGGCTGGTATTCAGGTTGTAGCTTGCATAGCTGTCAGACAGCCTTCCACCCAATGGCATGCTGATATTTAAGGCGAGAATATGGTCGTCGTAGTTGACGCGTTCGCCGCTGCTGTCATAACCATCTCTGCTGAAGGTGTAGTTCAGGCCATAGCTGATACTGTTCCAGCTATTGTTATACCCGACGCTCACCGACTGGTTACGGCGCCGATCGTTCCAATAATCTTCGTTGTACAGACTGAGCGACAGTGAACCGGCACCTTCCCATAGCGTCTGGCTCATCGACAGTTCAGCACGGCTCTTCTTGTGATTCTGACTTTGTGATGTTTTGCCGCCGGTATAGGTATTTAACGTTTCCTGCAGCGTATAGAACCCCGCCGTAGAGTAACGATAGCTGGCCAAGGTAAAGCTGGTACCCGTTTCGACAAAGTTCTTGCCGTAACGCATACGCCACGACTGGCCGCGCTCTTTGGCAGAAAATTCAGGTTTAGACCAAGCCTGGGTAACATCGGCAGAAAACGCGCCGATAACCCCCATGTTTTGCCCCCAGCCGAGAGCCAGTGCCTGATATTTGCTGGCGGCCTGCACGCCGCCGTAGAGGGTGGCCCCCCTCGGCAAGCCGTAGATCGCCGTGCCTTGAGTAAACAACGTATCATCCACGTTACTGTTGGATGAACGATATTGGCCGCTGGTCAGGCTGTATTTGAAACGCCCTTGCCGCTGTAACACCGGGACGGAAGCAAACGGCACCACTAACCTTTGCTCGCTGCCATCGCTCTCTTTAATGCTCACTTGCAGATCGCCGCTGCCCGCCGTCGGATAGAGATCGCTGATTTCAAAGGCCCCAGGTGGCACATAGCTCTGATAAATGACATAGCCGTTCTGGCGAACCGTGACCTGAGCGTTACTGCGGGCAATGCCTCGCACCGTCGGTGCATAACCCCTCAAACTCTCTGGCAGCATGTCATCATCCGAGGCTAACTGACCGCCACGGAAAGGCACGCTGTCAAACACCTCACTTTGGGAGGAGCTATCGCCCAGTATCAACTGGCTCTTCAGCGCCACGATATCGCGCTGTAAATAGGTATTGATGGAATCCCAGTGGCTTTCACCCTCAGAGTCACGATTCCAGGTTGAGTAGTTACGCAGACGCCAGGCGCCGAGGTTGATCCCTGAACGCAGGTTAAGATAATAGCTATTGCTGTCCGAGCTCTTACTGCTACGTGCCCAACTGTTGGCACCGCTAAAGTTATAGTTGACCAACAGCGCCGGTATTCCCTGATCCCACTGGTCTGGCGGAACATAGCCACGAACAGTCGAGTTCAATGCCGCCTGGGGGATACTGATGTCCAACCGCTGTTGATTAAAACGGAACGAGGCCGATGCCTGGGGAATGATCTGCGCCAGATTAACGCACTGCCCAGAGGCCGGGATAGCGGGGAAGGAAGCGATCTTCACGCCCATTGCCTCAAGCATATCGCTGCTTAGGCAAGGCTGCAGGCTATCCTCACCTGCCGGGCTTCGCTGCAGGGAGAAATCAAGATCCTGGGTATCGATCATCGCCCCATTCAGATAGATATCAACCCGGTACGTACCTGGGGCCTGAGTACGGCCATCTTCAAAAACCGTCAGATCAGCCCCTCGCTGAGACGGATTATCAAGCTCCAGCAGTGCCGGGTTAAAGTAATCGCGGGCCTGTGCGCTACCGGACATTCCCATTAACATGGCAACCTGACATGAGATCAACCAGGTCAGCGGGGTACGGTCAAATCCGCGCGAGCCTATACGCTTCGGGTTTTTCATCCATTTAACTCCATTTATCAGCCGTGCCAGTAAATTCCGGCAAGCCGCGTCCCTTCCCTGTACTACCTGTGCAGGGATTAGCTGTATTTAATCTGGTGAATGCCTTATAGAACCCCGATAAACGGTTTAGTAATACCGCCGTAATCGTTAATAACTTCCCAGCTCAATGCCCCACCAAGACTACCATCGGGTAGTTCAAAGCGCGCACTGGACTTCGGTGCAACCATACTGACATTTTTCAGCGGACTACCATTAACCTTGACTGAGAATAGCGTGATAAAATAGGGCGATGCATTGGTCACCTGAACCGCGTTACCGCTACGCTGCCAGGTCAATGTCTTGGCGGCGTCCTCTAACGTACCGGGTAACCCCTGTGGGCGATAAATCAGCTTGATGCGCGTCTTGACCGCAATTTGTAAACTGTTTTCCTGTTTCTTAGCCGAAGGAATAGATTTGATGTTCAGCCAATAGAGAGATTCTTTATCGGTCGGTAAATTCCCGCCAGCACGCACTACGCGTAGAATATTATTCTGCTCACCATCCAAACGGAATAAAGGAGGGGTAATGATAAATGGCGCCTTGGACGTGTCCCCTTCATGCGTGTCAACCCAGGACTGAATGAGATAGGGCACCTTATCCGGGTTATTAATCCCCAGAGAGGCTTCTTTTTTACCACCGTCATAAACCAGGCGCGTTCCGCCGACAATAATGCCCGCCTGTACCTGCGCACCAAAGGTTAGTAACAGCGCTGCGACTATTGTGCTCCGCCAGACTTTCATTGCTTATTCACCACTTCGGCCATTGAGAGAAAGGCCAGGGGATGGCTTTCGCCCCCCTGACCAGCCTTATACCGCCCGTATCAGCCGAGCGGATAAAACTTACTGATAGATAATGGTAAAGTTGCTTACTGCGTTAGCCTTACCCGCAGTGACGGTGGCTGAAGTCGCGTAGTAACGTGCAACAAACCCGAGCACGTTATCTTCGGTGCTGCTCAGCGGGTAAACGCTTGAATCCGTGTGCAGGTTAATCACTTTGTTGTTGTTGTCAGCAATCTGAACACCAACGCCAGTGGCAACACCTGGCTCATCGGTCAGCGCCAGAACGGCATCGTTACCCGCAACCTGGATACCATCAAAACGCACTGTCGCCGCTTTAACCGTATCTGGGCAGTCTTGCAGGATCAGGGAGAAATCCTTAGAGGCAGCAGTGACGCCAGCGCCACCCTTGAATGCGCCGACAAATACTTTACCCAGAGTAACGGTCTGGTTTTCTGAATCAGAATGCACAGTACAAGCTTGATCGATGATTTCACCAGCGAAGTTTACTTTGCCGTCTGCAGCGAACGCCGCGGTGGAAAACGCGGAGGCGGCCAGTACAGCCACGGCGAGCAGATTCTTGTTCATAGACTACTTTTCCTTTTAAATAATGCACTTCAAATACGCGCATTTGTTTATTTTTGACATAACCCTATGTCATTCCTTTTTATTTAGTTCATCGACTGAAACACGCCTGCGCAAATAGCAATGGGGCAGTAATACCTTTCCAGCCAAACGATTCATTTTGAACTAAAGTGACTCCTTTGGTTTAACGTGCCAAGGATGGCCTTAAAACAAACAACGAATAGTTTAATGCTCTGAAAATTAGAGGAGCAAAAGAATTATGAGCTAGTTATAAAACAAGCAAGTTTCGATCTTGGATTTTTTTAGGTGGTCAAGTAAGAAAACACTTAAGGCTGGATGAAGGTTTATTATGGGGAAAATTATTTAACTCATTGTTATTTAATGACTTTATTAATCAAGATGAATTATTGAATAGTTAGTGTTGACATTATTTTTGAGTATCCTTAGAGTATGTTGCAATTTAGTTCAAAGTGACTCATTAGACATATTTTCCTTACTCAAATCACCATACTTCCTTGAACCGCCTGGCATTGCTTGCCGTATATAACACCGTATTCTGAATATTCCTATGGCCAAGAAAATCCTGAATCAAACGCGTATCAATTCCCCGGTCCGCCAAGGCAAAACCGCAGCCATGGCGCAGCATATGGGGATGTGCATTGACCTCTAGATTGGCCGCCTCACTGTAATTACGAATGAGCCAATAAATACGTTGGCGTGATAACCGAGATCCCCGGTTAGAAAGAAACAACCACTCGCTATCCGCACCACGATAATGTTTTCTCTTGGCCATCCAACGCTGTAAACACTTCCGCTCGCGCACATACAAAGGATGAACCGTTGAGAAGCCGTTTTTCAATCGATGAATATAAATATTGCCACCTTCAAGATCGATATCTGACAGCCGCCAACTATTGATTTCACTCACGCGGCAACCATGAATAAAACACATATAAATCAAACAGTAATCTCTCTCTGGGTTCTTGCCTTTCAGCGTTGCCTCTAGCAGTTTTTCCACTTCGGAAGGCGTTAAATGTTTACGACTGGTCATAGTACCTCTTTGACTTTTCACCAAAATTATGTGGATTTTTCCTCCCTTTTATTTCCACAACAACGCTCAGGAGCATTGGCCCCTGCCTTCGGATAACATCCTGGATCCTAAGCGAAGTATAGCCGATAAATAATTACGAAACAGCCAGGTCATTGAACAATGATAATTACCCATGATCTAACGCAAATTAGCTAACATTTAGATTAAAATCAGTAGTTCAGCTCAGCTGTAGGTTAATAAAACAGCAAAATTAAATTGCGCAACATAATAACAACAGGATAAAAGCAATAAATACAACATAAAAAACCCTTGATGAAAAAATCAATAACAGTTAACCCCGGCAACCTAATGAACAGTAAAAAATAGTGGTGTTCGACAACGGATCCATCAGAGAATAACCCCAAAATAAAAGCATATAAAACAAATGATAAACATAGTTACTATCTATATAAAAGGCAGCTTTATCGGAAAATACGCATAATGATTGGGTTGAAAATCAAACGGAGAAAAATAAATTCGCAGGAACGTACGGCAATAAAAAGGGGCACCGATAGACAGTGCCCCGACTTGATACAGGATGTATTAACGCGCTCAGACGGTCAAACCACCGTCTAGCACCAAAATTTGCCCCGTCATATAACGGCTATCATCACCGATGAGAAACACGGTGGTACGCGCCACTTCGCTGGCTTTTCCCAGGCGGCGTAAAGGAATTTGCTTACGCAGCGCCTTCAGCGCCTCCGGCGGAATGGCCTGTGTCATCTCGCTTTCGATAATACCGGGCAGCAGGCAGTTCACTCGGATACCAAAGCGCGCCACTTCCAGCGACAGAGATTTCCCCAGGCCGATCATCGCCGCCTTACTGGCCCCGTAGGCCGTTTGCCCGGTGTTGCCCTTGATGCCCGTCACCGAAGACATCAGCACCATCGCCCCTTCCCCCTGCGCCATCATGGCGGGCAGCAGGTGGCGGTTCCAATAAAAGATGCCGTTGAGGTTGGTGTCGATCACCTGCCGCCAGCGCTCGCCGGTTTGCTGGATATGCAAATCATCCAGCGTGATTCCGGCGTTATGGATCACCGCAAAAGGTGCACCGAGGCATGCCAGCAACTGCGGAGCTACAAGGTTCACCGCCTGCTCGTCACTGCCGTCACACACGCAGCTTTCCACCCAGCCAGGCAACCCCGCGCAGGCTTCAATCACCGCCGCGCTGGCCGCCTTGCCGTTACGGCAGGTGAACACCACGTTCCATTGCTTGGCCAACTCTTCCACCAATGCGCGGCCAATTCCCCGGCTCCCACCGGTCACTAACACCCATCGTTTAGTCATGAGATTACTTTTGTGCATCGGCCAGGTGTTGACAGAGTTCACCCAGCGTCATAGTCGGCTGATTGATGAACATTTCTGCGGTGAGCGTGGCTCCGAACTCGCGCTTCGCCAGCACCATCAGCTCCACATAGTCCAGGCTGTCCAGCTTCAACTGGTGCAGGGGCATCTCTGGCGCCAGATCGGCCATCCCGAGATCTTTGGCATCACAAATCATTTCCGTGACGGTGTCGTAAACCTGTTGGTAGTTTTCCATGGTTATATCCCTATGTTAATGATCGGCCATTGGCCATGTTTTTAAGGTGACGGAAGTCGCCAGCAGCGGATGCCACTGCGTTCTGGCCTCAATCACCGTGCGTAACACCAATCCGCTGCTTTTATTCCCGATCACCAGCATCGGCTGAATACGGTAGTACAGCCGATCTTCGGGTGCAAATAGCGTTTCCGGGTTGAATAATCGGGCGCTGAAGTGGGTCTCATGATGCGTCTGTACCACTGGGCTCTGGGCAAACACCTCAATCAGCGTGGTGGCCTGCAGTTCCGGAAGCGTCGTCGCCAACATCGCCACGGTTTCCGGGGATTTCACCAGCAGTTGGAACAGCAGGGCGTCAAAGAAACTCCATGCCTGAGTGGCATCCGATGCCTGCCCTGGGAAAGGCTGGCAGAGTGCCATCACCTCGTTAACGGTCAGCGCATGCTCGTGATCGGAAGCCACCAAGTCTAGTGACCTAGCCGGAACCAGCTTGCTGCTGAAGCAACTTTCCTGCGTGGCACAATCCCGCAACTCACCGGTGATCTGCTTGCCATTGCCCGCTATCTGCAAGTGATACGGCGTCTGGCACAACACCGGTCGGCGCATACGGGTGCTGAACACATAAAAGGCATGCTCCAGCGGATCCGCAAGCAGCACCGCACTCAGATGACGTTTCATATCCAGCATCGCACGCATTCCGTGGACGCTCAGTTGATCGGCCCCCATTTTGCGTACCTGTTGCAGATCAAAGTGGATCGGGTTGTAGTCGCCGGAAAAAGCAGCCCATTCCTCGGCATCGCGCAGGGTGTAGTTGAAGATCATGCTCATGCCTGCCCGATAACCAACGCCGCGTTAGCGCCGCCGAAGCCGAAGCTCAGATTCAAGATGTTCTGTAATCGGGCCGGGCGGTGCCCTTCGCTGATGTAGTCCAGATCGCACTCCGGGTCAGCATTTTTCAGATGACAGGTGGCGGGCATCAGCTGATGCTGCAACGCTTGCAGGCAGATGATGGATTCAAAGCTGCCTGCCGCCGCAATCAGATGCCCGGAGTAAGACTTGGTGCTGGAAAGCGGCGTGCTGTAGGCCGCGTCGCCAAAGGCCAGCTTGATCGCCTGGGTTTCATTCAGATCGTTGAGGGGCGTAGAGGTGCCATGTGCATTGATATAGTCAATCTCCTCCGCCGTCACCCCGGCCTGGTGCAAGGCATGCTGGATGGTTTTCACCCGGGCAAGCTTGTCTTCCGCGGGAGCGGTAAAGTCGAAGGCATCAGAGTAATTGCCGTAGCCCTTGATTTCCCCCAGGATGGTTGCCCCGCGAGCCAGTGCGGCTTCGCGTTCTTCCAGGCACAACACGGCAGCACCTTCGGATAGCACAAAGCCATTGCGATCGAGGCTGAACGGGCAGCAGGCCTTGCTGATATCATCCTGCTCACTCGTCAAAGCACGCAGCACATCGATATTCCAGACGGCAGTGTCGCTGCTTAACGACTCTCCTGCCCCGGCCAGCATCATCGAGGCACGGCCACTGCGGATCACCTCAAACGCATCGCCAATGGCAATCGTCCCGGTCGCACAGGCCGCAATCGGACTATTTTGATAACCACGCAGCCCCCAGAACAGGCTACAGGCGGCCGTCGCGACATTCGGCATGGACAGGAAGCAGCCAAAGGGTGAACCCAGTCCTGCCCGCAAAAAGTCCTCATGATTGTTTTGAATTTCATCCTGGCCCGCCCAGCCGCTGCCGATGATAGTGCCGCACTCCAGCAAATCGTAATAGGCTGCCGGGCTCTCCCCATGGAAAGCCATCTCCATTGCTTCACGGGCCGCTCCCAAGGCTAACCGGGCAAAGCGAGGCAAACGGCGGCGGATCGCGGCAGGCACCCCTTTCAAGTCTGGTTCGTCGTCGATCACCCCCAAGAAACGTGACTGGATCCCCACGGCAGATTTATCGTAATAGCGGTAGCCTAGTTGATAATCCATCATCGCCGCCCAGCTTTGCTCGGTATTCATCCCCAATGGCGTGACCGCACCGAACCCCGTAACCACCACGCGACGTGGCAAAGCATCTCTATTCATGATCTCATCCTGTTATATCACCGTCTTTTTCCACACCGCCGCCCAACGCCAGCCACAGTTTCATGGTGGCGTTGAGGTAGTTGTACTGCAGATCTGACAAATTGCTTTCAATGGTCAATAACGCATCCTCGGCATCCAGCAAGGTCTGGAGGGAGGCCGCACCGGCCTGATACTGGCTGTTGGCCAGTGCCAAACGCTGATGACCAAGCCGCAGGTTGCGTTGCTGATTGATTTTTTGCTGTTGATAGCTGAGCTGTTGCGACATGGCGTTGTCCACGTCCGCCAACGCGTTGTAGACCTGGCTGCGGAAAGCGATCGCCGCCTGCTTGACGTCTAAATCGGCTATTTCGATGGTCAGTTGCACGGTATTCCAGTTCAGGAAGGATAAAGCAACGCTGCTCCCCAAGCTTCTGCTCGGGTTGCTGAACCACTGCTGGAAAATCGTGCTGCCCGCATTGAGTGAAGCACTCAGCGAAAGCGAAGGGTAGAAGTTCAAACGCTCCACATCCGACCCTGCCAGCGCAGCACGCAAAGTCTTTTCTGCCGCCTGCACATCAGGCCGACGGGCAATCACTTCTACCGGCAAAGCGCTCGCTACCGGCACTTCCTGATTGATATCAAGGGAGCGGCGTTCGGCCTGGCGATCGGTGGGTGAACGGTTGAACAGGATCGCCAGCGCGTTGCGATTCTCTTCCCGCTGCTGTTGCAGCGTGCGGTAGTTATTCTCACGATTGATCAGCGATTGCTGTGCCTGTTGCAGGTCGATCTGCCCGGCGGCACCGGCGTCATAACGCGATTGCACCATCGCCAGCGTCTGTTGGCCGATTTCCAGCCCCGCTTGCTGTTGCTTGATTTGCTGATTAAGGTTGGCGATCTGCCAATAATACTGTGCCGTGTTGCCGATGAGCGTCAGCGCGGTGTTTTGCCGATCCTGTTCCTTGGCCTCAGCCTGCCACTGCGCCTGCTCTCTGGTTCGTGCCAGTTTGCCCCACAAATCCAATTCATAACTTAGCTCCAGACCACTGTTGTAAGACTCTGTGGAGTTCGTATTCTGACGCAGGTTCTTGCTATTACTGACCCCGCCGTTTGCCGTCGCGGTTGGCGTCAGGTTGGTATTCTTCAGCCCGGCCGCCAGCCTCGCCTGCTGGAGTTGCAGCCCGGCAATGGCCAGATCGTTGTTGCTGGTCAGCACCCGCCCAATCAGCACGGAGAGCTGCGGATCGTCGAAGTTATCCCACCAATGCTCGGTGTGTTGCAGAAAATCGCTTCCGCTCTGTTGCATCCGCCACTCGGCAGGTACTGACAGCATTGGCCGCTGATAATCGCTTTTCGTCAAGGAGCCACAACCGCTCAACAGCAGTGGCAATAGCATCACCAGAGAAAGTTTGTTGTTCGTCATTCGCGCGCCAACGCCTCCGTTGGATGCAGACGCGCCGCATTGCGCGCCGGAAAAAAACCAAAACCCAGGCCGATCAACGCCGAGAACCCACAGGCCAGCACCAACGGCGGCCAGGTAAAAATCATGGTGAACTCCTGTGTCACCAGGGAGAAAATCACCCCGGCCAGCCCGGAGCCAATAATGCCAATCAACCCACCCAGCGAGCAGATCACCATCGCCTCAATCAGGAACTGGCGCATGATGTCCACTGGCCGCGCACCGACCGAAAGGCGTATGCCGATCTCATGGGTACGTTCGGTAACCGAAACCAGCATGATGTTCATCACGCCAACCCCGCCCACCAGCAGTGAAATCCCGGCAATGGCGGTGATCAGCAGCGTCATCGAATCCGAGGCTTTACGGATGGCCTTGGTCATCTGGTCATTGGTTTGGGTGAAAAAGTCGCGCCGGCCATGCGCCTGTTCCAACAGCCGTTCGACGCGCCCCTGTGCTTCGATAAGCGAGGACCCTTCGTGCACACGCAGCATAATCGACTCGATCGGCATATCGCCGGACATGCGCTCCAGCACTGCGGTATAAGGCATCCAGGCACCCAACATCATGCCGCTGTATTTGCCGCCTTTAGGTTCAGCAACGCCGATCACCCGGTAAGGGGTACCTGCAAGCTGGACGATCCCGCCCTCAGCCACTTCATCCGGCTCAAACAGCGTGTCGCGTAATTGCGGATCGATGATCACCACCGGCTCACGCTCATCCAGATCGCGCCGGGTAAAGCCGTTGCCGGAAAGGAAATTCAGGCCCTGCACACGAAAATAGGCGTTGCTGATACCGGAAATCGAAGCCATCGCCTCTTTGCCACCGCGCACCGCGGCCACGGTTTTGCTGACCACCGGCGACACGCTGTCGACATAAGGCTGGTGCTCCAACAGCTCAACATCAGCCACCGTCAGCGAGCGGGCGAGGTCCGGGCGCGGTTTATCCCACCCCAGTCCGGGGCGGACATCTAAGGTACTGCTACCTAATTGGCTAATTTCATTGAGTATATTTTGACGTGCGCCCTCACCCACCGCCATTGACGACACCACGGAAGAGACGCCGATAATGATGCCCAACATCGACAAAAAGGCCCTTGCTCGATGCCCCAGCAACGCACGCCAGGCCATCTTGACCGCCTCTTGCACGCTCGGCCAGAACGGGTTGCGCCCGGTAGCCGCGGCAACCGGCAGCGCAGGTTTGGTTTCCTGCAGGGCTACCGCCTCATTACGCTGGTCGGCCACGATCTCGCCGTCGCTGATTTCGATAATGCGCTGCGCCTGATTGGCCACGTCCCGATCGTGGGTCACGATAATGATGGTATGCCCCGAGCGGTGCAGGGAATGCAGGATCCCCATCAGTTCCTGACCACTGGCACGGTCGAGCGCCCCGGTCGGTTCATCGGCCAGAATGATTTCCGCCCCGTTCATCAACGCCCGGGCAATACTGACTCGCTGCTGTTGCCCACCGGAGAGTTGCGCCGGTTTGTAATCCATTCGGTGCTGCAATCCAAGCCGGGTGAGCAGGTATTCGGCCCGCGTCTGGCGTTCTGCCGCAGGCATCGCGGTATACAGGGCGGGAATGGCGACGTTTTCGGCGGCGCTCAGGTAGGGCATCAGGTGATAACGCTGGAAAATAAACCCGATGTACTGGCTGCGTAGCTGAGCCAACTGCTCACTGCTGGCAAGCTGGGTGGAGATCCCCTTGATCTGCATCTCCCCCTGCGTAGGCTTATCCAGGCAGCCGATGATATTCATCAGCGTGGATTTCCCCGAGCCGGACGCACCAATGATCGCCACCATTTCGCCACGCTGAATGGAGAGAGAGATATTTTTCAGCACCGCCACGGTCTGCAACCCGGAGACAAAATGGCGGGAAATGCCGCTCAGTACGATCAAGGGAGTGGATAACTTAACCATTGCTAGCACTCCCGACGGCACGCTGCGCCAGTACTACGCGGTCTCCCTCTTTCAGCCCCTCTTTCACTTCGGCAAACTGGCGATCGTTCAGGCCGATGCGGATCCAGCGTGTTTCAAGCTGTTTGCCATTCATCACCTGTACCTGATAACGATCTTTACCCTGCTGTTCACCGAAGGCGGCCACCGGCACGCGCAGGGCATTCTTCACCTGTTCGGTGATAATAAAGACCTGAGCGGTCATCGAGGTGCGCAACAGACGTTTGCTGTTGGCAATGGCAAACACGCCGCTGTAATAGACCGCCGAAGCCTGCTGATTGGCAGAGCCTGACGAGTTACCTTCCTGCAAGGCTTCGTTCGGGGCTTCCTGGATCGAGCCCATCACGCTTTCGTAACGCTGTTTGGGATCGGCAACAACGTAGAACCACAGCGGTTGCCCGACTCGCACCTTCAGGATATCGATCTCCGAAATACGGGTGTGTACCGTCATGGTGTCGACATCCGCCAGCACCAGAATGGTCGGCACGGTTTGTGACGACACGATGGTCTGCCCTTCTTTGGTGACGATCCCCAACACTTCGCCATCGATCGGCGCGACGATGCGGGTAAAGTCCAGATTGGCTTTCGCGGTTTGCTGCTCCATCTGCGCCTGAACGATCTGCGCGTCGTTGACCTTCAACTGGGCAAGCTGGGTTTGGAACTGCGCCTGCGCCTTCTCCAGATCGCTTTTCACGCCTGAACCATCACGATCCAGCCTCATTTGACGCTTCAATTCCTGCTGATACTGCTTGAGCGTTGCCTGGGTGACCTGTTTCTGCGCCTGAGCGCTTTGCAAGGCAGCCTCCGATTTACGCAACTCATTCTGTTGCAAGGTCGGATCGATTTCCGCCAGCAGTTGTCCTCGGGTGACGCGATCGCCCTGCTTCACATACAGCTTTTGCAATTGTCCGTTAACCTGCGCACCGACGCTGACCTGCAACGCCGGTTTGAGGATACCGGTGGCCAACACGGTTTTCTCGATATCGCCACGGGCGATCTCTTCGATGTCATAGGTATTATTGTGCGTAGGCCCAACGATGAACCAGGCGATCGTGCCGATCAACACCACCTGACACAGCAAGGCAATCGGCACTAGCCTGCGTTTATCCATGCCAAACATTTTCAACTTCATTAACTCACCGCCGTGGTTAACGCTGTTGACGCTTCAAGCTCCGTAGCAACGCTCACCACATGGCCGTTGCTCACGCGGTACACCCGATCAAACATCGGCAATACGCTTTCGCTGTGCGTCACGGTGATCAGCGTTTTATGCTGCTCGCGACAATGCATCAGCAAGGTGGTCATCACCTGGTGCGCCGTGTCCTCATCCAGGTTGGCCGTAGGCTCATCGAGCACCAGCACCGGACGATCGCTGTACATAGCCCGCGCCAGCAGCAGACGTTGGCGCTGCCCCAGCGAAAGCCCAGAATGGCTTTCACGGATCAGGGCATTCAAGCCCCCCGGAAGTTTTTCTATCACCGAGCTCAGATTCAGACCTGTAAGGGAGCGCTCGATCTGCCGATGTTTGCGCTCATCAAACCCCTCATCAAACAGGGTGATATTTTGCAGCACCGAGGCATTGAACAAGATGTCCTCCTGGCTTTGCAGGAAGAACAACGCATGCACCTGCTGATAATCGAGCGGTTGGCCATCAACAATCACCTGCCCCTGCTGGGGTGTCATCAGGCCGGTCATCACTTTCAGCAAGGTACTTTTCCCCGCCCCCGACTCACCCACAATGGCAATGCTTTTCCCAGGTTTTAGCGACAGAGAAAGGTCTTGCAATACCGGTTGCTGGGCGTCATAGGCAAAGGCGATATTTTTATAACGTAACTGCGAAGTGAATTTAGGGATCGGTGTAGGTACCGCATCCTCCGCCCTATCCTGTTCAGGCCGCGATGGGAACAAGTCTCTGGCGCGGGTATCGATCACGTGCAACTGGTTCTTTTGCAGAACGGAGTAGAAAATCTTGGTGATATAAGAGGTGAAGATTTCACGCACAAAACTGTAGGCAAAGAACTCCCCCAGCGTGATAGTGCCGTTTTTCAGCAACGGCAGCGCCAGCAACATAAAGAACACCATCTCCAGGCTGCCGATCAACTGATACAGGCTGCTTTTGACCTGCTCATACATCTTCTGCTGCTGGCGACAGGTAAACAACGACAGTGCAAACTTGGCGAACATCCCTTTGCGCTGGCTGTCCAATCCGGCGGACTTGATGGTCGAGAAGCCTTGAATACTCTCCAGGATAAAGTCGCTCTGCTCGGCGGTTTTTACCTGCAACTGCTGGGTGTAAAAACGGTCACGATAGATGGCCCAGACGCTGACCAATCCCATCAGAGTGACCCCCACACCAGACACCATAGCCAGCAGCGGGCTCATGTAGCACATCACCGCCAGTGCGATAGCGCCAATGATCCAGTCGGTACGCAGGCCGTTATCCAGCTCGATTTTAGTCCCCGACGCCATCTGCCAGTTGGAAAAACGGCTGAAGACTTCGCCCGGCGCGCGTTTATCAAAGAAGTTCAGTGAATTGCTGAGCAGGCGCGAGAATCCCGCCACGCTGTTGATCACCACAAAGCGTTTGATAAAGCGCTCGGTGATCCAACGCACGCCGAAGGCCAGTGTGGTCGACACGACAAATGCCAGCAGGAAGTAGAAATAAGGGAAGTCGGTTTCACCTGCGCTGGAAAAAACCTGATTGATGGCGCTGCTGACCATCGTCGGCATAATAAACAGGGTTAAAGAGATCAGAAACGCCAGTATCATCAGCCGGTAAATACCGGGGATACGCGCGGTTTCTTTCAGGCTCATGGTGTCGGACGCACTGAAGCGTTTACTGGGCTGAACATTGGCCAGCGCCTGAGAGTCAGGCTGGGCTTCACTGTCCAGCACCAGCGCATAACCGCTGATTTCCATTTTTAACGCATCAATCGGCAACAGTTGTTGACCAATGCCCGGGTTCATCACGCAGACATGATTACCTTTACGGTAGGCCAACACCACATAATGGCTCGCCCCATAATGTAAAATGGCAGGCAGCGGTATTTCCGCCAGTTCACCGTGCTCGAAAGCAACGGGATAGGCGGGCATCGCCAGTTCCGCCATAATGTCGCACAATGTGGCCAGCGAGGTGCCATGTTGTGAGGCGGGATAGCGCTCCCGCAAGCTCTCCAATGGCGCACTGATGCCCTGCGTTTCCGCCATCATGGCGATGCAGGCCAGCCCACATTCATTCGTTTCGCCTTGAAACACCAGCGCCGGGATTATCTTTTCCATGATCTGACTTCTTCAATTTCCAGGTTATTCATTGATAAAAAATAACGAATGTGAGTGCCATAACAGCCAATCTTCAGGGTGCCTGACGATCGACGTTTCAATCAGTTCCGGCAGTTTGGCTTTCAGATTGCAGGCCGGTATCGGCGGATAGATGTGGATCTTTATTCCCTGATCGTAATACAGGTAATAAGAGACCACCTGTGCAGACAAGGCTCTGGCGATACGAATAACGCCGCTGTGCAGGTTGGCCGGGCGATCAAACAGGCGACAACTGAGCTTCGCCGTTTTCGCCTCATTGGCATTGACGGTGTAATCCGGCGAGATATCTGGGAAAATCATGATATTGCGTTGATGATCGGCCGCCGCAATAATCGCGCTAGTCAAATTGCCGGCAATCGCCCGGTTATCATCATGGATCGAGCAGTAAGACAGGTGAATTCCCGCTTGCTGTCGCGTTCTTTCCTGATAGACCTCCGCACTGGCAGAAACCACCACCGTTGCCTGCCCCGGAAACACCCCAGCTCCTACCATGCCAGCCAACACGTCAGAAACCATATGCAACGGTGCAAGAACCACCGGTTGCCCTGCTCGGTGCAAGGGTTCGACAACTGCGTTGAGCTGTACCTGACAGTGTTCCAACTGGGCCAGGAGGTGAGCGTTACCGGCATAGGCAGCGGCCAGATCCAACAAACGACGACGCTGGCTGATCTTGGCAAAATCCACCTTGCGGTCATCCTTAATCAGGCATTGCTTATTGGCTGCGGCCACAAACGCACGCCTGCGCTCCCCCCGATTATTCAACCGCAGCCAGCGGCTAAGCGCCGCCAGCCCAAGAAACCAACGATAATCGCCATGCCGCAGCAACCAGCAAACGGTCTTGTGCTGTGTTCTGCGCAACGGTAAAAAACCCCGCGCGATTTTTGCGAGGGCATCTCTCCAGGCCAGATAAACCCACACGGCAAAGAAGCGCATTATTGCTCCAGCGGTTTATCATGCTGCAGCAACGACAGCAGGTGATCGGCAAATTCCGGGAAATCGCGATCCTGCAGTGCCAGCCACTTCTTGCTGACGATAAAGGTTGGGGTCGCGTTGATTTTGTAGTGATCGGATACCATGGTCATATAGCTCAGCAACTCTGCGACCTGCGGAGTTTGACTGGCTGCGTGATAAGCCGCGAGATCGATATCATTCTCCATCAACCAGCTATCAAGATTTTGGGGTTTACTCAGATCGCTTTGCTGTTTGATGACGGCGTTATAGGCACTTTCACGATGCTGAGCTTCAATACCCATCACCGTCAGGGTGGCAAATAATGGGGCGTAACTTGCCAGGCCATTGCTCTGCGCATTATTGAGATGCAGACGGATCAGTTTTGTCCCTGCTGGCATACGCGCTTCCAGCTTGGCAATATTCTCTTCGTTTATGGCACAGTAGTGGCAGCCGTAAGAGAATATCTCGATGAGGGTATTACCCTCTTTGATCGGGCTATTCTTGATCTCGTCATCGCTGACAGCAACCAGAGCTTGCTGTTCGATGCCCTGATTCAATACAAAATAGTGGAAATAGGCCGTCGTGATCAACGAGGAAATAACGATGATCGCCAAGGTATAAATGAGAAGCAGTAGGGGTTTTTTGAACATAAACCATACCTCCTAAAAAAGGCACACCAATGAGATCTTATAACGGAGGGATAGCCATTTTTATTTAGCACGTAGCGCCGTTGGCGAGCCAGCAGCCATCACATCCCTGTCCATCAATAAGCACCATTTTTCAAACAGGCCGATGCGAAAATCCTATCGCATCAGCCCAAATTTATATCCTGAAACTCAGGAAGAGCTTACGGCCGGCCTGCCGGGCAGTTGGCAGAATCAACAGAGGAGCTAGTCTGACTCACAATTCGGCCATTCTTATCCAGACAAGTTCTGACTACATAGCAAGCACCACCAGCGCCACCCACATACTCAACAGCACAGACTCTTTTACATTTACCACCAACAATTGTATCTGCTTCAAGTGTATTAACTTTTTTCACAACATCGTCCTTTTTATAAAAGTGAAACAAAAACAGCCCGAGTAACGCCTATCATCAGTGATAGAGCAATCCTACGCTTGATATAAAGGCACGATTAACCATACCTTTATTAAAGCGCAGGAAATTACGTTAAGCTGAATTATTTCGCTCTATCAAAAGAACTCTAGCCCAAGGATAGCCCGACGTTTAAAGCAGATCAATAATAATTTTTGCGGCAATTGACCTATTGCAACCAAATCATAATGCCGCTAATACAGGATATTTCCCGTTAAAGAACAAGATTAAACACAATAAAAAAATACACCACTAGATATACCGTACCAAATAACAGTAATTAATAAAGGACAATTCCCTGAACGTGAAAATAACCCCACATCAAGAACGCAAGATATTAAAGAAAATCTAAACGGTATTACGAGGCGATAATCGGAGGGAGAAAGCAGAACAACTTGCATCATTGATAGCACAAGGTGTGCGGGACTGGGATTTTTATCATAGCCACCAACATAATTGCGGAAAATGATTTAGATCATAACCAAGAATCATCTTAATCCGTACCATCCTCGGCATCCTGCTACCGCGGATGCTGATTATCTGTTACCGATCATCTTAGCCGGGAAATCATTAGCGTTGATTGATTAGCCATAACCGAAACCGGGCCAACGGCATGAACTGAAGATAATTTACTCACGTTGGCAAACGGCATACTAAGCTTGAAGAGTCTACGAGTGGTTGAAACTGAAGGAAACAACATGGGTTGCGCACGCCCGCTAGCGGGTACCGGGAATCGCGTCAGGAGTGCGTGAAATCCCAGAGGGTTGTGTCCTACGGTCACAGTAGCAAGATTAAGTTCCCGCAGCAGCGTGAACCAAGGCCGGAGCTGGCCTAGACGAGCGGTAAGACGTGATGCATATGGTCAACGAGTTAACTCATCGCTCCCCCTAAAATCCGATCCTAAGAGATTGCATCGTGAATATAAAACTGGTTGCCGTTGTGCTTTGCACACTTTTTCTTACTGCCTGTGACAGAGAGACGCCTAAAGAACTCGAAAGCGTCCGTCCGGTGAATATCTTTGAAGTTAGCAACAGTGCCCAGCAAGGAGTACGCATCTTCCCAGCCAGGATTATCGCGGGTGACCGTACCGACCTGGCTTTTAAGCGCCCGGGGCAACTGCAACAATTGCTGGTACGCAAAGGGGAACGAGTCAACCAGGGGCAAGTGATTGCCGAGCTAAACAGTAATGACGCGCGCCTGCGGCTACGTGATCGGCAGGCCACGTTCGATTTGGCGCAGGCGCAATTCAATCGTTTCGCCACCCTGAGTGCCCGCAATGTTATTCCCCGTGCCGAACTGGATGTTCATCGCGCAGCGCGTGATTCGGCCCAAGCCGCCTTGAAGTTGGCCAGGGAAGAAGTGAGCGATATGCAAATCCGTGCCCCCTTTACCGGTGTGATTGCCACGCTCACTGCCCGTAACTATCAAGTGATCCCGGCAGGCCAACCGATAGCGACCCTGAACTCGCTGGATTCGCTGGATGTGGTCTTCAGCATCCCCGAAAATCTGTTCATTGTGATTGATGAAAACAATGCACAGTACCAACCTATTGTTCTGTTGAACAACTTGCCGGGCCGCGAGTTTACCGCCCGCTATAAAGAACACACCACCAATACCACCGCGGGCTCATTGACCTATCAAATGACCCTGACCATGCCGCGCCCAAAAGATCTGCCAATGCTCTCGGGAATGAGCGGCAGCGTGAAAATCAATCTCGGTAATCTGGCCGGGGCTTCGCAGAAGACCAATGTCATTGTGCCCGTAGAAGCAATATTTAACCCAGATAACAGCCCACGTAATCAGCCCCACGTGTGGGTGATCAAAGAACGTGATGGCAAACTGTTTGTGGAATCTCGTCAGGTTGAAACCGGACAACTGACCGCGAACGGAATACAGATCGTATCCGGTCTGGCCGATGGTGAACGGATCGTCGCCGCCGGTACTCGCGAACTGCGCCCCAATCAGGAAGTGCGCGCCTGGGTCCGTGAGCGAGGTCTGTAATGAAACTGACAGAGAACTTTATCAACAACGGCACCCGAATCTGGTTGGCTATCCTGCTGCTAGGCATTGGCGGCGTGCTGGCGTTTCTCAACATCGGCAGGCTGGAGGATCCGGCCTTTACCATCAAGACTGCGGTGGTGGTCACCCGCTATGACGGCGCTTCGGCCCAGCAGGTGGAGGAAGAAGTCACCCTGCCGCTGGAAAATGCCATTCAGCAGTTGCCATATATCGACAACGTGACCTCCATCTCCAGCGTGGGGCTGTCGCAGATCACCATTAATATCCGTGCCGAATACGGAGCCGCCGAATTGCCGCAAATCTGGGATGTGCTGCGCCGGCGCATTGGCGATGCCGCGATACGGTTGCCCCCCGGTGCCAGCCCACCGATAGTGAACGATGATTTTGGCGATGTGTACGGCTTCTTCTTCTCGCTGTATGGCGACGGCTTTAGCAATCAGGAGCTGCGCAACTTTGCCGAGCTGCTACGCCGTGAGTTAGTGGTGGTGCCAGGCGTGGGCAAGGTGGGGATTGTCGGGGTGATCCCGGAAGAGGTGCAGATTGAGATCTCTCGCGCCCAGATGACCGCCGCCAATATTATCCCACAGCGGCTTTACGATCTGCTGAGCCGGCAGAACGTGGTGTCCAACGCCGGAGATCTGTTGGTGGGCAGCGAGTCGATCAGGCTGCATCCCACCGGGGAATTTGCCAGCGTGCAAGAGTTGGGTAACCTGCTGATTAGCGAGCCGGGTAGCCCGCGCAGCGTTTACCTGCGCGATATCGCCACTATCAGCCAGGGCGTAACCCACTCCCCCAATAATATCTACCGTGCCAACGGGCGGCCTGCACTCTCCATCGGCGTATCCTTTGCCCCGAATGTGAACGTGATTGTGGTGGGCGAAGCGGTCAAGGCCCGGTTGGCCCAACTGCAAGCCGAACGCCCCGCCGGGATGGATATCAGCGTTTTCTACGATCAGTCCCATGAAGTAGAAGGCGCGGTGAACGGCTTTATCATGAACTTTTTGCTGGCGCTGCTGATCGTGGTCGGCACCCTGCTGATCTTTATGGGGGTGCGCAGCGGGCTGGTGATCGCCGCCTCGCTGGCGCTGAACGTGCTTGGCACCCTGCTGATCATGAAGCTGTTCAACATTGAGCTGCAGCGCGTTTCGCTCGGGGCGTTGGTGATCGCCTTAAGTATGTTGGTGGATAACGCCATTGTGATCGTCGAGGGCGTGCTGGTTGGGCGGCAACAGGGTGAGAAAACCCTGCAGGCCATTAATAACGTGGTCAAACGCACCATGTTCCCGCTACTGGGGGCGACGGTGATTGCCATTCTGGCGTTTGCACCGATCGGCTTATCCAACGATGCCACCGGGGAATACTGTAAGTCACTGTTCCAGGTGCTGCTGATCTCTCTGATGCTGAGCTGGTTCACCGCCTTGACCCTGACGCCGGTATTCACCAAATGGGCGTTTGAAAAACAGAAAATGGCCGAGCCAAAACCCGATGAGCCGGTCAAGTCGCCTTATGATGGTTGGCTGTTCCGCGTCTATCGCAATCTGTTGGGCAAACTGCTGCGCCAGCGCACCATTACGCTGGGGGTGCTGGTCGCGTTGATGGTTGTCTCGGTGATCGGTTTTGGTAACGTGCGCCAAAGCTTCTTCCCACCGTCCAATACGCCGATCTTCTTCGTCGATCTCTGGCTGCCCTATGGCACCGATATCGCCTACACCGAAAAGATAGCCGCCGAGATCGAGCAGCATATCCAGGCGCAAGAAGGCGTCAGCGATACCATGGTCACCATCGGCCAGGGTGCGATGCGCTTTATGCTCACCTACAACGCGCAGCGGCAATATTCCAACTATGCACAGATCATGGTACGAGCCAAACAGCTCAACCAGATCCCCGGTATGATCGGCCAAATAGAGGGCTACGTACGCAACAATTTCCCTCAGGTGAACGCCCAGGCCAAGCGCATCATGTTCGGGCCTTCGAATAACAGTTCCATCGAAGCACGCTTTATCGGCCCGGATCCTAACGTGCTGCGAACGCTGGCGGCCAAGGCAGAAACTATCGCCAGCGCCGACCCCAATGCCGACGGCGTGATGCACGATTGGCAACAGCGCAGCAAGGTCATTCGCCCGCAGTTCTCGGATTATCTTGGCCGTGAATTAGGGGTGGATAAACGCGAAATCGACAGTGCACTGCGCATGAGTTTTGGCGGGATCGCCGTTGGCCTATATCGTGATGGCACACGGTTAATGCCGATTGTGTTAAGAACGCCGGACTCGGAGCGGTTGAATGCCGAACGGTTGAACGACGTGATGATCTGGAGCCAGGCACGGCAGGCGTTTATTCCTATCGACAACGTGGTTAACGGCTTTACAACCGAGTGGGAAGATCCGCTGATCATGCGCCGGGATCGCAAACGCACCCTGACGGTTCAGGCCGATCCTAGCTCCCAGAGTGGTGAAACCTCTGCCGAACTGTTGCAACGCATCAAACCGGATATTGATGCCATCCCATTACCGCGCGGCTATGAACTGAATTGGGGCGGCGACTATGAAAGTACCAAGGAAGCCCAGGCAGGGTTGTTCACCAGCCTGCCGGTGGCCTTTGTGATCATGTTCATCATCACCGTGCTGATGTTCAGCTCACTAAAAAATGCCGTCGCCATCTGGTTGACCATTCTGCTAGCGTTGATTGGGGTAACCGTGGGCTTCCTGCTAACCGGTATTCCGTTTGGCTTTATGGCGCTGATTGGCCTGTTGAGTTTAAGCGGGATGTTGATACGTAACGGCATTGTGCTGGTAGAGGAGATCGGGTTACAGCGGCAGGAAAAACCGATCCTGGAGGCCATCATCGATGCCTCTACCTCACGCTTGCGCCCTATCCTGCTGACTGCCTTTACCACCGTACTCGGCCTGGCCCCACTGCTTAGCGATGCCTTCTTCCAGAGCATGGCGGTGGTGATCATGTTCGGCCTGGGCTTTGCTACCGTGCTGACGCTGTTGGTGCTGCCGGTGATCTACAGCTGTATGAACTCCGATAAGCAAAAGGTCACACCGCAAACCGAGGTTTGAGACTTAAGTAAGGGCAACGCATACGCCCGGTTGAATATTTGTCTTCAATCGGGCTATTGCAAAATGCGGCATTGGTTTACTGTGTAGCCAGTTCAAAACCAAACACGGAGAAGTGCAAAGTGATTAAAGAAACAATCTTGGGATGTTCGCTGCTGTTGGTCTCTGCCACTACGTTGGCCGGTGGTTGTGACAGCCCGCGCACCCCTTATGACGTGACCTACTGCGCGGCATTGGAGATGGTGCAACTGGATCAAGAGATCAATGTGCAATACAAGAAGGTGATGGGGTTGCTGACCCAACCGCAAAAGCAGACGCTGAAGCAGTCGCAGATCGAATGGCTTAAAAATCGGGACAGTCAATGTAGCGACGATTCCATGATCAATGTCGCCTGCTCAAACAAGACCATGCAAAGCCGTATCGATTTTCTGAAAAGCGTAGAGCGGGAATGTAAAAGTACCGGCTGTGACAGCAAAAAACTGGCTCAACAGCAGTAACAGGATCGGGGCGCCTATGCTGCGCCCCGACTAAAAAATCACTATTTGGTTAACGCGATAATACCCAATGTCAGGCCAGCGACCGCTGCCGCCCCGCCTGCAATCGCCCCGGCGGTTTCCCAGTTATCCTGGGTGGTGCCTTTCATACAGGTATTAGTATGAACCAGACGGCCTTGGTCGTCATAGACCGGTACGCAAGGCGACTCGGTAGCACACCCGGACAGTAAAACGGCCAGCAGGCCCGCTGCAATAAACTTACTCATACTCACACCTCGGCGTTCAACAGCCAAAAAAACATCAAAATGAATGAAATCGGGCCACTGTACCACCGATGCCTATCGCGATGGATCCGGAATAGTCGCAAAATGTGTGGGGGAGTGAAGCTATTAGATTAGGGCCTGCAATAGCAGAGTGGCTCATGGTTTATCGCGCTGCCTTCAATGGATGACGGCACAGCATGAAAAAAAGAGTAGATGAGGGAGTTCAGCATTCTCCATTCTCCCCCTTCACACCACTAGCGCTGTTGATATTTTCTGATGGCAGGCTTGAGCAAACCGCCAAACACATTGACCAGCAAGCCCACGATGATCACCAATGCACCGATCATTTGTTGCAATGATAGCCTTTCGCCTAATAACCATGCAGCTGAGACAATACCGATAACAGGCACCAGCAGCGTTAACGGCGCAACGCGCCAGGTTTCGTAACGGCTCAGCAGGTTACCCCAGATGCCATAACCCATAATGGTGGCAACAAACGCCAGATAGAGCAGCGCCAGAATGGTTTCACCTTGAATATGCACCAGGCTGTCAATCAACAGCGCTTGCCCCTCAAACAACCATGAGCATATGAAGAACAGCACCACCGGTACGGGTGTACTCCACACCACCAGTGACATGATCGGCACATTACGATCGCGCATAATCACCTTGTTAGTGATATTCCCCAGTCCCCAAGATAGCGCTGCGGCCAGCGTCAACATCATGGTGGTCAACGTGATACCCGCCGTCGTTTGCCCAGCCATGCCCGCGCTAGCCAGCATAAACATGCCAACGGTGGCAATCATAATCCCGGCAATATGGTTCCATTTCAGCTTTTCTGCCAGCAACAGTGCGCCGAGCAAAATGGTAAAGAAAGCCTGGGCCTGCAACACCAGTGATGCCAAGCCCGCAGGCATGCCAAGCTTGATCGCCATAAACAGGAAAGCGAACTGACCAAAGCTGATGGTGATGCCGTACGCCAGCATCCAGCGGAGCGGGATTTTCGGTGGTTTGACAAACAGGATTGCCGGGAACATGACAAGCGCAAAACGCAGGCCCGCCAGTAAAAACGGTGGCATGCCATACAGACCAACTTTGATGACCACAAAGTTCAGCCCCCAGGCCACCACCACAAACAGTGCCAACAACTTATCCTTTACTGACATCATGCATTCCTTTTATTTCCCGTAGAGAGGTTGCGACCTCGTCAGAGCAGTGGCCACAGAATAAAGACGATTTATTGTTTATAGCCGAAATGTTAGCATTACCGGGCGGCATAAGATGCTGCTGCACCACCTCTCGTATTATCGCGGCTGCTGAACCCCGATAACACCGATGAGGCATTAACATGACTGACATACGTGGCCGAGCCTGGCGCCTGGTAAATAACAAACGCAACAAACACCGTGAGATGGGGGATTTTCAACCCAAGTTCACCAAAGAGAAAAAGTGGAAAATGCTCTATACCCGCTCACATAAAGTGACCCGGGCGAGGCAACTAGGCATTGAATACCCACAAGTATCCCGCGCCGTAGCCCGGCGTAACTCACTTGATGAGATTGATTAACCATGAATGTGCTGTTTGTCTGTAGCCGTAACCAATGGCGCAGCCCTACCGCAGAACGCATATGGCAACGGACTCCCGGCCTGACCACCAGGTCGGCCGGGACCAGCCGTAATGCCAAAAAAACGGTAACGCCAGAGTTATTGCGCTGGGCAGATATGATTTTTGTCATGGAGCAAAAGCACAAGAGCCGGTTGGTTGCCGAGTATCAGCGCCTGTTGGAACACAAACCCCTGCACGTTCTCGATATCCCTGATGACTATCAGTATATGGATCCTGAGCTTATTACCCTGCTGGAGCAATCTGCCGAGCCGTTCCTGTTGCCTTTCATCCTGAAATAATTTGCTGCCATAAGCGCATTTCTCTCAGTGGTTAAACACCCCTTCGCATGCCAATGCCAGCGAGAGTAATAAATCCTCTTGCGGCTGGGCGCACAATATTTCTAACCCTACCGGCAGTCCCACAGCACTCACGCCACAGGGTAAAGTCAGCGCGGGCCAACCGCTGATGGCGGAAAGCTCAGGGGCGCAACCAGGAGGCATTTTTTCCAGACTCTCCGGCTGGCGGGACACGGTTGGGTAAATGACTCCATGCAACCGCTGAGTATCAATAAGTTCGTAGAGAGCCCCCTTGAGTTTGCGTTGGAAGCAACGAGCGTTGCGCCATTGCGCTGTTTTCAGCGTTCTGTGTGAAAGCAACTGCGCAATAAACGGTGAGAACTCTGACAAAAACTGGCCTGATTGATACAGCTCGCTCAAGTCATGCGGGGTTGACGGGTACATTGCCAACCACGTATTGATGGCGACATGAAACTCATACAGGCTCAGGCAAGGTTCATTCGCCACTTCCGAAATGATGGGCAATGTCACATCGATTAACTCCACCCCGTTGCGGCGCAGCCGGTTTAACGCTTCGTGCCAAACCACGAGTTGTTGCGGAGAATGGCCTTCCAGCTCATTCAATACTCCCAGTCGCATTCTTTTCAACGAGATGGTTGGTAACGGGCACGACGGTTTCCCCGCCATAATCGCGTTTAGCAGAGCGGCATCCTGCACGCTGTTCACCATCGGCCCCACACAATCTTTGCTGGGAGATAGAGGGGCAACACCTTGCAATAGTTCACGCCGATGATGGGGGCGCAACCCTACCAAGCCGGTATAGCTGCTGGGGATACGTATTGAACCGCCCGTGTCGGTGCCGATGGCAGCCACGGCCATATTCGCCGCCACCGCTGCCGCACAACCCCCGCTTGATCCTCCAGCGGTGACGCCAGGCATCAGAGGATTATGCACATCACCAGCAAGAGAGCTGCGTGAACACACATCAAAAGCAAACTCCGACAGATTAGCCTTGGCGAGAATAATGGCTCCGGCCCCTCGCAGACGCTGAACCACCAAGGCATCTTGTGACGCTTTGGCGTTTGCCAAAGCTAAACATCCCAGCGTGGTTGGCATAGGGGAAAGATCAATATTGTCTTTAATGATTATTGGGATGCCCTGAAGTGGCCCCATCGGTAGGCCCTGTTTCCTGGCCTGGTGCCAATATTCAGCTTCGGCAATTGCCTGCGGATTTACCTGCAAGATAGCATTCAATGATTGATGTTCGGCAATAGTTTGCAGACGACGGCGCACTTCTTCCCGACAATCCAGCGGAGGAATGAGTGAAGGAGGTTTCATATGATATCCATTTGTTTTGCGCCAAGATGGCCCCTCACCCTAACCTCTCCCACAGGGAGAGGGAACCGATCGAGTTCGTTGATTGCTTTGCGTAATACCCTGCCTTTCTTGTTCTTTACTCGGCGTCCCGCAGCAGCACAAGGTAACCCAGTGCACCGTGGCGGCTCCCTCTCCCTGTGGGAGAGGGTCGGGGTGAGGGCTACTAGTCGCGTTCGCCACTTGTAATGGCGTCAATGGCTTCCGGATGCAAACGGAGCTCCGCAGCCCGACAATGGGCCTGCATCCCTTCGGTTCTGCTCTGGCGAATGGCTGGCTGGGCAATGGCCGGGATCCCCTGCTCATCGATCCACTGATGGGTGCAGGTTTTCACATAAGCCCCCACCCACAATCCACCGGTGTAGCGCGCGGCAGCCATAGTCGGCAACGTATGGTTGGTTCCACAACACTTATCCGAGAACACCACGCTGGCATTCTGGCCGATAAACACCGAACCATAGTTGCGGATTTTGCTGGCGGTGCCGTGCGGATCTCGCGTATGCACCTGTAAGTGCTCGGTCGCCATATGATCCGCATAGGCGATCAACTGTGCTTCATCCTGACAGACGGCGATCTCCCCCTGTGAACGCCAAGCCTCACCCGCAGTTTTAGCCGTAGGCAGATTACCGAGCTGGCGAGCTATTTCAGCCAGCGTCTGCTGCGCAATGTCCAGACTGGTGGTTGCCAGCCCAACGCGGGTACGTACGTCATGTTCGGCTTGAGCCAACAGGTCCGCAGCCAGAATGCGTGGATCGGCACTGTCATCGGCAATAATGAAGATCTCGCTGGGGCCAGCCAGTGCATCAATACCCACTTTGCCAAATACCTGACGTTTCGCTTCATTAACGAACGCATTGCCCGGCCCGACAATTTTATCAACCACTGGGATGCTCTCGGTTCCCCAAGCCATCGCTGCAATGGCCTGTGCACCGCCGACTTTAAAAATACGATGAGCGCCGGCCAGATGACAGATAGCAATCATTGCAGAATGCGCCCCCGGCGGCAGGCAGGCAACGATCTCGTCACACCCTGCCACCTTCGCAGGAACGATCGACATCACCGGCGCAGATAAAATCGGGTAACGGCCACCAGGAACATAACAGCCCACGGTTTGGATCGGGATAATACGATGGCCAAGATGCACTCCCGGGAGTACCTCGACTTCCAATGGCTTAATGGTGGCCAATTGCGCTTCGGCAAAGCGCTTGACCTGGTTGATGGCAAACTCACTATCGAGCCGGGTTTGGGGATCCAGTTCTGCCAGTGCCTGTTCGATTTCTTGCGCAGTAACTTCAAAACGGGCAGGGGTCACCCGATCAAATTTCTGTGAGTATTCACGCAAGGCCGCATCGCCACGCTCGCGAACCTGGCTGATAATATCGCTAACGGTCTCGCCCAATGAGCGGTCTGCGACCACGTCTTGCCCTTGTGGCCGCTTCAAATACTGTACGCTTGCAAAGTTATCGCTGCTGCTCATCGGTTACTTCTCCATTTGCCCAAGTTTGATTTGTGCCAACAACGCCAGATGGTCATAGACCACCCACTCGTCGACGATTTTGCCGTTGATAATGTGGTAGTGAGACATGCCCATCACGAACAGACGCTCGCCGGTCGGTTTACCCAACTCCCCATAGCCCAGATGATGCCCTTCCATAATCCAACGCACGGCGACTTTGGTACCGCCCTCCTCGCAAGGATTTGAGCAGATATGCTGCGGCATCCAGGCACCATCCGGGATCATGCCAATCAGTGCCAGCGTCTGGTGGATCACCGCGGCCTGGCCATACAGCTCTTTCATCAGTGGGCCATGCCATTGCACGTTGGTGGCATAAACGTCTTTGATTTTGCCAAGCATTCTGCGGTTGTAGATTTCATGCAGCCAACGCAGGCATTGCTCTTCAATGTCGGTATGGGCAATGGAAGTATCGCACTCGGTTTCTGGTGGGTACTGCCCAAGCAGGCGACGGTTTTCACCGATGTCGGTCACCCGGAAACCTTTATCAAACTGCTCTTTTGCCATGTCGTGGGCCACGGCATGGGTATCCAGGCCGATCTGCTTCATCAGCGCCATGTTGTCACTTACGACCCACTCCCGGTAAATCTTGTTTTCATGGATCATGCAGTCGGCGACGGTACGGGTGACGAAGGTACGATTGGTCGGCTTACCCAGATGGCTGAACTGAGTATGGCGACCGCTGCCAGTGACCAGGTGGGAAGTATAAAAACCGTCGACGTCATTACCATTCCATATAACCTGCGTCGCCATGCCACGCCGCTCAGGGAATGCCACCAGCCGTTGCAGCGTATCCTGCACGACCTGTTCACGGTTATACATGGTTCCCAACGCATTATATAAAATGCAGTTGTGCGTATAATGGGTGTAAATTAATCCCACATCGCGCTCGTCCCATATTTTATGCGTACAGCGAACAATGTAATCAACGATATCGGTATAACAATCATCGAAACCGCGTAGTGATTGTGCGCGCGGGCGTTTTTCCGGGACTAAATCAGTAAAGTCACGGCGTTCAATTTGTAATACCGGCTCATCTCGCACGGCCTTCGGAGTAATTTTTTCAGGTGCTGCCGGTGCTTTATTGGTAGTTTCAGTGGAAGACATGGTATCTCCTGTATTTTCTTTTATGTGCTCGCGTAAAATACGCAGCACGCCTGAGGCTCACTCCTGCGAGCATAGATTAAGAGTGAAGGCTCTTTCGCTGATAATACTTTGAGTTATTTAGGGCAACAGACAGCCATGATAAATACCAAAGTATTTATCGTTTGAATGGCTGCTTGTTTTATTGGGCAGAGCCCAGTTAATTAAATATTTGTGACCATATTGCTAGTTCATCGATACCTAAATACTCCCGCATTATTAACCCATCACGCAATTCAAGTTGGCTGATCCCCGAAATCGACACCGGCCGCCGTGAAGGGATGCCAAACTTTCCATAGCCATCGTGCCAGGTCAGTAATGACCAACGCAGCGAGAGACGCACGGGTTCATTGGCATCTCTGCGGACAATCATATGATGCAGCTGCGTCTCACTATCGGCGAAAGACGCCCGATAACCAGAAAGGAAGCTGCCAATATCCTGTTCGCCAGTGCACAGTACATGGCCAGGGCCGTTCAATGTTGCGGCTGGGTGATACAAACCGGGCACCACTCCGCTGTTACCGCCCGCCCACATAGATAAATAGCGCTCGATCAATCCAGCCAGCGGGCCTTCGACATCATCACCTTCAGGCCCCCCGGCCCAGCGGGCATCCAACTCTTCTGCCGTGGTCGGTTCAAGCCCCAGTTCACGGCGGGTTGCCGCCAGTTGGTTGGCAAAATCACGCACGTCCAGCCCAATTTGTGAAACGATGGCAGCCCGATCCTGCAATAGCCATTCCTGACGCACTGCACCTTCAGCACAAATACGATCGGCCCAGGTGCGTACCCATAGGCTTTTCCCGCTCGGCTTGCCGAAGAAACCCTCCCCCTGATGGCGGATACAGGCCACAGCGCGCTGCGCCGCATAATACTCACCCTCATTATTTTGGCTGCACAGAATATCTTCGGTAAGCACGGAGCGTTGCGGGAAACTGTGCATGGCCTCAAGAGTCAACCGCATAAACTGCGACAGATCGGTCAGGCGTTTTTCCGGGGTATGAAACACCACCGGCGTGGCGTAAAAATCGGCCAGTTGCCCAATGTCTTTTTGCTCCCACACTACGTGGGTCAGGGTCAGAATAAACTGTTGAATAGAATCAAACTGTGGGCTAAAGCCGGGTAAGCGTGTCATTCAACCTCCTGGGGCTGGAACAAGGATAATCCCTCTTTTTCTATAATGCCAAGGCGTGGGCGCCTGGCTGAATGCCGCACGATCAACACTCCGGGGACAATCACCTGCTCGGGTTCAATATTGCCGCTGTCAATTTGCTTCATCAACAGCGCTACCGTTGCTGTCACCATGGCATCAACCGGTTGCGATGCGGAGGTCAGCGCATAGGACGGCCAGCCCGAAGGCCCGGTATCGTCGTAACCTACCACCGAAACATCTTCCGGAATGCGTAGCCCAAATTCGTAGCGCGCTACATCCATCACGGTTAGTGCCATATGGTCGTTGGCTGCAAAAATCGCATCCGGTGGCTGTGGGCTGGAAAACAACTCTCGTGCAGCCCTGGCAGTTTGCTCCGCATCGTAATTGCCAAACACCACCTGAATATCTTTTACCCCTCTGGCTTGCAAGGCAGCAACGTAGCCATGCTGGCGAGCCAGGTTCACTGAAGACTCGGCAATCCCGGCAACATAAGCAAAATGGCGATGCTCCCCTGCCAGCAAGAACTCGGCGATTTGCTGTGCCGCCTTGGCGTTGTCAGTATTGACGCTCGAAGCGGTACCCGTTTCTGCATTTCGATTAAACAGCACCACCGGGATCCCCGCAGCCAGGCACTCTTCGGACAACTCAATCGATAAAGAAACCGAGGCCAGCACAATGCCATCCACCCGGTACTGCATGATCTGATCGAAGATCCTGTCGACGTTACCGTCCTTGTCGCCCACGAACAGCAACAGATGATAGTTAAGCTCATCCAGTTTCTGCGCCAGCGCCTCCAGCACCTGTGGGTAAAACTGGTTTTCAAAATAAGACATCACTACGCCAACAATTCGGGAGCGCGCGGTGTTCAGCGAACGGGCGATAGCGTTCGGGCGATAGCCCAGCTCACGCGCTGCCTGCAACACTTTTTCACGGGTCGCGGGCGAAATGCTGGCCCCTGGCGTGAAAGTGCGTGATACCGCCGATTGCGACACGCCGGCAACCTGTGCTACCTGCTGCGATGTCACAGGTCCAAACGTCTTACGTTTCATTGCTGTTTCTTCCTTTTTAACATTCCCGCCATGAATTCTGGCCCGGTGCTCATGGTGTCTTCCAGTGTAACGGAGCGCTCGCAGAACGCCACGTCAAGGGCACTTTCACCACCTGCAGGAATGTGTGTTTTTTATACTTACATCATTTTTGCATGCGTATGCAAGCGTCATTGTGTTATTTTTTAATTTTTCATTAACACCATTTACAAACGCGAAATCTTTTCGTAACTTCAATCTTTGAATACGTATGCAAGGACACCGAAGGCCGTCAATTTTACCGGGGACACCGCGTCAAACTGATTGGACAAAACCCGTTAATGCCGTACTTGATTGGTTATAAGCCACTAATAATAAAGAGGTTCACCACCATGTTTCGTGCACTATTCAGTCGTCCTGAGCTACGTTTGTTTTTTTCTATCAGCGTGCTGTTTTTCATCTGCATCCACAGCATCGATGCGTTTCTGGCACCGATGATGATTAATCAGGGTATGGAACCACAGATTGTGGGTATGATCATGGGTGCCAGCGGTCTGGCAACCTTGTGTATCCGCTTCCCGCTGGGCATCATTTCCGACGTAGTCAAAAGCCGTAAGATATTTATTCAAGGGGCATTGTTGCTGCCGATTATTGCCTGGCCAATCGCCTACATCGACCCCAGTGCACTGACGCTGTATCTGGCAAAAGCTGCCGACGGGTTTACTGCCGCCACCTGGGTGCTTTATAACATCCTGTTTATCCGCTATTTCGATCGCAAAGATGCCCCTGCCGCGGTGGCGCTGCTGGCGTTAGCTGGCCCGCTTG
Source organism: Serratia sp. N21D137 (assembly GCF_047530005.1). Taxonomy (NCBI): domain Bacteria; kingdom Pseudomonadati; phylum Pseudomonadota; class Gammaproteobacteria; order Enterobacterales; family Yersiniaceae; genus Serratia; species Serratia sp. N21D137. The sequence continues at coordinate 34,917 of NZ_JBLJAJ010000036.1, forward strand.
GAGTATTTCTGGGGAACTGCATTGGCGGCATTCTGATCCACTATTTTGCGGCTAATATTGGCTATTTCGTCTCCTGCGTATCCGCCATCCTGGCATTAATTCTGACTACCCGCATCAAGGATGTACACGATGCGGCAAAGGCTCCGACCCTGAAAGCCTGCATCGTCAGCGCACGCCGCCAACTGGTTGATCCTTCGGTATGGTTGATTGGTGTGCTCGCCACCATTGTGGTGCTGGTACCCTTTGCCACACGGGATACTTTGACTCCTATCTACGCCCAGCAGCTTGGGGCTAAAGCCGGTATTCTTACCCTATTGAGCAATATTCATCTGCTGAGCTACGCCTTGGCCGTCGCACTGTGCAGCTCGGTGTTCTACAAACGACTGGGGTTAGTCAAAACCGCTTTCGTTGGCATTATGCTGCAGGTGGTTTCCAGCGTCGGCATCCCCTTTACCAGCAATATAAACCTGATCTACTTCCTGCAAGCGCTGGCCGGTTTCTCCTTCGGTATGGCCTTCGCCGTCTTTATGTCACTCAGCGTGGTTAACACGGTGGAAGAGGAACAGTCTACGCGTATGGGGTTGTTTCAAACGATCTATTCCTGCGGCATGTTTGCCGGGCCGGTGATCATGGGCGTGATGCTACAGCACATTAATCTGTCATCGGGATATTTGTTTATAGGTGCTCTGTCATTTGTGGCTGCTCTCTTGACGCCTTTGGCTGCGCGCAGCGTTTATCAACGCCAATCAAAATTGGTAAAGAATAAAGGTGAGGTATCACCCCTGACAGCGTTACAGGACTAATTCATTAGTAACAACCAACCTCTGTAAATTTATCACCTCGCACCTGATGCCATATTTTGGCCGGGTATTGCCTGCGCAGAAAAAGGAAAAGTGTTATGAGCCATTATTTGAAAACCAGTAAATCGCTCTCCGAGCGCCAGCAAAACAATAAACAAGTTAGTATTACGGTCGAAAATATCCTCGCCGACATTGAATTACGTGGCGATCGGGCAATTCGTGAATTATCCATCAAGTTTGATCACTATGACCGCAACGATTACCGACTATCACAAAATGAAATCAACGCCTGTATCAAGCAGTTAACTCGCCAGGATATTAAAGATATTGAGTTTGCTCAAGAGCAGGTATTTAACTTTGCCAGCCAGCAGAAAAAATGCCTGCTGGATCTGGAAGTGGAAACGCGCCCCGGCATTATTCTTGGCCATAAAAACATCCCGATTAATGCGGTAGGCTGTTACGTGCCTGGCGGGAAATATCCTCTGCTCGCCTCAGCACATATGTCCATCATCACCGCCAAGGTTGCGGGATGTTCGCGTATCGTCAGCTGCGCACCTCCTTTTCATGGTCAACCGGCGCCAGCCATTGTCGCCGCCCAGGCAATGGCCGGAGCCGATGAGATTTATGCCTTAGGCGGCATTCAGGCGATTGGGGCCATGGCACTGGGTACCGGCTCCATTAGCCCGGTCGATATGCTGGTCGGCCCCGGCAATGCCTTTGTGGCAGAGGCCAAGCGTCAGCTTTTTGGCCGCGTGGGGATCGATTTATTCGCCGGGCCGACCGAAACCCTGGTGATCGCCGATGACAGCGTGGATGCGGAAATTTGTGCCACCGACCTGCTCGGCCAGGCGGAACACGGCGTGACCACGCCTGCCATTTTACTCACCAATTCCCTGGCGCTGGCCAAGGCTACCCTGCTGGAGGTCGAACGGCTGCTGACTCAACTTCCTACCGCAGAGATCGCTCGTCAGGCTTGGCATGACTACGGCGAAGTGATTGTCTGCGACAGCTACGAGGAGATGCTGCAAGAAGCCGATCGTATCGCCTCCGAACACGTCCAGGTGATGACTTCCCGCGACGACTGGTTCCTGAGCAATATGACTAACTACGGCGCACTGTTCCTCGGGCCAAGAACCAATGTGGCCTATGGCGATAAAGTGATCGGCACCAACCATACCCTGCCGACCCAGAAAGCCGCACGTTACACTGGCGGATTGTGGGTGGGTAAATTCATGAAAACCTGTACCTGGCAGAAAGTGCTCAGCGACGAGGCATCCTCGGAGATCGGCGGCTACTGCTCACGCCTGTCGTTACTGGAAGGTTTCTCTGGCCATGCGGAACAGGCAAACATTCGCGTGCGGCGCTACGGCCAACGCGATGTGCCCTACGCCAGTCCGGTGGCGGTCACGGATAGTGACAAGGCCTGAACATGATGACGGTTCCCTATACGCCAAGCTTTCGTGTCGACAACCAGCAGGCGCTGGTGACCGGAGGCTCACGCGGCATCGGTTTTGCGGCAGCCATTGCCCTTGCCGAAGCCGGAGCAAAGGTTTGGATTGCCGCTCGCGACAGTCAGCAACTGCAACTAGCGGTCACGCTCGCTGCTGAGCAAAACATTCAACTGCACTCAGTCGTTTTGGATATTACGGATAGCCACGCGGTGGCGACGACGCTGGCTGAGTTGCCAAGCTTCAGCATTTTAGTCAACAGCGCTGGCTTGGCACGCCACCAGCCTTTTGTCGAGGTCAGCGAGGAAAATTACGATGCGGTGATGGCCCTTAATCTACGCGCGACCTTCTTGATCAGCCAGCATGTCGCCCGCTCGATGCTGGCAAAGGGCGTAGAAGGTTCCATCATCCACATCTCGTCGCAAATGGGCCACGTTGGCGGCCCCAATCGCAGCGTCTACTGTGCCTCAAAGTTTGCGCTGGAAGGGCTGACCAAAGCGATGGCGCTGGAGTTGGGAGAGGCGGGGATCAGAGTGAACACTCTCTGCCCCACCTTTATCGAGACCGAACTTTCGCATGCTTCATTGGCCGACCCGACTTTCAAACGCTACGTCATGGATAACATCAAGCTAAGAAGGTTGGGGATAATTGAGGACATCATGGGGCCAGTCGTGTTCCTGGCCTCCCCCGCTGCCGCGTTAATCACCGGATCGTCATTAATGGTGGATGGGGGTTGGACCGCAACATGAAGAGATCAAACACCTCCCTGAGCCTTTTGGATAACACGACGCTGCCACTGGTGCTGCTTGGCGGCACATTGTGCAATACGCGGCTCTGGCAACCTGCGATCGATCACATGAATGTCAGCGCGGTCATCTGCGTGACGCTGACGGGGGCTGATTCCGCCGAAGCGCAGTCAAAACGGTTATTGGCCATGCTGCCTGAGCATTTTTGCCTGGTGGGATTTTCACTGGGCGCGATTGTGGCTTTACAGATGTTGGCAGACGCCCCCCAGAGGCTGGCAGGGCTGGCGCTCATTTCGGCCAACCCCTTCACCGCCCCGCCAGAATCTGCAGCCCCCCGACGCGCAGCGGTGGCCAATGCAGCACGGCAAGGTTTGGTTCCTTGGTTAACCGCGACGCTTTGGCCTCACTATGTCGCTCCCGAGCGCCTCGACGATGCCAACTTGCATGACACCGTCGTACAAATGGCGCTGGAATGCGGTCTTGCAACGTTTGCCCAGCAAACGGAAATCGCGATAACTCGCCACGATCATCGTGCAGCGCTAGCCAACTTTTCACATCCGATACTCATCCTCAACGGTGCTCAAGACGTGATTTGCACTGCACAACATCATCAGGCTATTGCCACTGCCGCACCGGCAGCACACTGGCAGACCCTGCCCAACTGCGGGCACTTTCTTCCCCTTGAAGCACCAGAGTTTACCTCCGCTGCTCTTCGTCATTGGTTAATGGAGCTTTTATGAGAATGAACCGCCTAAAAGAGGCATTTCGTCAGCAACTCCCTGTCGTCAACGGCTGGCTGGCAATCCCGTCGGGTTACAGCGCAGAAATTGCCGGGCATCAGGGATACGACGCCATCACCGTGGATATGCAGCACGGCATGATCGATTTTTCCAATGCGTTATCCATGCTGCAAGCCATCTCCTGCACGCCTGCTGTCCCGCTCGCCAGGGTGGCCTGCAACGATCCGGCGCAGATCATGCGGCTGCTGGATGCAGGAGCCTGGGGCATTATTTGCCCGATGATCTCCAGCGCCGAGCAGGCGCGGCAGTTTGTCTCCGCCTGCCGTTATCCACCGTTAGGCACCCGTTCTTTTGGCCCTGCGCGTGCGCTGCTGTACGGCGGCAAGGATTACCCGCAATACGCCAACGGTGAAATTCTGACACTGGCGATGATTGAAACCCGTGAGGGGCTGGCCAACCTTGACGCCATTCTGGACACCGAAGGGCTGGACGGCGTATTTATCGGCCCGAACGACCTCTCGCTGACGTTAACCGGCAGCGCGAGCGCCGAATCTCAGCATCCTGACATGTTGGCGGCCATTGAGCTGGTGCTGTCCCGCAGCCGTGCACACGGCAAAGTTGCCGGTATTTTCTGTACCTCTGGCGACGCTGCTGCTGCCCGCCTGGCGCAAGGATTTCAATTGGTGACACCCGCCAATGATGTCATGCAGCTTGGCCGTGCCGCCCGTGAAGCCATTGCCGCTACCCTTGGCAAATCCGCACCCACCCGCGGTGTGTCCGGTTATTAACAGGAGTTACCCACATGAAAACAGTAACGTTGAGCCAGCAAGAAGCCGAGCGCCGCCTGGTAAGTCCGCAAGATATGGTGTCGTGCAGCGTGGCATTTATCGACTGCAAGTTGCCGGGTTCCCACCTCAAACAAAACTACTCCTTTATTGGGCCTGGCGTAACGCAGTCAGCCTCTCAGGTGGTGAATATCCCTGAAGCCCACGGCTTTAATATCGGCGCGGCAGCCATGCCAAAAGGAGTGATCAATAATCTGCATTTGCACTTCACCGCCGAGGTATTCCTGATCCACGAAGGCACATGGCGTTTTCGCTGGGGAGCCAACGGTGAGCATCAGGCCGAGTTCTCCGCCCCGGCCATTTTGTCGATCCCCACCTGGATCTTCCGTGGCTTCACCAACGTCAGTCCCGAAGATACCTGCGGCATGGTGTACACGGTGTTGGGTGGCGATAGCACCGGCGGGATCATTTGGCATCCTTCCATTTTGGATGCGGCCAAGGAATACGGTCTGTATCTTAGCCGGGACAACATGCTGATTGACGTCAATGCAGGAGATCCGCTGCCCGACGCCAACGATCTGTTACCGCCATTAGATCAAGACAGCATCCGAGAATTGCGTGATTATTCCGTCGAGGAGATGGCGCGGCGTGCCGTGACAGGTGAACAGCGTCAATGGTCGTCAGATGCGTTGCTGGATGCCGTCCTGCCAGGGCACGGCGGTGAAATGGTTCCGGTGATTGGCTATGGGATTTCGCAGGATCGTAACTCCACGCCGCCAATAGTTAATCCCCATGGCTTCTCGGTAGAGTGGCTGCGCCTGGCCGCTGCGCACCAGATAGGACGTCATCTTTGTGAAAGCGTACAGGTGCTGATGGTATTTAAGGGCACGCTGGAGGTGACTTATAACCGGCAGGGGGAAGAAGTGACCATTGTAGCCACCGAGCGCTCGGTGGTTTCTGTTCCTGCCGGCTGCTGGCGCAGCTATCGGGCGTTGGACGCAGATATGGAAGCCACGCTGACCACTCAGGGGGATCAACGTAAACGCCTTTACTGGGATGAAACCCTGCTTGAGGATGTACGCAAACTTAATCGTTGCCTGGATCCCGATGGCTATGTGACTAAAGCCAATATTCTGCCATCAACGGCTCGCCGGGCCGGTGCAAAAATAGAACGCCTTCCCGGTACCACGCTCTAAACCATCAAGGCCCTGCTATCCATGCAGGGCTTTACGTTATTTGCCGCCAACGTAGTTCCAATACCAACGAACTGACCACCCAGTTTAACAAGGCGCGTCGTGCACTGAATAAAGAACTGCGTGGCGCTCGTAGCTTCGTAGAGGGTCTGGTGGTATTCGCTGGCGCTGAATTGTACGACTCTATCCGCACCAACGCCTACAACCGTGAACTGACTCAGTACAATGTTGCCGGTGCTCCTAAGAATGCCTATACCAATCAACTGATCGCGGGCTTCGAATTCTTCGACTGGCAGAACATGCGCTTCATCCTGATCGATGATGACCGCTACGAGTTGGACGAGAAAACCGGTCTAATGTTGCCTAAGTTCTCCCGCGCTGATGTTAACCCGCTGCGTGTGATTCAAGGCCCTTGTAGCCGTCTCCAAACCGTTGCACAGGGTGGTGTTCAGGCTCGCTATGGTTGGACTCGTGTAGATGACCACGGCATGCTCAATATGGAACAGGAATTCAGCCACTTGCCGCTGAACCTGCGCCCTAACTTCCAAATGAAGTTAAACATCAAAGAGAAAAAATCTAAGTAATTCTCTGACAGATGGGGGGCCTAACGCCCCCGCTGCTACATATCCTGAGATGTCATTTATTGATACCTTTAACTATTCGAGGCAACACTTGAAGATCTCCATAAACAACTCACTTGGTTTTAATCTACTGTCCACATTTACCCCTGAAATTATCAATCGGGCAGCTTTCTGTAGATTGATGGGGTTCGATCAGAACAAGTTTTTTCGCATGGAAAAACGCGTGGGGTTCGAGCGCAGTGTAAAACATTTTCGCGATCTGGCTCTTAAGGCTAAAGAAGTGAAGTAATAAAGCCAAATAAGAAAAGCCCCGCCGTCATGGTTGGGGCCTTTTTTGTTGCCTAAAATCAGGCAGCCCCGTTGGTGGTAACTGTTAGCGCCGATGTAAAAATGACCCACATGCCAATGTAAAATGGACCCACCATGGGTAAAACTGGCAGTTTTAAGCGAGCTACCGATGCTAACATTGGAGTTAAGAGTGGAGATTGCTGTTCTTCGTCGGCAAGGCATGTCCATCCGTGCTATTGCCCGTCATTTGGGGTGTTCCCGCCAGACTATCCGGCGCTATATACGCATGGGGG
>NZ_JBLJAJ010000037.1:0-39882 GCF_047530005.1 Serratia sp. N21D137
TCATGTGCTGAATGTGATTGCCGACTGGCCGATAAACCGGGTCAGTGAGCTACTGCCGTGGCGTATAACACTGCCAACAGAATAACTTACTCGACCTTAGTCAATACGGCCTTCGTTGGACGCTTACAATTTTCTCACGCTGGGGGCTTGACCACAGCTCAGCGTTCGCCATCCTTACCTTGCGCTTTATTCTCGCGCTGTCACTGCTCGTCGTCATCGCCAGCTTTAGCGGAGGATTGCTGCCGAAGTCGGGCACTCGTGGGAAAGTAGCACTGACAGGAGTGTTGCTTATTGGCGGTTATTCGATTTGCTACTTTCTGGCTCTCGAGCATGGGGTCACCCCTGGCGTACTTGCCACTATCCTAGGCGCACAACCCATCCTTACATTGGTGCTTACCGAGCGGAATTTCTCGTTAGCTCGTCTAGGCGGTTTGGTATTGGCTCTGTGTGGCTTGACTCTGGTGGTATTTGAAGGGCTAAGCTTTGCTAGGATGTCGGTCCTGGGATTGGCTTTTGCCCTGTTGGCACTAGTCAGCATGACGACAGGGGCGCTATTACAAAAAACAGTGCAGCAGTCACCCCAGGAAGTGATGCCTCTTCAGTATCTTGTCAGCTTGGTATTCTGCCTTTGCTTTGTGCCATTTAAACCCTTTGAGGTCGACTGGGGAGTGGGGTTCCTATTGCCACTGTTATGGCTGGGTTTGGTTATCTCCGTTGGAGCACAGTTTTTGTTGTATCGACTGATCCGCAGTGGAAATATGGTCAACGTGACCAGCCTTTTCTATTTGGTTCCTGTTGTTACGGCTGTCATGGATTATCTGTTCTTAGGCAACGTATTACCGGCACTCAGTTTGCTAGGTATGGCCGCAATCCTATTGGGTTTGGTGTTGGTATTTAGAGTTGGCCAGAGAAAGACTAATAATAGCGAAAACAAATGATTTTTTTCGCTTCAAACTGTCGTTTTCGTGGCAATTGTTGGTGAAAAATCAATTGACCGACTTGTTAAGTCGCGGGCGATCACATACAGTTATTCCGTTAATGCCATGATTACATTAATTTTATCGAATAAATTGGCTTCCCTTTGACGGGGCACCTTGTGCTTCAATTTTTAGGACAATAATCACTCATATTGGCCATGGTTGATTTTGGTCAGGGGAAGGTTGATGTCGAATATTTTCAGATGAAGATTTTTGGCCCCCATCGCCTCAGCCCGTTTGACGTGGTGTTCGGCATATTTTTCGGCAAACGCTCGGTTTTCGAAAAAGTATATTCCACCCGCCTCGCCAGTATGCTCATTCTCAGTCCATATCTTGGAGATGAAACCCGGCTCTTGATTGATGCTTTCGGCCAGCGATTGCGCATTTTTGGACAGGGTTGCACCAAGCTGGTCGGCTGGGAAACTAAAATCAATCTGTAAAATGACACTCATGTCGTGATCCTTTTCGTGACGGGTGGTTGTATAAAAAACAGGGCTATTCCGTGGTGTGCTCTGCAACAGGGGGTAACTGTGCGTTGAGACGGTTAAGCAATGTCTCGGTGTCAACGTAACCCGAAGATAGCAGCGATATCTCACCTTGACGTTCCAGCAACAGGGTGGGGAAGGAGCGAACGCCCCATTGGCGACATAGCGCAAAGTCCTGGCTAACCGCCTTTCTGGCCTGTTGTGACGTAAAGGTTTGGCTGAATTCTTCAAATGGCAGGCCAACCTGGTCACAGATGTCACGATAAAACGCCACGGTTTTAGGATCCTGCCCATCTACATAGAATTTGTACTGGCTTGCTGCGAGAAACGGTAACGCTGCCGAGGAAGGTAAACCCCGCTCAACCAACAGCAGAGTAGCTGTTGCGACCGCCCGGCAGGCCGGCTCGGTATCGTAATTGAATTGCTCTGCTTCCAGCAGGCTGAAACCAAAGGGTTGGCCGGTTGTTTTCTGGATGTGATCCCACTCATCCCTTAAGAAGGCTTGGAATGCCGAGTTCCAAGCATCGCCGCCACCAGCGCGCAAGCCACCCATGGTCATCACAAAACTCAGGCCATGTTGCTCGCAATACTCCGCCAGTTTCTTCACCACGGGTGACATGCCCCAGCACCAGGAGCACATCGGATCGCCGACGTAGCGAATGACTATATCACTGGGCGCAGTGGGTTGCCGTTGTGTATCAGAGGGCTCGTCAGGCAAAAGACAACTGCCAGTGGTGGGATCGCATTGCATCATGATGAAGACTCCAAGCTTGGTTGAGATCGCGATCGTCATGATATTTGACAGCAAAAATTAATAAATAGACTATAAAAGCTAACTCTGTTCAATATTTGTGAACAAATGGACAAACTTGCAGCCATGGCCACTTTTGTCAAAGTGGTTGAAACCGGAAGTTTCACCCGTGCGGCTATCGCCATGGGGCTTCCCAAAGCGCGGATCTCCCAGCGTATTAGCGATCTCGAGCGCCTCTTGAGCGTGCGCCTGTTGCATCGAACGACCCGGGCGTTGAGCCTGACGGAGGATGGCAGTGCCTATTTTGAGCGCTGCCAGCATATTCTCGCGGAAATTGATGAGTTGGAAGGGGGGCTCAGCGGCGGGGTGACAACGCCGAGCGGCAAGATCCGTATAGAGGCTTTGGCCTCGATTGCGCGTTGGATCCTCGCACCTCAGTTGCATGACTTTCAGGCACGTTTTCCAGAGATCGTGGTGCGGCTTACCAGCAGCGATCGCATCAGTAATTTGTTTGAGGAAGGCATTGATTGCGCGATCCGCGGCGGTAATCTGGAAGATTCGACGCTGGTGGCCAGGCACGTTTGCGATGTGCAGATGGGCCTTTATGCTTCCCCTCATTTTCTCCGCTCAACGCGAGCTATCAGGCAGCCTGAAGATCTTCAGCATCATCGATGGGTTGGGGGTTTTGGCATTCAGCGCGGTAAGCAGCTTACCTGGCATCTGCAATCGGCAAGCCAGAGCATTGCGGTAGTAGGCGACAGCAGCCTGCTGATCGAAGATCCCGATGTGGCCATGAGTGCTTGCCTTACCGGGGCGGGCATCTGCTCCGGAGCACCCTTCGCGGTGGAAAGCTATGTGAAGAGTGGGCTCTTGCAGCCGGTGTTACCCGAGTGGCACTTTGCCCCACGACCAATTCATATTATCTACCCCACCGGCAAGCATTTATCGGTTCGGGTAAGAAGCTTTGTGGATTGGTCATTTGCGTTGATGAAAACCCATCCGCTGTTGGCTATGACGCCTTTAGCGCTGGCAAACTCACTGAGTTGAGTCGTTTGAAGGCTGGTTAACCGGGGAGGTAAAGAGGCGGATGGCGTTGCCGCACATCCACCCAATAATCGAGGATCAGTGAACCTTTTTACCATCAACAATGATGTGGTGCGGGCTACGTGCCTTCGGATGGATGAAGAAATGCCCTTCCTGAGCGCTATCCGTGCTGATTGGCACCAGCGTGATATTTTTCGCTCCAGCCGCTTTATTATGTAGTGCATAAATAATGAAGGGGATGACCAGCACCACCAGGAAGCAAACGACCAGTAAACCGGCATAGACGTCGTTGGCTTCTCTACCCGGTAGCCCCGAAGGAGGGAAGAAGGAGACGACAAAGGCTACCAAAGAGGTCAGCAAACCGATGACAGCAACCGCAATTTTAACTCCATTGCCTCCCGGTATATTAAAGGTGCGTTTGTTATTCGGCTGTTTGCGGATCAGCTGGATATAAGCCAGGAATAACAGGAAATAGCTGCAAAGATAAATCACCACCGTCAGCGCCAGCGCAATCAGGAACGACATGTTATTGCCACCCCCGGTATTGGTCAGCACAATCAGTGCCACCGAGGTGATGAGTAACTGGGAAATGACCAGCACCACCGGCACGCCGTTTTTGTTCATTTTGGCAAAACGGGCGGGCAGGATCCCTTGCTGTGCTGTCACTAACATCCCGCGGGAAGGCCCGACAATCCATGCCGCGATCTCAGCTAGCACGCCCAGAAGCAACAGCGCAGCGATACCGCGGATAGCCCATTCAAAGCCCGTCCCCAAATGATTGATCAGCACCGTGAAGGTTTGCATCACGCCCGCAGAGAGGTTGATTTGCTCATGGGGGATCACGGCGGCAATGGACAGCCCGCCGACTGAACTCAGGCAAATCGCCGCGAACATCAACAGCAGCATGGCGAGCGGATAATCGCGGCCCGGATTTTTCATCTCATTGACGTGAGTAGCGGAGGCTTCCACTCCCATATAGCTTAGGATGAAGGCCACAAACACCACTAACGTGCTCATGCTGGTGACGTTCGGGAAGAAGGTTTCGGCATTCATTTCAATCGCAATGGGAGCACCAGAGCGCAGATAAGTGACGGCCAGGATCACCAGAATGGCGGCTGGCAGCAGGATACCGGCAAAAAAACCAATCTTGGCGATGCGAGCGGTATTCTTGGTGCCGCCAAACTGAGTCAAGGCCAGGCCCCATAAAATAATCAGTGCGGCGACGGTCTTAACTATCGGATCGTTATTGAGTTCGGGCCAGTTAAGAATATAGGAAAGCGCCCCTAGCACGAAGTAGAGCATCGGGATAAAGCCGATTGCGATTTGCAAATAGCCAAACGAAATAGCGGCAAATCCCCATTTCTCACCGAGGGTTTTAGAAACCCAGGTAAACACGCCACCCTCCTGCCAACCCTCAACCGTTGCCATTTCAGCGGCGCACAATCCTACCGGAATGAACCACAGCAAGCCGCCAAGTATCAGGAAGAAGGTCAGTGAAAAACCAGAGGTTGCAAACGTTGGGTATTCGTAAACCGCCATCACCATTGATGCTGTTATGGCAAAAAAGCCCAACAGCGTGAGTTGTTTTGGCGCAGCGATGATTTGAGAGGTAGCCATGGCAATTCTCCTGGGACAAGCGAAGATGCTTGCCAGTTGATTTCTTATGGTTAACAGGAGTGGCGAGGAGCGTGCCACTCCATTAACAGGCCAACTGCGGATCAGCCGTGGTTAAAGCCGGCCGCTTCATCTTCCGAAAGTGGATTAACGACCGGATGATTCTCGAAATGCTCAAGCGCTCGTTTCAGATCGTCAAGCAACAGACTACCCAGGTCAAAACTCACCCCGTGGCGTACTAAAATACGCTGAATCACCAGATCTTCCCGATTTGCTGGCATGGAGTACGCAGGTACCTGCCAGCCGCGTGAGCGTAATTTATCGGCGAGGTCATATAGCGTGTAGCCACCGATATTGGCGCCTTCTTTCAGTTTCCAGGCCAGCGCCGGGATGCCTTTGGCGCTGTCGCCATCAAACAGGATTTCAAACGGACCGAGCTTACCGATCTCGTCGGCAAGATACTGGGCCGTGGCATAGCAGGCATTATGCACTTTGGCGTAGCCTTCGCGGCCAAGGCGTAAGAAGTTGTAGTATTGAGCGATGATCTGTCCACCAGGGCGTGAGAAGTTGAGCGCAAAGGTGGGCATATTGCCGCCAAGATAGTTGACGTTGAAAATAAGCTCTTCGGGCAAGTCTGTCGCTTCACGCCACACCACCCAGCCCGCACCCAGAGGGGCTAACCCAAATTTATGGCCTGAAGTATTGATGGATTTTACGCGTGGCAGGCGGAAATCCCATTCCAGATCGGGGGCACAGAATGGGGCGAGAAAGCCGCCGCTGGCACCGTCGACATGAATAGGAATATCCAGTCCGGTGTCTTTTTGCAGCTTATCGAGTGCGTCGCTGACCGCTTTTACCGGCTCGTACTGGCAGGTAAAGGTCACTCCGAGGGTGGGTACCACACCTATGGTATTTTCATCGACTCGTTTCAGTACCTCTTCCGGGATCATGATCAGACGATCGCCCTCCAGTGGAATTTCTCGCAATTCCACGTCGAAATAACGCGCGAATTTGTGCCAGCAAATTTGTACCGGCCCGCAGATCATATTGGGTTTATCGGTGGTTAGGCCCTGTGCGACACGCTTTTTGCGCCATTGCCATTTTAACGCCAACCCCCCCAACATAGCGGCCTCTGACGAGCCAATGGTGGAGCAGCCCAGCGTGGTGTCCGGCGACGGTGATTTCCACAGGTCCGCCAACATGCGCACGCAGCGGGCTTCAATTTCGGCCGTTTGTGGATACTCGTCTTTATCAATCATATTTTTGTCGATAGACAGATCCATCAGGTCACGAATTTCTTCGTCAACCCAGGTTTGGCAGAATGTCGCCAGGTTTTGCCGTGAGTTACCGTCCAACATTAATTCATCGCGAATGGCACTGAATACATGGCGAGGATTTCGCTCTGAGTCTGGAAATCCAGATTTTGGTAGCGAAATGGCCAAATCTATCGAGGAGTAAACATCATCATTAACATTGCTGTTATTTTCCTGGTTGTTTGTACTCATAAAAACCCTCTTGATTTTTATATTCCAATATACTCGGCAGGATTACGTAAAACCGCCCCCTGTGCTCTACTAACGCCACTACGTCTTGGCGTTAATTCTAGAACATTTTGTGAAAAAGGCAGGAAATCATTTTAAATATAATGTTTTTCTTTTAAAATCAGCGATAAAGAGGGTTGTGTTGTTGGTCATTTTCTCAATATCCCCCAAAAAAGTGAGGGGCGATTCATTGGGGTGTTCTCACTCGGATTTTTATGCCGGTAATTTAAATGTTGTTACGTCATGGTTGTGATAACGTTAAATTAATTAATGAGACTTTACTCTCGATTGATAAGGTAATTCTGATTTTATCCACTGCAAAATAATGTTTTATTAATGAAGATATAAAATTATTGAAAAATAAAGCGTTGTGAGGATTACGTTCTACAATTACTCTAAACAAAACCTGCAGTTACCCGCGAAGTCGGTTTAATTTGATAAGGAGTGATGTGTTATGCAGCAAAGCGCCATGGACTTGCCTGCCCACGAACATTCTGAGGCATGCCTATGCCACAGCCCGGCATTTTTACGCATTAATACGGTGCTAACCCGCCAGGCGGCGAAAGCGCCGCCGATAACGACAGCCACGGTCGCAGCAGCAATACCCGCAGGACAATCCACACATTCCAATGCAACCGCCAGCGCTACGCAGCTGAAAGCGTTTATCAACGTACGGATTTTTGACGGGGTTTCTGACCAACTGCGCGAGGGCATGCAGGTTATCGTTGAAGGCAACAAAATCAAATCGATTGAACCTGCTGATACGCCTCCGCCAGCGGAAGCAACGATTATAGACGGCAACGGTGGCGTACTGATGCCCGGCCTGATTGATGCGCACTGGCATGCCATCATGGCTCGTCCTTCCATGATGACGGCGATGACGGCCGATTTTAACTATATCCAGGCGCTGGCGATTGCCGAAGCACAGGCAACGCTGCTGCGTGGTTTCACCACGGTACGCGATATGGGTGGGCCGGTGTTTGGTTTGAAACGTGCGATTGATGAGCAGATTACGGTTGGCCCGCGCATTTATCCGTCCGGGGCGTTCATTTCCCAGACCGGCGGCCACGGTGATTTTCGCATGCTGAGCGAAGTCCCACGTGCACCCGCGGACTCCCTGAGCTATATCGAGCGGGTGGGGATAACCGCCATTGCTGATGGTGCCGACCAGGTGCTGTTGCGCGCCAGGGAACAGCTGATGAGGGGGGCATCCCAGATCAAATTTATGGCCGGTGGCGGTGTTGCCTCTCTCTATGACGGTATTGACGTAACGGAGGGGTCCGTGCCCGAAATCCAGGCGGCGGTGACCGCCGCGGAAAATTGGGGTACCTACGTGACCGTTCACGCCTATACGGCCCGCGCTGTCACCATGGCAATCAAAGGCGGCGTGAAATGCATCGAACACGGCCAGTTGGTGGATGAACAAACCGTGGAGCTCATGGCGCAACAGAATCTGTGGTGGTGTCTGCAACCTTTCCTGGACGATGAAGATGCCGTACCGATGGCGAACCCGGCTTCACGCGCCAAGCAACTGGTGATGTCCGCCGGAACCGATAACGCCTACCAACTGGCGAAAAAGCACTACATCAAGACCGCCTGGGGTACCGACACACTGTTCGACGCCAGGCTTGCCACACGTCAAGGCGCCCAGCTTGCCAAGCTGATCCGCTGGTATACGCCTCTCGAAATTCTTAAAATGGCTACCAGCGTCAATGCCGAACTTTGCGCGCTCTCCGGCCCGCGTAACCCTTATCCCGAGAAGCTCGGGGTGATAGAAGCAGGCGCCCTGGCCGATATGATCATTGTCGACGGCGATCCGCTAACGGATATTCAACTGCTGGCCCAGCCTGAGGAAGCATTTCAGATGATCATGAAAAATGGGCAAATTTATAAAAATACGCTGGTAAACAGCGCGGTTTAATACAGCGCCGCAATGCGGTTTTGGGAGATAAAATGGCAAGCGCACACTCTTTTCGTCAGCGCCGGGGGCCTGTGTTTTTTCGTTCAGGCCATACGCGTTACGGAGCGTTGGCCTTATTGCTGGTCAGCACCTTTAGCCTCATCGGGTGTCGTGACTTTGGTGCGCCAGCATTTTCCATGCTCGGCTCTTATTTCCCAGCCTGGCTAGCCTGTGCTGGGATTGGCCTCGTGGTAGCGATAGGAGCGCGCGTTCTGCTGATTTTTGCAGGAATTGACGAAGTTCTGCCGTGGCGACTCTTCGTCTATACCTGCCTGGCGCTCGCCGTAGCCTTTATGTCATCGCTTTTATTCTAAGTGCGCTAAAAATGAACACGTTAAAACAACCGGGCAATAAACGTCGGATAGCGATCGTCATCGGGGTGGTTATCGTTATTGCTGCCGCTATTTCAGGGTGGCTGACGCTGCGTCAAAACACGTTAAATCCCACGTCGCAGGATACGGTCATCGGTGCTAGCGTGGTGAACGTCAGCAGCTCCGTACCTGGGCGTATTCAGTCCATTAATGTGACAGAAAACGGCAGGGTCCAACGAGGTGAGGTGATGTTCACCCTCGATCCCACGATTTATCGTTTGCGGGTCGAGCAGGCACGGGCGGAACTGCAGATGGCGCAAGCTGCCTGGGATACTCAGCACCGCACGATGATAGCAGAACAATCTAATGCGGCTATTACCGATGAACAGGTAAACCGGGCGCGAGCCAACCTCAAGCTTGCCACCCAGACTCTGGCGCGCATTCAGCCACTGCTGGGCAAGGGGTATGTCACCGCCCAGCAGGTGGACGATGCCCAGACAGCCAAACACGATGCGGAAATCAGCCTGAAACAGGCGCTGAAGCAAACCGTCGCTTCGCAGGCATTAATCAGCAGCGCTGCGGAGTCTGAGGCCCTGCTCAGCGCACGCCGCGCCGCATTGGCCATTGCCGAACAAGAACTGGAAAATACCCAGATACGAGCGCCGCATAATGGCCTGGTAGTGGGACTGAATGTTTCGGCGGGGGAATTTGTGATGCCGGATCAGGCGGTATTTACGCTGATTAATAGCGACCATTGGCACGCCTCGGCATACTTTCGCGAAACAGAGCTGGCGCACATCAAACCGGGGAATTGCGCCACGGTATATGTTATGGCCGATCGTCAGCGTGCGATTCAGGGCAAAGTGGAGGGGATTGGCTGGGGGATCAGCTCCGAGGAGCAGTTTAACATTCCACGAAATCTGCCCTATGTCCCAAAATCGCTGAACTGGGTGCGGGTCGAACAGCGTTTCCCGGTGCGGATCACCCTTAAAGATCCGCCGGCGGAGTTGATGCGAATTGGTGCCAGCGCGGTAGCAATAGTACGAGACGACCATGGTTGCTGACAGCCCCTGGGGCAGAATGTTGCGCCAGTTGAAACGCGATTTGGCCTATTTCCCTGGCCGATTGGCGATGGCCTGGCGGGTCGGTGCGCTTTGCGCACTGATGACGCTGGTGGCCATGCTGTACGGTATCCCCGAATCAGCGATTAGCTGCTATCTGATTTTGTTCGTGATGAAACCAGACGCCGCCGAAAGTATGGCGATGGCCATTGCGGTGACCCTGCTCGTGCCCATAGTGGTGGGGCTGATCTTGCTGATCCTGCCTTATACCCTGGAATCTGCGCCTTTACGCATGGCGGTGCTGGTCCTTAGCTCGTTTGCCTTTCTCTGGCTAGGCTCGGCGAGCAAGCTCGGGCCGGTGGGCAGCATTATTGCGCTGGTGATCGCTTTCATCATGTCGCTACTTGGCGATGCGCCGAATGGAGAGTTAGCGGTACGCGCGGTGCTGTATGCCTGGCTGATGGCCGCATCCCCGATGCTGCTATTGGTAGCCTTTAATCTTTTCATCGGGCGGCCTCCCTGGAAACTGCTACGCGCAAGTCTGGCAGAGCGCTTAGCGGTTGCCGGTGAGGCTTTACGCCACCCGGATGCCCCCAGCCTGTATAAAGTAGAGGAGCTGTTGCGGGAAGGGCAGAGCGAACATCAACAGCGGGCTATGTTCGTGCGCATTTTCCATCTGCGGCCTGCCGCAGAGGCTGCCTGGTTAACCGCCGCTGTCAACAGCAGCTATCGGTTACTGCTGGCCATTTCAGCCCTCAATAAAACCGAACCGGCGTTAACTCGCCCGAATTTGGCGGACTGGTGCAGTTCCGCCGCCGAGGCTATTGCCGCGGGCCGGGGGATTGAACCCCCAGCGTTTAATCAGAGTGGGGAAAATGACGAAGTCACCCACGCGCTGGTGCAACTTGCAACGCCAGATAATGCGGTAGACACCAGTGCGCCCAAAGCCTCATTTTTAGCCGCAGACGCCTTTACCAATCCCGTCCATCAGCAATTTGCCTTAAAGACCACGGCGGCCAGCGTGATCTGTTATCTCGTCTATACCGCACTGGACTGGCAAGATATTCATACCGCCATGATCACCTGTTATGTCGCTGCGTTAGGCACGGCGGGAGAGACAGTACACAAGCTGACGTTACGCATTGTTGGTTGCCTGATAGGCGCATTGATGGGCGTGCTTTCGCTGATTTTTATTGTTCCGTCGCTTAGTGATATCGGCCAGTTAATGGCGTTGGTATTCGGCGCGCTGCTGCTCAGTGCCTGGGTATCGAGCGGCAATGAGCGGATTGCTTATGCGGGCATACAAATCGGACTGGCATTCTTACTGACCGTGTTACATGGCTTTAGTCCGAGTACGGATTTGGGCGTTGCGCTCGATAGGGTACTCGGGATCCTGCTGGGGAATCTGGTGGTGTATTTGATATTCACTTACGTGTGGCCCGTCGCCATTGCTGATTTTGTCCGCACTCGCATCCGCAGCCTGGTCACGGGATTAAGCAATCTTGCCGCGTTATCGCCAACAGAGCGCCCGGCAGCGATAAGACAGGCGGCAGAGGTTGAAGAAGAACTGACTACGGCACGGGAGGCGCTAAGGCTGGTTCCTTTTGAGCCAAGATCGCTACGCCCCTCTCCCGAAGAATACCGGCGTCTGCAAGCGATCCTTGGCGAAATGGAAAACCTCTGTCCGGCGCTGTTTTTGCCCTTTGATAAGTCCTTCTCCGATGTGGAACGGCTTAGCCGGCTTTCCTCGAGCGGTGGAGTGATTAATCCCTCAGTACCAACAGGCAGCAACAACGGTTTGTCACCCGCCGTTGAACTTGAGATCCAACAAAGCATCAGGCGACTTGAGGAACTTCTTGGATGAAGCCGCGCACTCAGACTTTCAAAATACGAACTTTCAGCACGGCAGTGGGATTATGTCTGTTAGCAGGCTGTGCCACGGACCAACTGGCGTTGGCTCCGGCTAGCCCTTCGTCTCCCTGGACACCTGACGGCATCAGCAGTCATGAATTTGCTGTTCCGGCCAACCCGGCGGTAGCGGAACTTCCTGCACCGCCTGCGATCAACCAGCAGCAGATCTATCAGTTACCTGAGCTGATAGACATCGCCCAGATGCAAAACCCGGATACCCGCATCGCCTGGCAACAGGCGCGGCAGGCAGCGCTGGGCGTAGGCATGGCTGAAGCGACATTTTTGCCGATGATTTCAGCCAGCGTGATTGGCGGCTACCAAAGAACGCGAACGCCGTTGCCCTATGACATTGGCGACCAACACGATCTGGACACCTCCGGCAGCGCGGTAGTGCCGGCACTGGCGTTGCAGTGGTTAATCTTTGATTTTGGCCAACGTAGCGCTTTGCAACAGGCGGCCAAGCACACCTCCTATGCCGCCAACGTCGCCTTTAACGGCATGCATCAAAAGATTATTTATGAGGTTACGCGCAGCTATTACCAATACGGTGCGGCCCAGTCACGCCGAAAAATAGCGCAGGAGACGCTGCGCAATAGCCAGAAAATCCTCGATGCTGCCTTGGCGCGTAACAAAAATGGCGTTGCGACAACGGTGGAAGTTGCACAGGCACGCCAGCAGGTCGCGCAATCTGAATTGAATCGCGTTGTTGCGCAGGGAACGGAACGTGACGCATGGCAGGCTTTGCTGGCATCCATGGGCATTTCTGCCTCATCGCAAATCAAAGTGGGCTATGCCGAGGATAAACCTTTGCCGCAGACGGCCAGTGCGCCAACCCAGCAGATGATTAAGCTGGCGCTCTCTCAGCGGCCAGACGTATTGGCAACTTATGCTGCTGCTCAGGCCGCTACTGCCGGTATCAAGGCGGCAGAGGCGGATTTTCTGCCTAAGGTTTATCTTGCCAGCGCGGTCGCGGGTGGCGATGGGCGTTTTGACATTCAGGGATTGCCGTCCATTGGCCAGCAAACGTCGTCCTCTAGCATTCTGTTGGGCGTTACCGTTCCGCTTTACGATGGTGGGATACGGGCTGCCCGCGTGAAAGAGGCCGAATCACGTGCCGCCGTGGCAAACGAGACTTTCCAAAAGACGCAGGAGGCTGCGGTTCGTGAGATTATCGTGGCGGCCGATACGTTACAATCCGCGCTAGAAGCCAACCAGGCAGCATTGAACCTGGTAAAAACCGCGTTTATTACCTACGACGCCGCGCTGGAGTCTTATCGCAACGGCGTGGGGACCATCACCGTAGCCAACGAGGCTGCCAATGGTCTGCTCTATGCGCAACAGATGAGTACCGATGCCCACGCTGCGGCACTGATCGCGGCGGCTAATTTAGCCTTTGTGATGGGCAAAATGACCCACGTGGACCCAGAGTAATTCAGGAGCGGGAAACCGACCGCTATCAGCATTAGGAAGAAAATCATGACATCTCCATTCTCGGCACTGATCATCGGTGCATCACGCGGAATAGGTTTAGGCATTGTCAGGCAGCTATCCATGCAGGGCTGGCAGGTAGTTGCAACCTGTCGCGGCGCGGTGCCTGCCGATAGCCCGGCTGACACGCAATGGCTGAAATTAGATATCAATCATCATGATGAAAGGATTGCCCTGAAAGAACGGCTGTTGTCACAACAATTCGATCTTATCTTTATCAACGCAGGTGTTTACGGGCCAGCCCATCAGGACGTTACCCAGGCGAATGATGATGAGATCGTTGAACTGTTTATGACCAATACCTTTTCCCCGGTTCGCTGTGCGGCAGCGTTAATACCGCTGGTGAAACCGCAAACCGGCGTGATGGCGTTGATGACATCGGAGTTGGGCAGTCTAAATGAGAACGAAGCGGCGACCTATCCGCTGTACGCCGCCAGCAAGGCTGCTCTGAATATGTTAACGCGCGGATTGCGTGATACCGCTGCCCTGCAGGAGGTGACTTTGCTGTCGGTGCATCCGGGCTGGGTACAAACGGATATGGGCGGAACGAATGCCACGCTGACTGTCGAACAAAGCTGCTCTGGCATTGTGAGCCAGGTTCTGGCCTGGCGCGGCAAAGGAGGGCACCACTTTATTGACTATGCAGGCAACGTGTTACGTTGGTAAAACGCGTTTTTGTAGGGGCGCTGCATGTTGCGCCTATTTAACTCCGGTTCCAATCTTCCCCCTCCTCGGCCTGTACAGGGATTAAGGGAGGGGAAAGTGGTAACGCTATCCTTACTTACTTCAACTCAGGCCAGTAGTCCTTGTTCGCCTCAATCAAGTCATCAAGTATTGCTTTGGCAACCGATGCGCTCGGCACGGTTTTGGATAGCGTAATGGCTTGCCACAGTTTCTGATAAGAACGCTGTTCCCAGGCATCGACCACCAGTTTTTCTACCGCCACCTGCTGGCTCATCAGCCCTTTCTGGAATTGCGGAATATTGCCAACCACCAGCGGTTGCGGGCCACTTTTGCCAACCAGGCAGGGGATCTCGACCATGGCTTCCGGATCGAAGTTATTGATAGCGCCGTTGTTTGGCACAATCAACAGCATGCGCTCCTGGGTGTTGAAGGCGATGGCGGTTGCCAGATCGACGATGTAGGAGGCATGCTCATCGATTTCCAACTCGCCTGCCGAGGATTTACCCGCCTGGATAATGGCATTGCAGGAGCCGAAGACGTGCTTCTCGCGGTGATCCATGACCTCGTTAGCGCGGGTACGCTCTGGGTTGGAATGCTCTACTACGTAGTCTGGGAACAGATAGTATTTCAGGTAGGTATTGGGGAAGGTTTCTGGATCCAACGCCCAGACATCTTTCGCTTTGGCGAAGGTGTCATTCCAGCTAGCCTCCGTACCATGTTCATCTGACGGCGGAACGTAGCCAAATTTAGCCACGTACTCGCGGATTTTAGGCATCAAGTCGTTGCCCTGAAGATCCTCAATAGATGTCCACCAGCCGAAGTGGTTCAGCCCGTAATAACGCACGCGCATCTCTTTACGGTCTTTCAGGCCAGCAATTTGTGCCATGCGGCTTTCAATGCCGATTGGCATATCGCAGATGTTGAGGATTTTCGCCGTAGGGCGCAGACGACGGGTTGCTTCTGCCACAATCGCCGCCGGGTTGGAATAGTTCAGCATCCAGGCATTTGGTGAGTATTGCTCCATATAGTCGGCAATTTCCAGCACGCCGCCGATGGAGCGCATACCGTAAGCAATTCCACCTGGTCCACAGGTTTCCTGACCAAGCACGCCGTGGCGCAGAGGGATTTTTTCGTCTTTTTCACGCATCGGGTATTTGCCCACGCGGATGTGTGCCATCACGAAATCCACATCGGTAAATGCCTCTTTGGGGTCTGTGGTGTAGCTGAATTCAATGTCTGGTGCCTGTTCTTTCAGGATGATTTTGCACGCCTCGGCAATGGTTTCCTGGCGCGCACCATCGTTATCATAGAATTTCAAGGCGCGCAGCGGGAAACGGTGCTGGTTTGCCAGTAACATCAGTACGATACCTGGAGTGAAGGTGCTACCACCGCCAGCTACAACTACAGAGAATTTATTCATGATACTGCCTCCGTCATGGATTTAAGTTCGCTCGAAGAAGCGTCTTTCATCAGGTTTTCGATCTGGTCGCGGACCTGCGGGACGTTCAGCCCCACAATCACCTGTATACCGTTGCCGCGTCGCACCACACCGTGGGCGCCCAGCGCTTTAAAAATGTCGTCGCTTTGCGTCAGCGACATATCCACCAGGGTAATACGCAGGCGGGTCGCACAGTTGTTGACGCTCAGGATGTTGTTTGCTCCGCCAAGTGCTTCGAGAAAACCGACAGCCTGGCCTTGTTTGGTTTCTTTCGCTGCCGTAGTTTGCTGGCGGGATGCTTGATAATCCGCCTTGCTGTAGAGCTTGATTTCGGCCTCTTCCCGGCCCGGCGTTTTCAGGTTGAAGCGCAGGATCAGCAAGCGGAACACCACGAAGTAGAGGCCAGTGAAGATCAGGCCTATGCCAATCTGGGTGAACATCATTGACGCATGGTTGTGGAACATCGGGATCCAGTTTTGCGGCAGGAACTGGTCAAGCAGACCGCCGCCCATGTTGCCCACCACGCCGCACATATACATGACCGTCGCCATGGTAGCGGCCAGAAATGCGTGGACGACAAACAGTACCGGCGAGATAAACAGGAAGGTAAATTCCAGTGGTTCGGTAATGCCGACCAGCATCGCCGTTAACGTGGCGGGGATCAGCAGGCCTGCCACCTTCACTCGATTTTCAGATGCCGTGGTGGCATAGAGAGCCAGCGCAATCCCCAGACAGCCAAACACCTTCGAGTTACCGTGCAGCGCAAAGCCACCTTCTGGGAACAGCGTTTTCAGCGGCAGCGTGCTTTGACTGAACTCCTGCAAATGCTGCGCCCAGTAAACCTGAATGCCTCCTTCCACGACTGCCGGACCATAGACAAATGGGCCATAGATGAAGTGATGTAACCCCGTTGGGATCAGGATGCGCTCAAGGAAGGTGTAAACCCATACGCCGAGTGAGCCAGCGCTGCGCAGGAATTCCTGCAGTGATTCAATCCCCATCTGTACTTTTGGCCAGCCGAACAGGGTTAGCCACGCGCAAGGGATCATGACGAAGAAGGCAACAATGACCACGAATGAGCTGCCTTGGAAAATACCGAGGAAAACGGGAAGTTGTTTATCGAAATAGCGGTTATGGATAGCGGTGACCAATCCGGAAATCACAATCGCACCGATAATACTGGTATCGAGCGTTTTGATGCCGGCAATCATCGTGAGCCCGGTTCCCGCCACCGGGTCGACGTTAAAATCAACGCCAAAGTACTGGCCCCAGGTCATTCCCATTGCGTTAATGAAGTAGTTCCAAGTCATGAAACTGACTAGCACAGCCAGACAGGCGCGGCCCTGAGCCTGTTTTGCCAGGCCAATAGGTAAACCCACGGCGAAAATCAGTGGCATATTACGAAATACCGTCCAGCCGCCTTCTTCAATAATATGGACGATTTGCGCAAATAAGTTATCGGGTGCAGTGAGCGCTTCGCCGACAAACATCGGGTTACGCAGCATAATGGCGATACCGACCACAATCCCGGCAAACGGGAATAGCAGGACCGGGGTAAACATTGCGCCACCAAAACGTTGTATTTGACTGAGCATGTTAAATCCTCATGTAACAACCTGTAGGGGAAGTGACCTTATTCTTCAACGCGGGTCTGAGAAGCAGAGTAGGGAGTACGTGAGGGGTTATCTTTGTCCGTCGCACCGATTCGTGATCGCATTCATGGTTTTTGTTTGCACCAAGTTGTCTACTTTTCGTCATAAAACTGTACACGACGATTTCGCTTGGAATTTTCACTTGATGAGGTTGTTTGCAACTTCAATAAAAACAGCCTATTAATTTATAGGGTGTGGATTATTTAAGCGCAGCGCGGAACTCCAGAGAGGTCTATCAGTGATCTACAAATCCATAGCCGACAGACTACGCATTCGGCTCAATTCCGCCGATTATCATATTGGCAGCCCATTGCCTGCGGAGGTTCGCCTGGCAGAAGAGTTTGGCGTCTCCCGCATGACTATTCGCAAAGCGATAGATTTGCTAGTGGGGTGGGGATTGGTGGAGCGCCGCCACGGTAGCGGCACGTATGTCGCGAAGAAAGATGTGCATCATGAAACCACCAACCTGACCGGATTTATCGAGGTAATGCGCAATCAGGGTAAGGAGGTGGTAAGCGACGTGCTGGAGTTTACTATTATGCCCGCGCCACCCGCTATCGCCAGCCAGCTGCGCATCAAGATTGATGAACGGATCTACTACTCGCGCCGGGTTCGTTCGGTCGACGGCAAGCCACTGATGGTAGAAGACAGCTATATGCCAGCGAAGCTCTATCGCAATTTGTCCGTTGCCCACCTGGAGGGGTCAAAATTCAGCTATATCGAAGATGAATGCCACATCATCGTGCGCGGCAATTATGAGAGCCTCACGCCTGTGCTGGCCGATAAAAAGATGGCGAAGCTGCTGAATGTCGATGAACAGACACCTATTTTGCGCATCACCTCGCTGTCATACAGCGACAGCGGCGATTTCGTGAATTACTCGGTGATGTTCAGAAATGCCAGCGAGTACCAGGTGGATTACCATTTACGGCGGGAGCATGTGAAAGTATAGGGAATAGGGCGAACTGCTGAGACACCGTTGAAAAGCAAAAAGCCCGCTTAGTTTCCTAAGCGGGCTTCTCTAAATATGGCTCCTCTGACTGGACTCGAACCAGTGACATACGGATTAACAGTCCGCCGTTCTACCGACTGAACTACAGAGGAATCGTGTGAACGAGGCGAATAATAGCGAGGCGTATTGGGTTTGTCAAAGCACTAAAGTGAGGGAAAAGTGCGTTTGCTGCCAGATTGAGCATATTGGCTCGTTTTTCGGCACTTTGCTTTGGTTAACAACGCGTAAAATGCGGAACCATGAGGAAAAGATCAGCGCGTTCAACATGCAGCTTAACGACCATGACAGAATGCTAAGTAGCACCGTCATAAAGCGATCCCACAAAAACACTACTCACCGAATATAAATTAATCAGGAAGGGTCTTGATGCCATCTGAATGGGCCATTAGCGAAAACCCAAAATATCTGCTTATTTTTTACCAAACTGTGATCGAGATTGTTTTTTTATTTTTCATCTGCCAGATGCTTGGTTTTTCCAGAAAAGTTGATTTAAATCAAAATGGTAAGTCGTTCTAATTGGCGATAAGTGATTTTTTTTAAGATTTTTCTATGTTACTCTGGCGGGCATTCTATGCTGATAGCAGTAATGAGGCCCTCGCAGATCTTGTCAATGCTTGCTTTATTACTCTATGCTACGCCAAGCCATTTTTATAGCGGTAAACCACGCCGTTCCTTTGTTTCCCGGAGTTTTTTAGTAATGAAAAAAACAATCGCCATAGCTGCATTGTGTGTGTTGCTGGCAGGGTGTCAGACTGCGAAAAACAAACCTGCAACCGCTGCCGGTGTTCCAGCGCCAGCCCCAGTCACGCCGAGTGCTACCGTTACGCAGCCAGCTCAGCCGATGGCTTCTGTGGGTACCGATGACATCATGTATCCATGCATGAAAGAGCTGAATGCTCTGCAACAGGTTAGCCCGCGGTTGTATCAAACCCGCAGCGTGGAATTGAACGATATCGTGGCGCAGGCCAAGCTTTACATGCGTATTCGTGACAACGTCAGCACCGAAATCCATCAAATCATGGATGCTGCCTATCAGTTCCGCATTGCCAAAACCTGTAACCGCATCAGCACCGACCTGACCAATGCTTTGATCGAGCGTGTGACTGGCGCCTAACGCGCATACCCCGTATTCAGATGTTCCGGGAATACATGGTGTTGTACCAAAAACGCTCTCTTAGGGAGCGTTTTTGTTTTCTGCTCATCCAAAATGCATTCCAGTTGCACCAGCAAGGTGCGCCAGCAAATTCTCCGCGTTCTTTTCTATCGCTCGTTGCCCGCTAAAACCAGTGAGCCTCCTCATTTTTACGGCTGAGAGCGCCAGCAAATCGGCTCTATTTTTGTATGCGCCGTCACAATGGCTAGATTTTTGCTTGGATAAACGCGGGTAAATCGGTTGCGCTCTCGCGCAAATTATTTTCCCCGACTACAAATAAAGTGACTGCTCCACGTCATTTACCCGTCGTCCTGCAACTGCCGCCGTTATTGGCCGCAATCTGCAATCTGCCGGGTCTACGGTCTTTCGCTAAAACAGTGCTGAGGAATGCAAAATGTCATTGAGATTGCTAAAAACCCCGCTTGCTGCTCTGCTTATTGGTTGTTTTAGTACGGCTTTTTCTGCACATGCCGATATCGTGATTGGCGTTGCCGGGCCATTCTCCGGCCCAAATGCCACCTATGGGGATCAATACTGGCGTGGGGCCTCGCAGGCTGCCGCAGACATCAATGCGGCCGGGGGGATTAAAGGGGAAAAAATCAAGCTGGTGCAAGGCGATGATGCTTGTGAACCTAAGCAGGCAGTCTCGGTTGCTAACCGGTTGGTCGATCAGGATCACGTCGCTGCGGTAGTTGGGCACTTCTGCTCGTCTTCCACCATGCCCGCTTCGGAGGTCTATGACGAAGCTGGGATCATTGCTATCACACCCGGTTCCACTAACCCGCAAATCACCGAACGTGGCATGAATAACATGTTCCGCATGTGTGGCCGCGACGATCAGCAAGGGGTTATCGCCACCAATTACATGCTGGATACCCTGAAGGCGAAGAAGATTGCCGTCATCCATGATAAGGACACCTATGGCCAGGGGCTGGCAGATGCCGCCAAGGCAGAAATGAACAAACGTGGCGTGAAGGAAGTGATGTATGAAGGGCTGTCGCGCGGTGAGAAAGACTTTAACGCCCTGGTGACCAAAATCGCCTCGGTGGATCCAGACGTGGTGTACTTCGGCGGCTGCCACCCAGAAGCAGGTCCGCTGGTGCGCCAAATGCGTGAGCAAGGGGTAAAAGCCAAATTCTTCTCCGGCGACTGTATTGTTACCGAGGAGCTGGTAACGGCGGCCGGTGGGCCACAGTACACCACTGGCGTGCTGATGACCTTCGGTAACGATCCGCGTCAGATCCCAGAAGGGAAGGCGGTGATTGCCAAGTTCCGCGAGAGTGGATTTGAGCCAGAAGGTTACACGCTGTACTCCTACGCATCGATTCAGGCCATCGCTGCAGCGTTCAATGCCACCGGCGGTAAAGACAGTGCCAAAGCCAGCGAGTGGCTGAAATCTCACGATGTGGATACCGTGATGGGGAAAAAAGCCTGGGATAAAAAAGGTGACCTGAAGGTATCAGACTACGTGGTCTACCAATGGGATGACAAAGGCAAATATCACCAGCTCTGATGTAAAGATCAACGGATCCGAGCCTGTGGCGGATCCGTTCCTTAACCTCCTTTGGGCCGCGTGGTGCTGAACTTGCGGCCCGCCCATCAGGTGAGATTGCTTATTATGGACGTATTCTTCCTGCAACAGCTGATTAACGGCCTGACCCTTGGCGCGGTGTATGGCCTGATCGCCATCGGCTACACCATGGTGTACGGCATTATTGGCATGATCAACTTCGCCCACGGCGAGGTGTATATGATTTCTGCCTATCTGTGTGCGATTGGCCTGGCGCTGCTCTCTTTCTTTGGTCTGCACTCTTTCCCGCTGTTGATCCTGGGCACCCTGGTTTTCACCATCGTGGTTACCGGCGTTTATGGCTGGGTGATTGAGCGTATTGCTTATAAACCGCTGCGTAACTCCACGCGTCTGGCTCCGCTGATTTCTGCCATTGGTATGTCGCTGATTTTGCAGAACTACGCGCAAATTAGTCAGGGGCCGCGCCAGCAGGGGATCCCCACGCTGCTGGACGGCGTTTTTCGGCTCAATTTTGATGGCGGTGTGATCCAGATTACCTATACCAAGGTATTTATTCTGGTCGCTGCACTATTGGGTATGGCGGTGCTTACCTACGTGATCCAACGCACGCGCCTGGGGCGTATCTGCCGGGCTACCCAACAGGATCGCAAGATGGCATCGATACTCGGCATCAATACCGATCGGGTGATCTCGCTGGTGTTCGTGATTGGCGCGGCGATGGCCGGGCTGGCCGGGGTGCTGGTCACCATGAACTACGGCACCTTCGATTTTTACGTGGGCTTTATTATCGGCGTCAAAGCCTTCACCGCAGCGGTGCTGGGGGGCATTGGCTCATTGCCCGGCGCGATGCTCGGAGGCTTGCTGCTTGGGGTGGCAGAGGCACAGTTCGCCGGCATGGTGAACTCGGATTACAAGGATGTGTTTTCATTCGGTCTGCTAGTGGTGATCCTGATTTTCCGCCCTCAGGGCCTGCTGGGGCGGCCAATGGTCGCTAAGGTGTGAGGGAAACTATGTCTCAATCCACAGTTCATCAAGGGCTGAGTATTAAACGCAGCCTGTTGGATGCCGTTCTCGCGGGCCTGATCGCGCTGATTGTGTTTGGCCCGATCGTCGGCATTGTGCTGGACGGCTACAGTTTCAACTTCGAGCCACACCGCCTGGTGGTGATTATCGCGGTAGTGATGGTGGGGCGGCTGTTACTCAGCCTGTTTTTGCAAACGCCGTTGGGGCGCAGGGTGTCGGCGCGTTTTGAAGGGGGCAATGACGGTGTTTATGTTCGGCCAGTCGGAGCCAGAACGAGCCTGCGTTGGATCCTGCCATTACTGGTGGTGTTGGCATTGCTGTTCCCGTTTATGGCGACCAAATACCTGCTGACCGTGGCGATCCTCGGCCTGATTTATGTGTTGTTAGGGCTAGGATTGAACATTGTGGTGGGGCTGGCCGGGCTGCTCGATCTGGGTTACGTGGCGTTTTATGCCATTGGTGCCTACGGCCTGGCGCTGGGCTATCAGTATCTTGGTCTGGGCTTTTGGGCGATGTTGCCGCTGGGGGCGTTGATGGCGGCGCTGGCCGGGGCGTTGCTAGGGTTCCCTGTGCTGCGTATGCACGGTGACTATCTGGCGATTGTGACGCTAGGCTTTGGTGAGATCATCCGCCTGGTGCTGAATAACTGGGTGTCGTTGACCGGCGGGCCAAACGGCGTTTCGGTTCCTGCTCCGACCCTGTTCGGCCTGGAATTTGGCCGCCGAGCCAAGGAAGGGGGAGTACCGATCCACGAGTTTCTTGGTATTACCTACAACCCCAACCTGAAGTTTATCTTTATCTACGCCGTATTGTGTCTGGTGGTGTTGCTGGTGCTGTTTGTCAAACACCGCCTGACGCATATGCCAATAGGGCGAGCGTGGGAGGCACTGCGTGAAGATGAAATTGCTTGCCGTTCGCTCGGGCTTAATCATGTGCTGGTCAAACTCTCGGCGTTTATGATGGGAGCTTCCACCGCAGGTATCGCCGGGGTGTTCTTTGCTACCTATCAAGGGTTCGTCAATCCAACGTCGTTTACCTTCTTTGAATCGGCGCTGATCCTGGCGATCGTGGTGCTGGGGGGAATGGGATCGACTATCGGCGTGGTGCTGGCCGCTTTTGTGCTGACGGTGGCCCCGGAACTGCTGCGCAGCTTTGCCGAATATCGAGTGTTGCTGTTTGGCGTACTGATGGTGTTGATGATGATCTGGCGGCCACGCGGCCTGGTGCGTATCAGCCGTAGCAGCTTTACGCCACGCAAGGGGGTTGCACCATGAGCGATGCCATTTTGCGCGTTGAACATTTGATGATGCACTTCGGCGGCATCAAAGCGCTGAACGATGTGAACCTGGAAGTAGAGCGTGGGTCGATCACCGCGTTGATCGGCCCGAACGGCGCGGGGAAAACTACAGTGTTTAACTGCCTGACGGGTTTTTACCGTGCCAGCGGCGGAGCGATCCTGCTCAATACTCACAAACGGCCCATTGATGTGATCCGTATCCTCGGGCAGAAATTCCGTGCAGGGGATTGGATTAACCCCGCGCAGCTGGGGTCGCGCCTGTACTACAAAATGTTTGGTGGCACACATCTGGTGAACCGTGCCGGATTGGCCCGCACCTTCCAGAATATCCGCCTGTTCCGTGAGATGTCGGTGGTGGAGAACCTGTTGGTGGCGCAACACCGTTTGAGTAACCGCAACCTGATTGCTGGCGTACTCAATACGCCTGCCTATCGCCGGGCAGAAAATGAAGCACTGGACCGCGCATTTTACTGGCTGGAGGTGGTCGAGTTGGTGGACTGTGCCAACCGGCTGGCGGGGGAGATGTCCTACGGCCAGCAGCGGCGGCTGGAGATCGCCCGCGCGATGTGCACCACCCCGGAAATGATCTGCCTGGACGAACCCGCCGCCGGGTTGAACCCGGTGGAAACCGCCACCCTGAGCCGGATCATCCGCTTTTTGCGCCAGCATCATGATATTACGGTGCTGCTGATCGAACATGATATGGGCATGGTGATGGAGATTTCCGACCGGGTGATCGTACTGGATCACGGCAATGTGATCGCCGAGGGGACGCCGCAGGAGATCCAACACAATGACAGCGTGATCGCCGCCTATCTGGGCGCAGACGAAGAGGAGCTGGCGGGATGAGCGAGGTGATGCTGGAATTTCGCGAGGTAGATGTTCATTACGGCCCGATCCAGGCGCTGCAACAGGTATCACTGCAAGTCAGGCAAGGGGAAACCGTAGCGTTGATCGGGGCCAACGGGGCGGGGAAATCCACCTTGCTGATGTCAATCTTTGGCCAACCCCGCATCAGCGGTGGGCAGATCCTGTTTCAGGGGACAGATATCAGCCAGCGGTCGACACATTTTGTGGCCAGTAGCGGCATCGCGCAGGCCCCAGAAGGGCGGCGGATTTTCCCCGACATGAGCGTAGAGGAAAATCTGCTGATGGGCACCATCACCCTTGGTGACCGCTATGCCGCTGAAGATATGCAACGTATGTATGAGCTGTTTCCCCGCCTGAAAGAGCGGCGTAACCAGCGGGCGATGACCATGTCCGGCGGTGAGCAGCAAATGTTGGCGATAGCCCGTGCGCTGATGAGCCGGCCAAAGTTGCTGTTGCTGGATGAGCCTAGCCTGGGGCTGGCACCGATCATCGTCAAGCAGATCTTCAGCATTCTGCGCGAACTGGCCAATGGTGGCATGACGATTTTCCTGGTAGAGCAGAATGCCAATCACGCGTTGAAGCTGTCCGATCGGGGCTATGTGATGGTCAATGGGCAAATCCGCCTGAGCGGCAGCGGTGCAGAACTGCTGAGCAATCAGGAGGTGAGAAAGGCTTATTTAGGGGGCTGCTAAGCACAATCGCTGCCGATGAAGAGCAGTCTTCAGCGGCAGCGGTGACACATTATTTTGAGCGCTTCATTCGGACCGTGGGAGGCCAACTCCTTTTTCACGCTTTTTTGCGTGTTTTGTGAACGGAATATGTTGCCTGTTTTATATGCTACCCGATGTTTATATTCGGCTTTTTCTTGTTAAATTCCTTTCAAAAAAACATTAATTCTAGAATTTAAATCTAAATTTTTGACTTTTAATAGTTAATGATTCCTTTTGGGGTGGATTGATTTAGGATTATTCTTGTCAAGGCACAGGCTAACCAGTAAGCGTATTTGCGCATTTTCTAGGGATTGGCTGGCTGAAACACGATCGATGAGATCGGATTTTTCTGGTGCATGGGCTCTAGTGCCCATCGCTTATGGAGAGAAAAGCCGTAGTAACAACCTCGTTTCTGGTGAGTGAGAAGGCTGAACAAACTCATTCGCCATTAACCGAACATGGAAGGTATATATAGAGTATGAAAATGAAGAATATTGCGATTTTGGTATCTAGCCTGGTTTTGTCTAGCGCAGTGCTGGCTGATAACACCATCAAATTCCAAGGCGAAGTTGCCGATCAAACTTGTGATATCAGCATCAACGGCAATGCTTCTACGCCACTGATCCTGTTGCCGACGGTATCAACCACAGCGCTGGCAACCAGCGGTGCGACTGCCGGACAAACGCCATTTACCATTGGCCTGACTGGTTGCACCGCATCTGCCAGCACCGTCGCAATTAAAACCGTCTTTGTTGGCAATAACTTGACGGCTGATGGTCGCATGGGCAACACCGGTACTGCAGGTAAGGTATCTCTACAACTGGTCGATCCAGCAGCACCAACCGTCCCTCTGGACCTGACCGGTCAAACCGGTGCTACAGGTTTGTCATTGGCGGCCAACGCCACTTCCGCAACTTATGATTTTGCTGTGGAATATTATTCGGAAGGCACCGCGACGCCAGGTTCAGTTCTGGGTAGCGTACAGTATTCAGTCTCTTACCAATAATAGGTAAGACGGGCTTATTGCAAGCTGGCCAAAAGCTATAGGTTGGCCAGCTTATTTATCTACAGCTCAGACAGATTTGTTTTCTGTAAGCAACGGCACTGACCTGTTGATAAATTTGTCAATAGAGCCAATCGGCTCCTTTCAACCTGGTTCCCCAATCTTACAAGTGACTTCCCTGCCAGGGAAGAGAATGTTGTGATGGCAACAAGTGAGGATGTTTAGCGTGAAAAACAAGTGGTCCAATCCCTTCATTGGCACTTTAGCTGTCCTGTTTTTATTGCTGGCTGAACCGGTAATGGCCAGCGTAGTGATGCTCAATACCCGGGTGATTTATCCTGCGGATGCGCAGTCGCAGACTGTACAACTGACCAATAATGACACTATTCCTTATGTTGTTCAGATGTGGTCGGACGTGAATAACCCGGCTTCTACCCCAGATAATGCCGATGGGCCCTTTGTGGTGGTACCGGCACTGTTCCGTGTTGAACCCAAAACCGGCCAGTCGGTTCGTTTGATGTTTACCGGCAAAGATTTGCCGCAAGATCGCGAATCCGTTTTTTATCTCAATAGCGTACAAATTCCGCCGAAGAATATCGCTGGTGCGGCACAAAACCAGATGACGGTAGTGCTGCGCAATAGAGTCAAAATCTTCTATCGCCCAAAAGGGATCGTGGGTGGACCTGACAAGGTCGCCGAACAAATCCGCTTCTCACTCAAGCAGCAGGGTGGGCAATGGGTGCTCACCGCCAATAACGATTCTGGTTATTACGCATCGTTTATCAAGGCGGCGGTGATGGTGGGTGATAAAGAAGTGCCGTTCAAGGTTGATATGGTGCCGCCCAAATCTCAGGCCAGCTGGACGCTGGAAAAAGGGGCCTTGTCCCCAGCCGGCGCGCGCAAAGTCTCCTTTACCCTGGTCAATGATTACGGCGGCCACAGCCGTGCGCAAGCGTCGTTGAACTGATTGGCTATACCGTTTTTAGGACATTCGTTCCCCGCAGTAAACAGACCAGGGAGGTTTTAAAGAAAGTCATGGACGCAAAAATAATGCCTCTTCCACGCTATCCTGCTATCTGCCAGGTAATAGCAGCCCAGCGCGTCAATAGATTAAAACCGCTGGTCTTGTTTCTGTGGTTGTTACTCCCGCAGGCTTTTGCTGCCGAAAGCGCCAGCACGTTTGAGTTTGATGACAGCATGTTAGTGGGCAGTGCCAAAGAGCAAAACAGCATTGCACGCTTTAACCAGGCAAACTCCGTTGAACCAGGTACCTATCAGGTCGATTTGTTTATCAACGGTGTCTTCCTGTCGCGCCAATCATTGGAATTTGCGGCGGGCAAGCGTGGCCAGGTTGTTGCCTGTCTGACGCGTGAAACGCTGTTGGGCGCCGGTATTCTGGCCGACAGTATCAAGGAGCCTACCAGCGATACCGAGCAGTGCCTGGATCTGGAGCAGCAGGTTGCAGGGGCTTCCAGCCGTTTCGACTTTGCGCGCTTGCGCCTCGATCTGTACGTGCCGCAAGCGCTGATGCAGCGCATGGCGCGAGGGGCCGTCTCGGCGGGGGATTTGTCTGTTGGTGAAACGCTTGCTTTCGCAAACTATGACACTAACTACTATCGTACCCAGGCTTCTGGCAATACCACTGAATCAACCTATCTGGGGCTTAACTCGGGTCTTAACCTTGGCTTGTGGCAGTTTCGTCAACAGTCAACCTTTACCCGCTTCACCAGCGATGCCAGCCCAAGCAACAGTCAGTGGAACTCGGTACGTAACTATGTCCAGCGCCCGCTGCCGTCGATCGGCAGCCAATTGACGTTAGGTGACAGCTTTACCTCTGGCAAACTGTTCAGCAGCCTGGGTTTCCGCGGTGTGCAGTTGGAAACCGATGACCGTATGCTGCCAGAGTCACAACGAGGTTATGCGCCAACTATCCGTGGTGTGGCGGCGACGACGGCCAAAGTCAGCGTCAGTCAGTCTGGCGTGCAGATTTATCAAACCACGGTGGCACCAGGTGCCTTTGTGATTGACGACTTGTACCCGACCAGCTATCAGGGCGATCTGGTGGTGGAAGTCCAGGAAGCCGATGGCCGCGTTTCGTCATTTACCGTCCCGTTTTCTGCGGTATCCGATTCCATGCGTCCTGGGCAATCACGCGTGAGTTTTTCTGCGGGACAAGTGCGTAATATCGGCAACAGCGATGCCGCATTTTCCGATTTGACCTATCAGACCGGCCTGACCAACGCCATCACGGCGAACTCGGGCGTACGTATTTCCGATGGCTACCAGGCGTTGCTGGGCGGGGCAGTATTTGCCAGCCAGCTCGGTGCGCTTGGGGTCAATGCCACTTATTCGCGCGCTGATATGTGGGATACCACGGTGGATGGTTGGCGGGTTGGTGCGACCTATAGCCGAACCTTCACACCGACATCGACGACGCTGGCGTTGGCCGGTTATCGCTATTCAACCGAAGGCTATCGCGATTTGGGGGATGTATTAGGCGTACGTGAAGCGCGTAATGAAAACAACGTCTGGCTATCCAACTCCTACCAACAGAGTAATCAGTTTGTTGCCACCGTCAGCCAGGGGCTGGGGGAATATGGTCAGCTCTATTTCTCTGGTTCCACCAGTACCTATCGCGGTGGACGTGGGCGAGACACCCAATACCAACTGGCGTATTCACACAACTATAACAGCGTGAGCTACAACCTGTCGCTTGGCCGTCAACAGACCGGGCGTACCCCAACGGGCATGGTATCGCAAGGTGATGTAAACAACGGTACGACACAGAATATCGCCATGTTCTCTGTCTCTGTTCCGTGGGGAAGTAGCCCACGAGCACCGATCCTCACGGCGGCGGCCACCCATCAAACGGGCAGCAACGGCAATAGCAATTACCAGGCCGGAATGGCGGGTACGCTCGGTGATGATCAAACGCTGAGTTATGCGGTCAACGGTGCGTTCAATTCCGGCGGGGAAGGGGGAAGCCTGGGTACTAATGTGACTAAGCAGCTACCGGTTGTGACCGTTGGCGGCAGCTTCTCGCAGGGCAAAAATTACACCCAGGGTGGGGCAAGTGCTCGCGGAGCGGCAGTTATTCATAGCGGTGGAGTAACCCTGGGACCTTATCTTGGCGACACCTTCGCTTTGGTAGAAGCCAAAGGCGTAGCGGGTGCGGAAGTGATGAACGGAATGGGGGCGAAAATTAACGATTACGGCTATGCCGTCGTCCCTTCGCTAGTGCCCTATCGTTACAACGAAATCAGTCTGGACGCCAAAGGGATCAAAAATCAGAGTGCTGAGCTTAGCGAAAACCAACAACGTATTGCACCTTATGCCGGTTCTGCGGTGAAGGTAAGCTTCAAAACGCTGGAAGGATATGCCTTGCTGATTAAGTTGCCTGCCACGACCGGCGATGCCCCGCCATTGGGGAGCAACGTTTATGACGCCGATAACGTCGTCGTCGGTCTGGTTGGTCAGGGGAACCAGATTTACGCGCGTGCCGCAGGTAAGCAGGGGAAATTGCGAGTGAAGTGGGGTGAAAGTGCCACAGAACAATGCACGTTCAACTATGATTTACGGGGGCAGGATATGAAGCAGTCACTCTATCGCCTGGCGTTGCCATGCAAATGACTTTCAGCGCAAAGCGAGGAATAACCATGCGTAACACGCTTACAGCCGCATTATTGATGCTCACCGGCATGTCGTTGGCTGCGCCAGCCTGGGCGACCTGTTACCGTATAACCGCCACCAACACCAACGCCAATTCGAATTATTATACCGAGCCGGGCAAGGGGATTGGAGCCAGTTGGAGTGGAGCTACCGATTCATCAGGTTCTACCGGTTCGTTGCCGACGGTGGTCAACCTTAATAACAGCACCTTCCAGCCCGATGGAACGCTGGTGGCCAGCGGTACGGTCAATATTCTGGACGCTGGTGCCCAATCGTACAGTGCTGACCAGATCCTGTTTCGTTGCACGGCCGATGAGGCTGGCAAGCTGTTCGAGTTTTACGCCACTAACGGCGACGCTACCTATGCGGGTAATAGAGAAGTCGGTTCTGCCTATGGTCTGCCCGAGTCATACCAAACCTATGCCAACGGTATGGCGCTCCGCGCCACCAATATGGTGACAGGGGAATATTATTCCCGCTACTGGAAGTCGCGTCCGCTGACCAATCTGGATACCGACTCGCAGGGATGGATCCTGGTCAAGGCCAAAAATTTCAGCGATACCAAAGTCGAATTATTCCGTCTGAGCAGTTCGTCAGGCCCGCAGACGGGCACCGGCATTTATCCCCAGTCGCAACCGGCCACCTATATTGCGTTTAAGGGAGGCTCGTTCTCTCCTTCATTGAGTGATGGCGCGGACTCTGCTACCCAGTACAGCGGCTGGTATTCTGCCTGGCCTGGTGCGGTGAACTTGTATAACCGCATCTATATTCGTCGTTCAGCCACCTGTGCGGTGACTAACGTAACGCCGACGGTGCGTTTCCCGCTCATTACCATTTCGGAGCTGCGGGCGGGCGTTACGCGGCAAATGCCAATTACTATACAGTTCAATTGCCAGACCGGAGCGCCTGCCAGCACTGGCGTTAGCGCTATTGCCAGTGGTACCGCAGCTAACCAGACGGCCATGGGGATCCTGGTTAACCCGGCCAATGCGGCAGCGGCGGTTACTGCTGGATTTGGTACTGCTGGTTCGGGTGTTAGCTATCTGCTTTCGGACGGTTACGGAACAGACCCTTTGATTGCCACCGGTGTGGGGATCCAGATCTCGCGAACTAATGGTTCGGTGATGAACCTGCTCAGTACGCTGAGTGGCTCCGTACTGGGTGGTAACGCAGCGGGTTGGTATCCGGTGTTGGATGATGCTGTTCCAGGCACCGTGGTGAGTGGGATGACCAGCTACACCAAAACCCTAAATGCAACGCTGAAGGCATTACCCGGTAAAACGGTGACGGCGGGCAAAGTCAGCGCAACTGCGCAGGTCATTATCCAGGTACAATAATGCGAAAAATTATCGGCTGGTCTGTGACGCTTTGGCTGCTGCTGTGTGGAGCGGCGCAAGCTGGGGTGATTGTCGAGTCCTCTCGTGTAGTCTTTTCTGCTGCGGAGCGCGAGCAATCGTTGCTGATGTCGAACGGTAACAACTACCCGGTGGTAGTTCAAACCTGGATTGATGATGGAGCACCCGATGGGACACCGGAAACCGCAGGAGAGGTGCCGGTATTGCCCTTGCCAGGGATATTCCGCTTAGAGCCTGGCGAGCAGAAAAACCTGCGTTTGCTGGCGACTCAAATCAAGCAGCCGCAGGATCGCGAATCGCTATACTGGCTGAATATTTATGAGATCCCGCCCACCGATGCGACTTTGCCCCCGGGCGTTTCGGCAATTAAAGTGGCGGTTCGTCTGCAACTTAAAATGTTTTACCGGCCGCAGCATCTGAAACTGCCTGTCGACAAACTGATAGAGCAACAGCAGTTCAGCCTGATCCGACAACCGGGAACGCTGAAATTGACAGTCGATAATGCCTCGCCTTATTACGCTACCTTTAGCGCCGCCAAGCTAACTGGCGCAGGGCATTCCCGGGAACTGGATATCGGTATGTTAGCGCCTTTCAGCCAAAAAACCTTGGATATCAGTGGCGACGCCACCTGGCGGCCAGACAGCATCAGTTATCTCCTGATTAACGATGATGGTAACGGCGTTTTGGGTAAAAAAAATATAAAAATCAATTAATTGATTCTGATTATATTGCCTGGCAGAGATGCCCTATTAGGGTGTTATATCGGCGCGTCTGAGCTGAGGGGCATAATCCGCAGAACAATGGC
The DNA here is from genome assembly GCF_047530005.1 of Serratia sp. N21D137. NCBI lineage: Bacteria > Pseudomonadati > Pseudomonadota > Gammaproteobacteria > Enterobacterales > Yersiniaceae > Serratia > Serratia sp. N21D137. The sequence goes on from NZ_JBLJAJ010000037.1 coordinate 31,346, forward strand.
TGTTGAAAAAAGCAGCGCAAAAACGTGATCTATGTCGCATTCTGGTTGCGGGTTAGTTAAAATGACGCCACTGCCAGCCCCTGTTCCGGAACACCTACAATGGATGAAATCAGCACTTCCCGCTCGACCGCCTGGATGCGCGTGGTCGTCTTGGCCATTTCGGCATTTATCTTTAATACCACCGAATTTATCCCCGTCGGGTTATTGAGTGATATTGCCCAAAGCTTTGGGATGCAAACCGAGCAGGTGGGGCTGATCATCACGATTTATGCCTGGATCGTTGCCACGATGTCGCTGGTCTGTATGTTGCTGACCAGCAAGATTGAGCGGCGTAAGCTGCTGATCGGGGTATTTATCCTGTTTATTGCCAGCCATGTGCTCACCGCGGTGGCCTGGAACTTTACCACCTTGGTGATCTCGCGTGCCGGTGTGGCGCTGGCGCACTCGGTGTTCTGGTCGATCACCGCGTCATTGGCCATTCGTGTTGCCCCCGCAGGCAAAAAGGCACAGGCGTTGAGTATGCTGGCGGGGGGAACCGCGCTGGCGATGGTGTTGGGTTTACCGTTAGGGCGAGTGGTGGGGCAGCTACTCGGTTGGCGTATGACGTTTATTGGCATTGCCGTGTGCGCCACCCTGGCGTTGGTGATGCTGTGGCGCTTGCTGCCGGTGCTGAAAAGCGAGCATTCCGGTTCACTGGCCAGCGTTCCCCTGTTGTTCAAACGCCCGGAGCTGGTCAGCCTGTATATGTTGACCATCATTGTGGTGACGGCGCACTTTACTGCCTACAGCTACATCGAGCCCTTTATCCAGACCGTGGCCGGGTTATCCGCTAACTTTACCACCTTGATGCTGTTACTGTTTGGTGCTGCGGGCATTGTCGGCAGCCTGCTATTCAGCCGCTACAGCGAACGTTTCCCGTCAGGTTTCTTCATGGGGGCAATTGGTCTGCTGGCCCTCAGCCTGTTATTGCTGTTGCCCGCCTCCGGTAATGAAACGACCTTGACGTTACTGTGTGTGGTCTGGGGCATGGCCATCATGGCGATTGGTCTTTCGATGCAGGCGAAGGTGCTTAGTCTGGCACCGGATGCGACCGATGTCTCGATGGCGATCTTCTCCGGCTTGTATAACTTTGGGATCGGCGGCGGGGCGTTGCTGGGCAACCAGGTCAGCCTGCATCTGGGAATGCCAAACATTGGCTTCGTCGGAGCGCCGTTGGCCCTGATCGCCCTCGGCTGGTGTATCTTGAGTTTCTATCGTAACGAACGCTTGCAGCACCATCGGGCTTAATCAACGCTCCCTTGATTGCCGGGCCCGGTAATCAAGGGCCCCCTAAGACCTATCCTCTCTTTACCTCCCATCTTGCCGCCATGTTTTGCTAGCAGATACGCAAAATATCAACGCTCATGTTTCACCATCATCGAAATGCTGGGATCGGCCCCCAGCTTCATCATTGTGGCCGATGTCTCTCGCCCCAAGCTCCGACATAATGCAATTTATAGGTTTACACCTATATAGTTTTTGACCTATATTGCCAAGGAGCACCTGTGTGGAAGATTAAAACAACGGATACGTTTGACGAGTGGTTCAGCCGGTTGGATGACACTGACAGAGCTTCGGTGCTGGCGTCACTCATGGTACTACGTGAAAAGGGTCCTCAGTTGCCCAGACCTTATGCCGACACGGTAAAGGGATCGCGCTACAGCAACATGAAGGAACTGCGCGTGCAAAGCCGAGGCATACCGATACGGGCATTTTTTGCCTTTGATCCACGCCGTCGCGGTATTTTGCTTTGTGCTGGTAACAAGGCTGGTAATGAGAAGCGTTTTTATGAGGTGATGATCCCGATTGCCGATCGGGAATTTACCCAATTTCTGAATACAGCAGAGAACAAGGAGTAGGTCAATGGGCAGAACACTGGAACAAATCCTGGCGGAAGAAAAACCCGAGGTAGTGGCCAGCGCTGAGCGCATTGCGGCGGATACGCTGCTCAATATTCACCTGGCCGAGCTACGTGAGCGGGTGCAGAAAACCCAGGTTGAAATGGCGCAGGCACTTGGCATCAAACAACCCACCGTGGCGGGCATGGAAAAACCAGGCCGCGATCTGAAGCTCTCCTCGCTCAAACGCTATATCGAGGCCGCAGGGGGCAAGCTGCGTCTGGATATCGAGCTGCCAGATGGTTCGCACTATGGGTTTGTTATTTAATCAACTGGCTCGATGATTCAACCCTAAATCAGTTGTGCATCGGTTTGAACGCTGTAGCTTGCCAGGCGACGGGTATATATTGTTTGCCTATCGTCGGTAATAGCAGCGTCTGAACTTTGCGCCATCTTATTAGGAGTTTGAATATGTCCAGCACTCATCTGTCAGGTACCTTTACGCTCGGCACGCGTACCGTCAAGCGGCTCGGCTATGGCGCCATGCAGCTCGCCGGTCCAGGTGTTTTTGGCCCACCGAAGGATCCTGAAACGGCCATCGCAGTTCTGCGTGAAGTGGTTGCCAACGGGGTCAACCATATCGATACCAGCGATTTTTATGGCCCACATTACACCAATCAAATTATTCGCCAGGCACTGCATCCTTATGCCGACGATCTGGTCATTGTCACCAAGATCGGCGCTCGCCGCGATGAGCAAGGCGCATGGTTGCCTGCATTTTCTCCGGCGGAGTTGACCCAGGCCGTGCATGACAACCTGCGTAATCTGGGGTTGGATGTGCTTGATGTGGTCAATCTGCGCTGCATGTTTGATGCACATGGTCCGGCAGAGGGGTCGATTGAAGAGCCACTCTCCGTGTTATCCGAACTACAACAGCAGGGGCTGGTCCGCCATATCGGGCTGAGCAATGTCACCTCGGCTCAGGTTGCGCAAGGGCAGAAGATTTGTGAGATTGTCTGCGTACAGAATAATTACAACCTGGTACATCGGGATGACGACGCACTGATCGACGAACTGGCTGGCAAGGGCATTGCCTATGTGCCGTTCTTCCCGCTGGGTGGATTCACGCCGTTGCAGTCAACGACGTTGTCGGAAGTTGCGCAGCAGGTGGGAGCCTCGCCTATGCAAGTGGCACTAGCCTGGTTGCTGCAGCGTTCACCCAACATTCTTCTGATCCCAGGGACATCCTCCTTGGCACATCTGAAAGAGAACCTTGCCGCAGCCCAACTCAAACTGCCGAGCGATGCTGTTGCGAAGTTGAATGCGATCTAAGGCAACGCGGCAACTGTAACCTCTGCGGGAGCCCTAGGTTCCCGCTAAAAATACATCCTCCCAGCATTCTCAGCCCTCTGCGTTTCAACGCCAGCCCTGTTTTCTTTAATGTATTAATAAAATCCATTCTCGTCAGCAAAGAGACAAATGTTGTCTTAAATGTGTCCATTTTATAAGATGATTGTTAATATGTTAACGAATAATCACCAAGACTCACGCCCACAACCGCTGAGGCGTTATTGATGATAAAGGAGCCGCTATGCCACCTGCCTTTACTAACCGGCCGCCACGTTGGTTGATCCCGCTACTGGGATCGCTGGTGGCTTTTGGCCCACTGTCGATTGATATGTATCTACCTGCGTTACCTGCGATGGGGCAACAACTGCATGCCACACAGGGGCAGATGCAGCACTCATTGGGGGCATTTTTTGCCGGTTTTTGCATCGGCATGTTGCTGTACGGGCCACTTAGCGATCGGCTAGGCAGGCGAAAGCTGTTGCTGAGCGGCATGCTGCTGTTTGTGATTGCCAGCGTGCTCTGTACGCAGGTCACGCAGGTTGAGCAACTGGTGGTACTGCGGGCGTTACAGGCATTTGGTAGCGGGGCCGCTGTAGTGATGGCGCGCGCCATTGCCAGGGATGTTTATGCCTCGGATGAGCTGCCCCGAGTGTTATCGCTGATGACCCTGGTTACCATGATTGCACCGCTACTGGCCCCGTTGTTAGGCGGTGCTTTGCTGACTATCTTCGACTGGCAAGCCATCTTCATGCTGTTGGCGGTGGTGGGTTGTATCAGTGGGTTATTGGTATTTTTGATACTGCCGGAGACGTTAAAGACCCCGCCAGGGCAGTCAGGCAGCATCCTGAAAGCGTTTCATAACTATTGCCTGTTGGCTCGGGACAGGGAAGCGATGGGCATTATTGCTACCCTGGCGTTTTCCTTCGCGGGCATGTTTGCCTTTATCAGCGGTTCTCCCTTTGTCTACATCAGCTACTTTCAGGTGCCCGCTGAGTATTACGGGCTGCTGTTTGGCTGCAACGTCATTGGCATGATCGCCGTACTGCTGCTGAACGTGCGGATGCTGAAGGTCTACAGCCTGCCGCGCCTGTTGATGATACAAAGCAGTGCCCAGGTGGTGTTTGGGTTGTTGCTACTGGTGTTCCATCAGCAGAGCCTGTCCATCCTGGTGATTCTGCTGGTGTTGTTTATGTCGCTGGTGAATGCTATCGGCACCAACAGCCTGTCGCTATTGTTGCAACAGCGTGGCCAACAGGCTGGGAGTGCCAGTGCCCTGGCGATCTCGTTGCAGTTTGGTATGGGGGCGTTGGCAAGCCTGGCCGTTTCCTGGTTGCAGGATGACACGCCGTTTGCCATGACGTTGGTGATGGCCGTCTGTGCGGCGCTAGGTTGGGTAGGGCAGAGGGTATCTGTGGCTCGAATAGGTTCACGGCTGCATGAATAGGTAGGATGCGGTGGTGAGGTTTTCATGCGCATTGCCGTTGCTGACAATGCGCATGAGGTTTACCGATTTAAATCACTGACTATTGGCAATAATACCGCGCAACAGCTTCTTCAAAATGCCCACTTCGTCAGCCGAAAAGGCGGACAGAACCTGTTCTTGCTGTTTGGCGGCAATATCTCTCAGCACGCTGGCCTGGCGTTCGCCTGCCTCGGTCAAGTGATGGCCATTCTCGGTGCTGGACACCAAGCCTTTACGGTACAACGCTTCCTGCGCCTCTTCGATTTCTCTGGTTGGCATCGCCATTTCTGCCAGCAGGCAGGCCTTATCAAGGCAGGCGTCGCTGTCCAACACCAGCAGCATTCTGGCCTCGCTGGCCCGCAACCCGGTGGAGAGCTGCTTGGGCTGGTAGCTGCTTTGATAGCTGCGCAGCGCCTGGGTGAGCAAGTAGAAGACGTTGTTATTCAAGCGTTCCTGCCTGGCGCTGCCTACTGCATTCTGTGCAACGCGCTCCGCCACCTGCGGGTAAGGCAGCACCATGGAATAGGATCCCTGGTGATATACCAGTGGTGCGCGGCCCAGGTCGTCAAACGCCACCACTTTGCCAATCAGGATCCAGTGGTCACCGCCGTCAACCTGCTGATATTTCTCACACTGAAAGCGTGCGGCACAGTCGGCAAGCAAAGGCACGTCACCCGCGCCGACCTCCACCTCAATCCCGGCAAATTTATCCTCGCTGGGGCGGGCGAAACGATTGGATATATCCATCTGATCGGCGGCCAGCACGTTAATGGCGAAGTGGCTGGCTTGCTCAAAGATCGCGTAGCTGCCGGAGCGTTTATCAATGCTCCACAAGACCAAAGGCGGATCCAGTGATACCGAGTTAAAACTGTTGGCCGTGACTCCCACGCGGGTGCCATCTGCGGTTGCTGCTGTCACTACCGTCACGCCGGTGGCGAAATTACCCAGCGCACGGCGAAATGCGCGGGGATCCAGGGCTGGTTCTGTGTGATGTGTCATTAAATAGGAACTCCTGCTCGTTACACCATTGTCGGATCGGGTTCTAACCCCATCAACTCGCGGCCTAATATCTGTGCGCAGACATCGTAATCGGTATAGGCGTGTGCCCCGGTCATGTGCGAGTCGCGGAACAGGCGCTGGATCTCATTGCTTTCCATCCAACTGGTTGCCCCTGCGGCGCTGAACAAGCGATCAACCGATTCGATGCACATTTTGACCGCGTAGGCCTGGTTGGTACGCCAGAACGTCAATGTCTGATGAGAGGGATATTGGTGCTTACGGCCGTGTTCGGCATGTTCTTGCCAGGTTTTTTCCAAAAAGGCGCGGGCGGCAGCAACCTGATGGGTGGACTCCGCCAGACGCATCAGCGCCGGGGTGGCCGTCCCCACGCTGGCTCCGGTATAGGCTCGCACGCGGTTTTGGGTTTTTTCTTTAAAGGCGACCAGCATACGCTCCGCAACGCCAAGGCTGATGGCGGCAAAACCGCAGGCGAAATAGGGGCGATAGGGCGAGTAGAAGATATTACTGTCCGGGTAGAGGCCGAAACCTGCAGAGCGCCCATGCATCATATCTTGAGCGGCTTCAATGCGGTGGTTCGGTACGAAGGCATTTTTTATGACCAGCGTTTTGGAACCGCTGCCGCGCATGCCAACTGCAAACCAGTCATCACGGATTTCGTAATCGCTGCGTGGGATCACGCCAAAGCTGTAGAGCAGCTCACCGTCGGCGTTTTTGCGGCGAAAGCCGACAATCGCCCATTCGGCGTGGTCACAACCGCTGCTCCAGCCCATTTCACCGCTCAGATAAACACCGCCTTCGGCTTCCTCAATGCGGCCAAACGGGGCAATACTGCTGCTGGCGGTGGCGTCTGGATTATCTCCCCAGATCTCTTGTTGTAGTTTGGGGGAAAACATCGCTATCTGATGGCTGTGGGTGCATAGCAGGCTGAAAGCCCAGGCCGTTCCGCCACAGGCTCCGGCCAGCGCGGCGACACAGTCGGTGAATTCTGGCAGGGAGATTTCCAGGCCACCGAATTTTTTCGGTTGGAATACCCGGTGCATACCTATGCTTTTTAACAAACGGATATTCTCATCCGGTACTTTTCGTTCGCTTTCCGCCTGTGCGGCGTTGGCAGCGATAAGTGGCAGAATGGGCAGTAATTTTTCCAGCATCGGGTTGCTAGTTTTCATCAGTTGGTTCCCTCGGTAGGGGTGGGCGTGGGATGAGTATGGGGGAAGGGTATTTTAATGGAATGTAACATTCAGGTAAAAAATTGTACTTTTCATGTTAAATGTTGAGGGTGTGATCTGGAGGCGGGTTTGAGGGGCTGGGTGTGAGGCTCTTGGTAAGCCACCTGATATGCGCTGGTTGAGATTGCATAAATTTTCTGCTCTTTTTTGGGGCGATTAGAATGGTGTTAGTTGAATAATTAAAAAGAGAGGCAGTGCATGCCTTTTTATCTTAACTACCTCCCTAATTTGGCTGTTTTTTAGTCTTGTTTATACATGGCCCCTGTATTTTCTTCATGGCGTACTAAAAGGAGATCGGTTGCTAGTTGTTTACTGTCCCGATTAAAAAGAGATAGAGTACCTATCGCTGTCTTCAGATCTTTAGTCTTGGGAGTTATTCCTTCAGTAGGTAAATTGGATTTATAACTGACAAAAGAAGATAACGTTTCTAATCTCGACCAATAATCTTTGCGCAATTTACGGCCGGCCAAAGGAGAACGAAGTAATACATGCATCGCCTGACCATAAAATGAAAGGGGATGAGAGCATGAGGTCATAAAGTAATCAGGGGATAAGAGGGAGGTGACCACATCCTGGACATGATTACGGCCACATGCATAAGTGGTCAGACGGAGGTCAAGACTCCCATGTAAGCGACAGTTAAGCTCGACTAGTGCTGGGCCATTTTCAGTCAGAATAACCTCAAGATGTGAGGGGCCATTACGGACGCCAAGAGCATTTAAAACAGCTGTTGCATACTCCCGAATTACAGTGTATTTCGGCAAGGTGTGATCAACTGTTTCCATATTATCAAGAAACGGCGATGACCCATTGTCACGTTTGACAAGCCAAATACTGGTTAAGTAGTGTTTTCCATTTAACGATACGCTATCAAGAATATATTCCTTCCCAGCTAAGAAGCTTTGAATTAAAACAGTTGTATTTGGATCTTCATAGTATGAAGACGAGTTCATTACCTTATTAAAGTACCGGTGTACTTCCTTAATAGAGCTACATTTAAAGACACCTTTTACTCCTGCGCTTTCAACAGGCTTTATAATAACAGGATACTGATTTCTGTTCCCGACCCAATTTAAGATGACTTGTATGTTATCTGATAATATCTGTTCTGGGGCTCGTAATCCTGCTTTTCTGACGGTTTCTATCATTTCAAACTTGTGCCGCCTAGCTAGATTTAACTCCGGCTCATTGACATATGTCAGATTCAACGCGTTGGCGATGGCTCCTGCCACTGCTAACGCTGAGTCCAAACCATGTAATACAGCTGAGATTTGCCATTTGGATAGACGCTCAAGGGTTTGCGTTATGTCGCCCTGTTGGGTCAAACATGCCACGTAATCTTGCTGATTGATCATTGCTCCAAAGTGACTGGCTATAACAGGATCGCTAAACAGATGGATGCAAGGAATGCCATAAGCTCGGAATAAAGGAGCATAACTTGCAGAAGTAGAAGCCCCATCGACAATAAGAATATTGTCAATGCCAATCGAATAGTGACCCAGGCTGCCAAAGTAAATCTGACCCACCCCTGTTAGCGGTTAGCCAGAAATGTCGGCGGTTGCCGGCTTCTTCAACTGACCACTTTTTAACTTGTCCTTC
>NZ_JBLJAJ010000038.1:0-37982 GCF_047530005.1 Serratia sp. N21D137
GAACACATACTCAACACACGAGGGAGAAAATCTCTGGGCTATCGCTCCCCCAATGAGGTATTTTTAACACACTTACAGGCGGCATAAGCCCCCTGGGTTTTGTTGCGTTTCGAGTGGGAATGGGGCTGGCGGGTTGGATTAATGACGGCAAACTCCTCTGTGTCACAATCGCCAAATTGCCCACCAAAAGGAATAAGGTGATATTGCAGGCCTAATTCACCGATAAACCACATCACTTTCTGCACATTAAATGAGTTTTTACGCCCCCAAACGCTTAGCATGGCAACTCCCTCTGTGAGCCAATGGATGCGGTGGTCAACCGGGTGAAACCGTCGTTGAGATCCGCGATCAAATCTTCGGGATCTTCAAGCCCAATATGCAAACGAATGCCTGAACTCCCTGCGGCCCAGCGTGCCGCTGCGCTTGGTTTATCGAGTGCAAATGGGATTGCCAGGCTTTCGAAACCGCCCCAGGAATAGCCAAGGCCAAACAGCCTGAGCCCGTTTAAGAAGGCGGCAATCGCCTGTGCCGGGAAAGGACGCAGTACTATTGAGAACAGGCCCGATGCACCTTTAAAGTCACGCTGCCAAATGGGATGGCCTGGGCAGTCTTCCAGGACCGGATACAGCACCGCCTGGACTTCTTCCCGCCCGGTTAACCAGCGTGCGATAGCCAGCGCGTTACGTTGATGCTCACGCAGCCGAACGCCAAGCGTTCTTAAGCCACGCAGTGCCAGATAAATATCATCAGGGCCGACACATAGCCCCAGATCGCCGTGCAACTGCTTTAGTTTTGGCCAGAGCCGTGCCGTTGCGGATACGGTACCGAGCATGGCATCGGAATGCCCTGCCAAGTATTTGGTGCCCGCTTGAATGGAGAGATCGACGCCGTGCTCATGGGGTTTGAAAAAGAATGGGGTGGCCCAGCTGTTATCCATGATGACGGTAATTCCACGCTGGTGCGCAATACGGGCAATAGCGGCAACGTCTTGTAGCTCAAAGGTGTTGGAGTTGGGGCTTTCAATGTAGATGGCACGGGTACGCCGAGTGATTAATGCCGCTATGCCGCTGCCTATGGTGGGCTGGTAGTAATAAGTCTTGATCTCCAGACGGCGTAGCAGGGTATCGCAGGCATGACGCACCGGTGCATAGCTACCCCGGGTCATTAATAGGTGGTCACCGGGTTTCAGGCAGGTGAGTAACGCCAGATTACAGGCCGTAAGGCCGGAGGGGCATAATACCACCCCTGCGCCCCCTTCCAGTTGGTTCAAGGCTTGTTCCAGGGCTTCAGAAGTGGGGGTGCCACGCCGCCCGTAAATATACGGCTGGGTTCGGTTGAGTAAATCCTGCACCGTTGGGCTCAACACGGTAGAACCGTGGTAGACCGGTGGGTTTACAAAGCCGTGGTACTCACTGGATTTACGCCCCGTATGAGTCAGCAAGGTGTTACAGCCTACGGTTAGGGATGAGGAGAGGACCTCGTCGTGTGAGTGATTTATGGCCATAACAGGTTACGCTCCCAACGTTGATCGTCGCCGTCACGACGATATCGCAGGCGGGTAAAGTGGCGATTACTATCGGCTTGCCAAAATTCGACTTCTCTGGGGGCCAGTGCAAACAGAACCCAGTGTGGAGAGATAAGGCCAGGTTCGGCGCTAAGCCGATACAGTTGTCCCTGTATGGCTGTCTCCAAGTCCCTTGGGGACTCGAGTATTTCACTTTGCCGTGCTGCCAGAATAGCGGCACGAGAGCGTTCTGGGCGGCGTGAAAAATCGGCAATGCTGGCTTCCGCAGACAGGGGGACGACAGGGCCACGCAGACGGATTTGTTGGGCTAACTCAGGCCAATAACAGGTGAGTGCAGCATAGGGGTGATGATCGAGCTGTTGGCCTTTAGGGCTGCGCATATTGATGGCGAAGTGCCAACCCTGCGTGGTGACATCCAGCAGCACGACGGCGCGCGCATCGGGCATGTTTTCACGATCGACGGTGGATAAGGTCATCACGTGGGGTTCCATCACCTGCAAGGCAATGGCCTGATCCAGCCATTGTTCAAACAGTTCCTGGGGTGTGCCGGGAGCGACTGCGGTATCGAACGGTGTGGGGGCATAACCGGAAAACACCTGCAACTGAGCCAGCTTGGTTTTCATATCCATTAGCATGCCATTACTCCCTGTGAAATTGAGCGGCGAATGTAAGAAGCCGCTGTGCGGCAAGATAGTCGGGCACTTCGGTGAGGAAGCCGTTCACCACGGCGGCGGCAACGCGCTTGCCATTTGCTGCCTGGCATGCGGTTTCGAACGTGGAGATAATCTGCCTGGCCTGTGCAATTTCCTGAGCCGAAGGGGTTAACGTTTGATTCACCAGCCCCACAAATTGCTCATTAACAATGGCTTTGGCCCGATACCCCATGCTGCGGGACTGGCGCATATCGCGTTGTGCACCTTCGTTATCCGAATAGCTGTAGGGGCAATCAATCGGTGTAATGCCCATTGCCGTACATTCGACCAAAAAGCGCTGGCGTATGTAGCTTAATTCGCTGCCGGCCCGGGTTCTTTCCGCACCGATATCGGCCACCATATCTTCAGTGCCGACCAGAATGGCGCGAATACGCGAACTTGCCTGTGCAATGGCGCAGGTATTGATGAGCCCGCGAGCGGATTCGATATTGGGGACCAATTCTGTCGAACCAGGCTCAATGTCGTAGCGTATTTCAAAGTGATGAACCGCTTTATCCAACTCTGCAACCTGTTGTGGCGTGGAAACCAAGGACATCATGATGATGTCTGGGCGTGCGGACATCACACTATCAAGGTCTTCTAGCCCCCCGTCATCAAGCGGGTTGATGCGTACTGACGTCAGTGAACCCGCGGCGTGCCAGATGGGCAGGATCTCTTTGGTCAAGTGCCTAGCTTGTGGTCTTAGTGCTGGGGGGGTAAAAGTCTCCAGTTCCTGTATCAGGACATCAGCCCCACTCTCTGCCCCTTGTCGCAAGGCATCGCGATCGGCCCCAGCTAAAAATAGCCATGAACGACGTGGGTTTGACGGTGTTATGGGTGCGGATAATGGCATTAACGATCCCCTGTGTTAAAAGGCTGTATCAAGCGATGAGTATTGGAGCCGTTATAACGAGTCCTGGAAATTCATTACTCGTTGTTTCATGTCATCAGGTACTGGGACCGATTTATTAATCAGGTAATCAAAACAGACATGCGTAGAGGCACCTTGCGCAATCAGTGTCTTGTCGCCATGCTGGTTTTTATGGATTTCATAATACATTTCAAAACTTTTGCTGCCGAAATTGATCACGCGGCAGCTGACCTCTAAATTATCGCCTAATATAGCCGGCGCAATATATTCACAAGAGGTTTTCACCATGATTTGCGGTAACTTTTCGCTGTAAGGGATCGCTAAAAGGGTGTGCATATATTTTACATAGGCATGCTGAATATATTCGTAATAAACCGGGCTGCTGACATGCCCCATTGAATCAGTGTCACGGTATTTGACTTCCAGCGCAATGATGAAGGCTTGCTTTTCCATAAGTATTCTCCAACGTTATGACGAAAATAGGGAATTAAATTATCGAGTTGGGTCAATGCGCTGCTTATAAATCGGCAGGCGATTAATCTGATTGAAAATATTCTTTTTATGCATTTCTTCTGTTCCTCCCACGCTGCAAAAACCGAGCGCATCGCGAACAAAGTCGGCTATTGGCCCTTGCTGATAGCCGATACTGCCGTACAGTTTGAGCAAGCTGGTGGCATTATTGACCAAATCATTGGCACCCATAATTTTTGCCATGGAACTGACCATCAATAATTCCTGTTCCGTATGCTCATTGAGCAAGTGACTTAACGCCCCATAAGCCAGCCAGCGGCTGCGCTCGATCCCGAGCTGTATTTCGACGATGCGTTGCTGAACGTACTGGTGCCGATCGATGGTGCTGCCAAAGCTTGCCCGGCTGTGGATGTAAGACAAGGCGTCCTTCATAAAGCAGGTGGGAATAAGCGCGGCGACCAAGCCGTAATATATTCTGCCTAGTGATATGATTTGTATTAAGTTTTTATGGCCATCGCCCGGTTTGCCAAGCAGTTGTTCAGGGGGGATACGCACATTTGCAAAACGTATGCTGCCGGTAGGCAAATCTGCCAGCCCTAATTTATTGTCTGGTGTTTGGTAGGTAACCCCTGTGGTTTCGCGATCGACGAGTGCCAAAGCGATACCACCCTGATTTTCCGTATTGGCCAGGCGAGTGACAACCAAGGTAAATTGAGTGATAGGAGCGTGAGCAATATTGTATTTTTCGCCTGTCAGCAGATAACCTTGTTCATCTTCAATGAGCATGGTTTTAATGTTACGCGTATCGGTTCCTGTCTCTGGTTCGGCTATGGCGGTTGCACTTAACTCTCCCCGTAGGATGGCAGGGAAATACCGTTCACGCTGCAAGTCATTACCGTACAGCGTTAATGCGCGTACCATGCCCGCTTGAGCAATAATCGATAACAATAAACCGGGTTTCCGGATGGATGACGCGACCCCTTCAAGCGCCGTGGTGAAATGCCACCATCCTAACCCATTACCCCCATATTCCGATGGCACGATATACTGCCAAAGCCCTTCCTGTAAAAGCCGTTGCCATCCTTCGGTATTAAATTCACCGAGGGAGTTGTTTTCCTGATGGGCTAATGAGGTACCCACAGCATAATATTTTGCTCGAATTTCTCTTTGCTCTTCCGTCCAGTCGAATTGCATTTTGAACCCCTCCATGTCTCTCGCTATGATCCTTTGATGTCACCATAACAAACGTATTTTTTCATCAATGAAAAAACTGATAATCTTTCGGCTTGGCTTTTCTGGCTTAGCGTTACTGGTTATATTTAAACAATAAAAAGGAAGCCGGATAATGATTTTGGCACTAAAAATAATGAATTTTGGCCATATTAGCGAATCACTGTGTCGCCCTATTTCGACGCTGTTGGGAGATTCAGCGAGACTGACACCCGACAGCGCCGAAAAATGCGCTAACGGTTATCAGCACTCATCAACTTTTCACCTAATGTCAGCGCCTCTTCCAGGGTTGCCGCTGTTGCCAGCGGGGTGCCGAAAAACTTCATCATTTCTTTGGCATGAGCCATTTGTTGTTCACGCTCTTTAGCATCAGGTTCGACGCTAATCAGGGCGCGGCAGATGCTGCCAAACTTTTCCTTGTTCGCTTTGAACCAGCGCATACGGCATTTGCGATCGTCATTGCTTTCTTCTTTAGGGCGATTGGGGGGGAAAACGATCACGAAGGGGAGAGCTTGAGCGATCAGGCTATTGAGTTCCTCTTCCCATCGTTTGGTGTAACCAGGCACGATGGCCTGGTTACGCATGATCACCAAAGGGAATTGTCGAATGTCGTAGACGGTAAAGCGTTGTGAACTCAGTGTCATGGTGATTCCTCTGTCTATTAAGGTGAATGGGATGATGACTATGCTTTGGCTTTAGGCACAAAAGGCGGTTTGGCAAACCAAACCAGCACGATGGCTAACAGAAATACGCCAGCCAGCGCATAAGAAATATCATTGAAGGCGATCTGTGTGGCCTGCTCGGAGAGCAGGCTATTCAGCCGTTCATAGCCTAGCTGCGCCTGGCCCTGCCCTAAAGTCGCGACCGCCTGGTGAGTATCTTGATCGTAGGCCGTCAGGGACTCGCCTAATTGGGCGTGATGGGAAATCGCACGGCGATCCCACATCAGGGTGGTGATGGAGACCGCCAGGCTGGCACCCAGCGTACGCATAAAAGTGGCCAGCCCTGAGCCAGCCGCGATCTCGTCTGGCTTGAGGTCGGAGAGCAGGATGGCGTTGATCGGCATGATAAACAGGGCCAGCCCCAACCCCTGTAACAGTTGGATCAGCGCGATATGCTGGAAATCAATCTCAATGACAAAGCCTGAGCGCAGGTAAGAGGCCGTAGCTAGCAGGATGAAAGCCCCGCACACCAGCCAGCGCATGTTGAAACGCGGCGCATATTTGCCCATAAAGGGCATCAGTAGCAGCGGCAAGATCCCCATGGGAGCGACAGCCAACCCCGCCCAGATGGGGGTGTAGCCCAAGGTGCGCTGTAGCCAAAGTGGCATGATGACGTTGGTTGCGTAAAACGCGGAATAGGCACCGATCAGCGCAAGCGTACCCACCCGGAAATTGCGATGACGAAATAGCTGCAAATTGACGATCGGCTGTGAGTCGGTCAGTTCCCAGATCACAAAAAACAGTAAGCTGACCACGGCAACGATAGCCAGCACGACGATCTGGGTAGAGTTGAACCAATCCTCTTCGTTGCCTTTATCCAGCAAGATCTGGAGTGCTCCAACCCCCAGGATCAACGCGACTAGGCCAACTCGATCCACCTTGGCACGCTGGGTGCTCTCGGGGCGACCATGCATTTGGCTGGCAACCAGCGTGCAGGCAAAAATGCCGACGGGAATATTGATCAGGAAGGTCCAGCGCCAGGAGTAATAATCGGTGATCCACCCGCCGAGCAAAGGGCCTGCAACCGGAGCGACCACGGTGACCATGGCGATCATCGACAGCGCATAACCCCGTTTTTCCGGCGGATAAATCGACAACATCAGCGCTTGGGTCGTCGGGATCAGTGGCCCGGCCACCGCTCCTTGTAACACGCGACAGAGAATTAACATTTCCATATTGATGGCCATTCCGCACGCTAATGAAGCGGCAGTGAACAATCCCATTGACCAGAGAAACAGCCGCAGTTGGCCAACACGACGTACCAGAAAACCGGTGAGTGGCAAGGCAATCGCGTTGCTGGCGGCAAAACTGGTGATCACCCAGGCGCTCTGGCTACTGCTGGCTCCCAGATTACCGGCGATGGTCGGCAAGGACACGTTGGCGATAGTGCCATCAAGCACGTACATAAATACCGCCAGAGCCAGGCCAAAGGTGGTCCAGTTGACGCTGGGCGGACGGAAATCCTGGGCAGGGATAGCGGAGCTCATATGTCCCCTCCGTTGGCCTTAACGATCTGTTCGATCAAGGCGTCTGATTGACTCAGTTGATCAAGATAGACATCTGTCGCCAGCAAGGGCTCTGGCGAGCGTTGAGCTAATAACGCACCGCTACGGTCATGCAGATCCACATTGACCTGCATGGACAAGCCAATGCGTAGCGGGTGGCTAATGAGTTGCTCGGGCTGAGTGAGGGAGATCCGTACCGGTACACGCTGAACGATCTTGATCCAATTCCCCGTTGCATTTTGTGCTGGCAGCAGCGCGAATGCGGCACCGGTTCCAATACCCAGGTTCTGAACTTGGCCGTTATAGCGTATGGTTTTGCCATAGACATCGGCATAGATCTCTACTGGCTGATCGATGCGAATATCACGCAGTTGAGCTTCAGTGAAATTAGCCTCGACCCAGACTTTATCCAGCGGCACGACGGCCATCAGCGCTTCGCCTGGCTGTACCCGCTGTCCCAACTGCACCTTGCGTTTGGCGACATACCCTGTGACCGGGGAGACGATGGTGGTGCGTGAGCGATCGAGGTAAGCGACACGCAATGCCGCTATCGCTGCCAGTACTTCTGGGTGCGAAGTCAGGCTGGTGTTATCAACTAATGAGAGAGTTTGCTGGTACTGTTGCTCGATAGCGTCCAGCGCGCTCTGTGCCTCCAGAAAAGCGTTGTTGGCATGGGCTAACTCCTCTTTGGAGATGGCATGAGAAAGGGTGAGTGCGCGGCGTCGTTGGTAATCGGCGCGTGCTTTGTCCAGCGTGGCCTGGCGGACAGCGATTTCGGCCTTGGCACCGCTGACCGCACTATACAAACCACGTACTTTGCGCACCACGTTGGCCAGATGGGCCTTGGCATTGTCCAGTGCCAGTTGGCTGTCACCAGGATCGAGCACAACCAGCGTATCGCCAGCGAACACCAATTCACCATCATCGGCGTTGATGGAGACCACGGTGCCATGAAACTGTGGCGTGATCTGTACGACATCACCCTGAACATAGGCGTTATCGGTGCTGGCATACCAGCGGCCATACATGCCATACCATCCCCCCCAGAGAATAGCGGCAAGCAGACAGGCTGCCCCCAGTAAATACAGCAGCCAAGGGCGTTTACTTTTGGCAGGGGTGGGGGAAGGGGTCTTAACGTCATTCATTAGGGGCCTCTGGTTGGTCAATGAGCGGAGAATGTATGAATAATGGACAATTGACGAAAAGTTGGGTAACGTTATTTAGGCTAAAAACAATGAGAAACAATCATGACGGTAGCGGTGCTTGCCAACCATCCCTCCGACCTCAGTGAACGAGCCGATGGCCCTTCACTCATCGCTATGTGGGGTGAAGACGATCCGGGGCTTGAGTTTTGTCTGGGGACGCGCGAATACGATTGGCACCATCATTTGCGGGGGCAGTTGTTCTGCGTGGAGAACGGCTTGTTGCATGTTCGCACCAAGCAGGGATCCTGGCTGTTACCCCCGAACCGCGCTGGCTGGATACCCTCACACGAGCCGCACAAGGTCAGCATCAGCGGCGTCATGAGCGGCTGGACGGTGCTGATTACGCCTGATGCGAGCAAAGACTTGCCCGACCAACCCTGCGTGATTGGCATCAGTGAGTTGATGAATGCGCTAGTACGCCGTGCGGTGTCCTGGTCGTTTGAAGAGACTTTGCAGGTTGAACAGGAGCGGATGATTGCGGTGTTGTTGGATGAAATCCGGCGTTCGCCCCATCAGCCGCTGCATTTGAGAATGCCTACCGACCGGCGCTTGTTACGGATCACCAATGCGATCCTCGCCGAGCCTGATAACACCAGGACCTTGCAAGCCTGGGCGGCTTGGGGAGGGCTTTCCCCCAGCACCCTATCGCGATTGTTTATGGCCGAGACGGGCAACAGCTTTGCACAATGGCGTCAACAGGCAAGGTTGTCTCACGCGTTGGAAATGTTGGCAAATGGTATGCCTGTGAGCAGTATTGCGGATGCCTTGGGGTACGCGACCCCCAGCAACTTTATTGCGATGTTTAGACGGTGTTTCGGCGATTCTCCCGCCCATTATTTCTCCAAGCGCAAGTCGCTGTGATTCGGACCATTGGTTGTTCACCGTGATGAGAGACCAAATCCTGACCTTGGTCGCCCGCAAAACAGGTTTTTGCCTATCCCGGCACGAAAATCCACCATTTCGGTGCTTAAAGCAGCAATCAGACAAAATTCGCGTTTTTTTGCTTTCAGGGGCTTGCGGCGAAAAGGATTTCTCGTATAATGCGCACCCCGTACCGATGAAGAATTTCGTTTCATTCACCATCGTTACGCCGGGCGGGAATAGCTCAGTTGGTAGAGCACGACCTTGCCAAGGTCGGGGTCGCGAGTTCGAGTCTCGTTTCCCGCTCCAACTTCAAAAATGCTGCTGATGTAGCATGATGAAGAAAAAGTAGTTAAAGTAACACCCATGCGACGCGGGAATAGCTCAGTTGGTAGAGCACGACCTTGCCAAGGTCGGGGTCGCGAGTTCGAGTCTCGTTTCCCGCTCCAAAAATTTCAAAGGCCATGTTGTTCATTGTTGGCCGGATGCTTCAAGCATATCAATGCGGGAATAGCTCAGTTGGTAGAGCACGACCTTGCCAAGGTCGGGGTCGCGAGTTCGAGTCTCGTTTCCCGCTCCAAATTTATCTCCAGTTTACATTTAATCCTACGCCGCTTCCGGTGTGACTTTCTTTCAGTTATACCTACTCAGAAAATAGATTGTGAACAGAGTTATCCACAGTTTCTGTACATAATACCTTCTGTGCAAAATTGCAACGCCTCACAAATGAAAATCATATCTTGTTGATAATTATCAATATTTATTTCTTATAAAACGTTATCTCGATCACTTGCTCTTTTTGTGACGCTTGAAAGACAACGCATTTTTATTTTTATGCACAAATCCACAGGGAGAGTCTGAGGGTTTTCTAGGCATCCCTCGGTAATCCTTTCTCGACCGCCCGAATTAAACGTTTTTTCTGCATCGTCTGCACCTCAACCGCCAGGGCCTCACGGCGTGCAAGCTGTTGAGCCAGTGCCCAACTGATATGCTCGTCCAGCATCGGATCCTGACCCTGCCGGGTCTGCAAGCTGATAACGATCTGATCCAGATAAGGGGCGTTGCCGAGCGCTACCGCGATATTGCGTAACCAGCGCAAATGGCCGATACGTCGGATGGCAGAGCCTTCGGTGATACGGAGAAACTTCTCCTCATTCCAGCCAAACAGCTCGATCAGTTGCGGGGCATGCAGCGCAGCACGGGGGCTGAAATCGTCTTCATCCGTCAACTGCGAGAAGCGGTTCCACGGGCAAATGAGCTGGCAATCGTCGCAGCCGTAGATTCTATTGCCCATCAGAGAGCGGAATTCTTCTGGAATAGCCCCTTCCAGCTCGATAGTCAGGTAAGAGATGCAGCGCCGGGCATCGACGGTGTAAGGGGCTACTATCGCACCGGTGGGGCAAGTGGTAATGCAGGCGACACAGCGGCCACACTGCTCTTCCTGCGGCTTATCCACCGGCAGGGGCAGATCGATTAACAACTCGCCCAGGAAAAACCAGGAACCGGCGTCGCGGTTGAGGATCAGTGAGTGTTTACCAACCCAGCCAATGCCGGCTTTTGAGGCCAAGGCTCGCTCCATGATGGGGGCCGAGTCCACAAAGGGCCGGAAATTCAGTTCACCGCAGTAAGCCTGGATTTGATCGCCGAGTTTTTTTAGCCGCTGGCGCAGTAGCTTGTGATAATCACGCCCCAGCGCATAACGGCTAACGTAGCCCAGCTGCGGGTTTTTTAACGTACTGGCGAACGCGGCTTTCGCGGGGAGATAGTTCATGCGCACGCTGATCACCCGCAGTGTGCCGGGTAATAATTCATGTGGCCGCGCGCGCATCATGCCGTGACGTGCCATCCACTCCATCTCGCCGTGGTATTGCTTATCCAGCCACGCCTGCAATCGGGGTTCTTCCGCGCTGAGATCGGTATCGCAGATCCCCACCTGCTGGAATCCTAGCGATTGCCCCCATTGCTTGATATGTTGGGCTAGTTGATCGAGATCGAGGGGGTGTGTCATGACGGGCCATAGTGAGAAACAATACTGTTCCAGTTTACCACACTCTGTTTGGTCTGCAGACTGGATCCGCCAGGCAGAACCTGCTGCTGCCGCAACGCTGGGTCTCTCCTTGTATTCGTTAATGGAGCGTGCCGGTGCGGCGGCTTACCAGCTGGCGTGCGACCGGTATCCGGCCAGCAGGCATTGGCTGGTGCTGTGTGGGCATGGCAATAACGGTGGCGATGGTTACGTGGTTGCTCGTCTGGCCCGTGCGGCGGGTATCAAGGTGACGCTGATTGCCTGCGAAGGCGTTCGTCCATTGCCACCAGAGGCTGCCAACGCCCGGCAAGCCTGGTTGGCAAGTGGCGGAGAAGTCCTGCCCGCGACCAGCCGCTGGCCAGAGGATGTCGATCTCATCATTGATGGTTTATTAGGCACCGGATTGGGGGCGGCCCCCAGAGCGCCCTATGATGCCCTGATCGAAACGGCCAACCGAGCCGAGGCGCCAGTGGTTGCTCTGGATATCCCTTCTGGCCTGCTGGCTGAAAGCGGAGCCGTGCCGGGAGTCTCGATCCGTGCGGCCCTTACGCTGACTTTTATTGCACTCAAACCAGGGTTGCTGACCGGGCAGGCGCGTGATTGGGTGGGGCAACTGCATTACAGTACGCTAGGATTAGCGGATTGGCTGGCAACACAGTCCCTGCAAATCGAGCGTCTTACGGCTGACGATTTGGGTAGATGGCTGAAGCCTCGCCGCCCTTGTTCTCATAAAGGGGAGCATGGTCGTTTACTGCTGGTGGGGGGCGATCACGGTTTTGGCGGAGCCATCCGCATGGCAGCAGAAGCCGCACTGCGTGCTGGGGCTGGACTAGTGCGAGTGCTTACTCACAGTGAGAACATTGGGCCGCTGCTGACCGCCCGGCCTGAGTTGATGGTGCAACGCCTGAGTAATGATATCCTGCAACAGGCGCTGGACTGGGCCGATGTGGTCGTGATTGGCCCGGGGCTTGGCCAGGGCGATTGGGGCCGCAACGCGTTGCAACAGCTGCAAGCCAGTGATAAACCAACATTATGGGACGCTGATGCGCTTAACTTACTGGCATTACACCCCGAGAAGCGTCAGAATCGTATTATTACCCCGCATCCTGGTGAAGCCGCGCGATTATTGAGCTGCCGCACCGCTGATATTGAGAGTGATCGCTTACTTGCAACCCGCAGGTTGGTCGCGCAATACGGCGGCGTTGTGGTGCTGAAAGGCGCAGGTACCTTGATCGCCGATGAGCATGGACAGGTGGCGATCGCCGACGTTGGCAATGCTGGCATGGCATCCGGTGGCATGGGAGATGTGCTGTCGGGTATCATTGGCGGTTTGCTGGCGCAAAAGCTACCGCTGTATGATGCTGCCTGCGCGGGCTGCGTAGTGCACGGCGCAGCGGCAGATCAGGTTGCTGCAAAACAAGGAACAAGGGGATTACTGGCCACCGATCTGCTGGCGGTGATCCCTTATTACGTTAACCCTGAGTTGGCAAAATAGACATTATCGAATGAAAGAACTCGTTTTACCGCTGCCGGATGAGGCAGCCACAGTCGCACTGGGGGCCGTCTTGGCCCAGGCATGCGATCGTGCCAGCGTGATTTATCTTTATGGGGATTTGGGTGCCGGTAAAACCACCTTCAGCCGCGGCTTTCTGCAGGCGTTAGGCCATCAGGGCAATGTGAAAAGCCCAACCTATACGCTGGTGGAACCTTATGCGCTGCAACCGCTGGCGGTCTATCACTTTGATCTTTATCGCTTGGCCGATCCGGAAGAACTCGAATTTATGGGTATCCGCGACTATTTTGCCCAGGACTCGATTTGCCTGGTGGAGTGGCCGCAGCAGGGTACCGGCGTGCTGCCCGAGCCCGATCTGGAACTGCATCTCAGTTACCAAGACGAAGGGCGTCAGGCGAAGCTCCAGGCGGTTTCCGCCTATGGCGAACACTTATTAGAAAGTATCCAGAGGCAACAAGGATGACGCAGCAATGATGTATGGGTTAAGAAGATTTGCTGTAATTGCCTTGCTTGCGCTGCTGGGGCCGTTTGGTGCCTGGGCGGCATCGTCCCTCTCCGACGTCAAAGTGACCAATGCTCAGCGTGAAGCCACGGTGTCAGTGAGCTTTACTGGCCCTCCGGAGTATACCTTCGCCACGTTACATGGCCCGGATCGGGTGGTGCTGGACGTTACCCAAACTGGCAAGGTGGGCGGCCTACCGTTGAACTTCAGCGGCCAGAACCTGGTAAAAAGAATTCGTTCCAGTCAGCCGAAAAATGCGCAAAGCGTACGCTTGGTGTTTGATTTAACCCAACGTGCCAAAACCCGTGTAGCGACGCGTCAAGAGGGTAACAGTTACATCGTCGTCTTCACCATCACCTCAGAAGCCAGGACGGCGACTAACACCGTTCGTAAGGCACCAGTTCCTGTGCCTGTGCCGGTGGTGAGTGAGCCAGTGCGTAAGGCGCCAGTCACGTCAAGTAGCGCCAATCCATTTACTCCGAAGTCGGCTGCGGTATCAGGCACGGCAACCAGCATTACCCCACGTAGCAGCCGGGTGTCCGCCGGTTCTGGCGATCGGGTGGTGGTGGCGATCGACGCCGGCCATGGTGGACAGGATCCTGGCGCTATCGGGCCAAACGGTCTGAAAGAGAAAAACGTCACCATTGCTATCGCGCATCGTCTGCGTGCGTTGTTGGATGCCGATCCGATGTTCAAAGCGGTGATGACGCGTAACGGGGATTACTTTATTTCGGTGATGGGCCGTTCTGATGTGGCGCGCAAGCAGGGGGCCAACGTGTTGGTGTCCATCCACGCGGATGCCGCGCCGAATCGTAGCGCCAAAGGGGCTTCGGTTTGGGTATTGTCCAATCGCCGGGCTAACAGCGAGATGGCCGGTTGGTTGGAACAGCACGAGAAACAGTCCGAACTGCTGGGCGGTGCGGGCGATCTGTTGGCCAATAGCCAGGCCGACCCTTATCTGAGTCAGGCGGTGCTGGATCTGCAGTTCGGTCATTCGCAGCGCGTCGGTTATGACGTAGCCGTCAAGGTATTACAGCAGTTACAGGTCGTAGGTTCATTGCACAAACGCCGTCCGGAACACGCCAGCCTGGGAGTGCTGCGTTCACCGGATATTCCATCTTTACTGGTGGAAACCGGGTTTATCAGTAATAGCACGGAGGAGCGACTGCTGGGCAGTAGCGCATATCAGGATAAAATTGCACGGGCGATCCACAATGGCCTGCGCAGTTATTTCCTGGCGCATCCGCTACAAGCCGACCCAAAGGTGGAAAACCGCCCGCTGGACGTCGCAGCGGCGGTTAACTCCACGACAGACGATCTCAGACAGCCTGAGCCGGTGACCAGCCCGGCCAGAAGCAGCGCCAGCGTAGGAAAAACGCAGATCCATGTGGTGAAGCGGGCGGAAACGCTTTCCGGCATTGCCGATAGTTATGGCACCAGCATGGCGGCGCTACGTGAGCTGAACAAACTGAAAAAAGATGGCGTCTGGGTTGGCCAGCGTCTGAAGGTTCCTGCCGGGAAAACGGCGGCAGCACCGGCTCAGGCCAAGTCCAAGGCAAAAAGCGCTAAACCGAGCAAACATAAGGTGGCTCGCGGTGATACGCTGTCATCCATCGCCGTGAAATATGGCGTCAGCGTCAGCGAGCTTAAACGGGTTAACAAATTAAAGTCGGATGTTGCGCCGCTGGATCGGACGCTGATCATTCCGTAGGCCTGATGCCAACAACAGAGGGAGCCCCATGCCTATCCAGGTGTTACCGCCACAGCTAGCCAACCAGATTGCCGCCGGAGAAGTGGTCGAACGGCCTGCGTCGGTAGTGAAAGAGCTGGTAGAAAACAGCCTGGATGCCGGGGCAACGCGGATTGATATTGATATCGAACGCGGCGGGGCCAAACTGATCCGTATCCGTGATAACGGCTGCGGCATTGCCAAAGCCGACTTGGCCTTGGCCCTGGCGCGCCATGCCACCAGTAAAATCAGTACGCTTGACGATCTGGAGGCCATAGTCAGCCTGGGCTTTCGCGGCGAAGCCTTGGCCAGTATCAGCTCGGTGTCACGCCTGATGTTGACTTCACGCACGGCGGAACAGAGCGAAGCCTGGCAAGCCTACGCGGAAGGGCGCGATCAGGCGGTCACCGTCAAACCGGCAGCTCATCCGGTGGGCAGCACGCTCGAAGTACTCGATCTGTTTTACAACACCCCCGCACGGCGCAAATTCATGCGCACCGAAAAAACCGAATTTGGCCATATCGACGAAGTAGTGCGGCGCATTGCGCTGGCGCGTTTCGATGTGGCGATCAACCTCAGCCATAACGGCAAGCTGATGCGTCAGTACCGCGCGGCAAAAGAAGAAAGCCAGCATGAGCGGCGTCTGGCCAGCATTTGTGGCCCGGCCTTCTTGCAGCATGCGTTGGCGATTTCCTGGCAGCATGGCGATCTCAGCATCCGCGGCTGGGTGGCGGATCCGCAAGGGGCACGCCAGCTTGGCGAAATGCAGTATTGCTACGTCAACAGCCGGATGATGCGCGATCGGCTGATTAATCATGCCATTCGTCAGGCGTATCAGGATCAGTTGAAAGACGATCAACTGCCTGCCTATGTGCTGTATCTGGAAGTGGATCCGCATCAGGTAGATGTCAACGTTCATCCGGCCAAGCATGAGGTGCGTTTTCATCAGGCTCGGCTGGTACATGATTTTATCTACCAGGCGGTTACCACGGTGTTGCAGCAGGCGGGTAATGTCGCGCTGCCATTGGCTGAAGAGTCCGCTGCGCAGGAGGCTCCCGTCTGGCAGCCGGAGAACCGCGTTGCTGCCGGTGGCAACCACTTCTCCCAGCCTGCGCCACAGCGTGAACATCAGCCTGCAGAGCCCTCCGCTGCCCGTGAACGAGCCCCGCAGCCAGCCTATCAGGCCGGTGCGGGTTACCAAAAGCGTGAAGGCGAGCTGTATGGCAAGCTGTTGCAGGCGACACCGCCAGCAGATACGGTAAAACAGCCGCTGTTCCCGCCGGTTAACGCCGTGCAGGAAACCCCGCTCGCTGGTAGTCAGCACAGTTTTGGCCGCGTTCTGATGATTTGCCCGCCGAGCTATGCGCTGGTTGAACAGCGTCAGCAGTTGGCGTTACTGAATCTGACCATGGCCGAACGTTGGCTGCGTCAGGCGCAGCTTTGCCCGCCGGAAGAGGGATTACGGCCGCAGCCGCTGCTGATCCCGATTAAGCTGACGTTGAATAAAAATGAAGCGGCCGCCTGCGTGCAACATCAGGCACTGCTGGTCAAAATGGGGTTGGAGCTGCAATCCGATCACGGTCGTGTGACGTTGCGCGCAGTACCTTTACCATTACGCCAACAAAATTTACAAAAGTTGATACCCGAGCTGTTAGGCTATCTGGCTGAACATCAGGAGATGTCGCCAACGGTGCTATCCATCTGGATCGCCAGCCAATTAGGCAGCGAACACGAAGTGTGGAACAGCTCGCAAGCGATACAATTGTTGACAGAAGTTGAACGACTTTGCCCGCAACTGGTCAAATCCCCTCCTGCCGCTCTTTTACAACCCGTTGATTTGCAGGCTGCATTGGCAGCGCTTAAGCATGACTGAAATTGAAATGAACTCTCGTCCCCCAGCCATTTTTATCATGGGGCCAACGGCCTCAGGCAAAACCGCCTTGGCGATGGCGCTGCGTGAGCGCTTGCCCGTCGAACTGATCAGTGTCGATTCCGCCCTGATTTATCGCGGTATGGATATTGGAACCGCCAAGCCTTCGGCGGAAGAGCTTGCCCAGGCACCACACCGGTTGATTGATATCCGCGATCCTGCGCAAGCGTACTCGGCGGCCGATTTTCGTGCCGATGCGTTGCGGGAAATGGCTGATATTACTGCCACCGGACGTATTCCGCTGTTGGTGGGGGGCACAATGCTTTATTTTAAGGCGTTACTGGAAGGGTTATCGCCATTACCCTCTGCCGATCCCGCAGTACGCGAGCGGATTGAGCAGCAGGCGGCGGAGCTTGGTTGGGAGGCTTTGCACCGCCAATTGCAGGCGATAGACCCGGTTGCGGCCTTACGTATTCATCCGAATGATCCACAGAGACTCTCCAGAGCACTGGAAGTTTTTTTGATTTCGGGTAAAACTTTAACTGAACTGACTAAAATTTCGGGTGAATCGTTACCGTATCATGTTCACCAATTTGCGATAGCGCCAGTCAGCCGGGAGTTGTTGCATCAACGTATCGAGCTGCGGTTCAATCAGATGTTGGCGGCGGGTTTTGAGGCGGAAGCGCGTGCACTTTTTGCACGGGGTGATTTGCATACGGATTTGCCTTCCATTCGCTGTGTCGGTTATCGCCAGATGTGGTCATATTTTTCTGGCGAGATTAGTTACGATGAGATGGTTTTTCGAGGTATTTGCGCAACACGTCAGTTGGCCAAACGCCAGATGACCTGGTTACGGGGTTGGGAGTCGGCTCGGTGGTTGGACAGTGAAAAGCCGGGAGAGGCTTTAGACTCGGTAACACAGGTTGTTAGTGCATAGGTTGAGTGATTGTGTACAATTGATGAGTATTCAGCGCGCAAATTTTTTAGGTCGTTTATTTTGAGCCGACAGGTTCTTGGTTAAAAACAACAAACAAATAAGGAAAAGATAGAATGGCTAAGGGGCAATCTTTGCAAGATCCGTTCCTGAACGCATTGCGTCGTGAACGTGTTCCGGTTTCTATTTATTTGGTCAATGGTATTAAGCTGCAAGGCCAGATTGAGTCTTTTGACCAGTTTGTCATCCTGTTGAAGAACACGGTGAGCCAGATGGTTTATAAGCACGCTATCTCTACCGTTGTTCCATCGCGCCCGGTATCGCACCACAGCAACACCCCGAGCAGCGGCGGCACCAGCAATTATCACCATGGTAACAACCCGTCTGCGCCGCAACAGCCGCAGCAGGAAAGCGATGACGCTGAATAAAGCGCGTTGCGAGTCAACCATGACGGGGAGCATAAGCAGCGCAGTGCTGTTTATGTCCCCCAAACTCGCGGTTTTGTTCCGTTTGAGAGGTTGCACGCTTGTTTGACCGTTATGAAGCCGGTGAGCAGGCCGTCCTGGTTCATATCTATTTCTCGCAAGACAAAGATACAGAAGATCTCAGTGAGTTCGAATCGCTGGTGTCCTCTGCGGGCGTTGAGGCTTTGCAAGTGGTTACTGGTAGCCGCAAAGCACCTCACCCAAAATACTTTGTCGGTGAAGGAAAGGCCGAAGAAATTGCAGATGCGGTGAAAGCCAGCGGCGCGTCTGTTGTCCTGTTTGATCACGCCCTTTCCGCAGCGCAGGAGAGAAATCTCGAACGCCTGTGTGAATGCCGGGTGATCGATCGCACCGGGTTGATTCTCGACATCTTTGCCCAGCGTGCCCGTACCCATGAAGGTAAGCTGCAGGTAGAGTTGGCGCAATTGCGTCATATTGCCACTCGTCTGGTTCGTGGTTGGACTCACCTTGAACGTCAGAAAGGGGGGATTGGCCTACGCGGGCCGGGGGAGACTCAGTTAGAAACTGACCGTCGTCTGCTACGCGATCGCATCAGTCTGATTCTGCGCCGCCTTGAGCGCGTAGAGAAGCAGCGCGATCAAGGGCGACGAGCGCGGACCCGTGCCGATGTGCCAACCGTATCGCTGGTGGGTTACACCAACGCAGGCAAATCAACCCTGTTTAACCGAATTACGTCTGCCGGAGTGTATGTGGCGGACCAGCTATTTGCCACCCTGGATCCTACCCTGCGGCGTATTGACGTGGCGGACGTAGGCGATACCGTGTTGGCGGATACCGTAGGCTTTATCCGGCACTTGCCGCACGATCTTGTTGCCGCGTTCAAAGCGACACTGCAAGAGACGCGCCAGGCCTCTCTGTTGTTACATGTGATCGACGCTGCGGATACCCGGGTGGATGAAAACATTGAAGCGGTGAACTCCGTGTTGGCAGAGATTGAGTCGGATGAGATCCCTACACTGTTAGTGATGAACAAAATAGATATGCTGGATGATTTTGTCCCGCGTATCGATCGCAACGAGGAAAATTTACCGATCCGAGTGTGGCTGTCCGCCGCCAGCGGTGAAGGTATCCCGTTGCTATTTCAGGCGTTGACGGAGCGCTTATCGGGGGAAATCGCGCATTTTGAGCTGCGCTTACCGCCACAGGCAGGCCGTCTTCGTAGCCGTTTCTACCAGCTTCAGGCGATCGAAAAAGAGTGGAATGAAGAGGACGGCAGTATCGGCGTGGTGGTGCGTATGCCGATCGTGGAGTGGCGTCGCCTCTGCAAGCAGGAACAGGAACTGATTAACTTTATCGTATGATCATATCCTGTTACATTTGTGTGCCCGCTCAATAGAAGAGTGGGCTAAGCATTAGCCTGAAGTACCCAATCACAGAATAATGGAGCTAAAACATGGCGTGGAATCAGCCCGGTAATAACGGACAGGACCGCGACCCGTGGGGGAGCAGCAATAATAATGGCGGCAACTCTGGCGGTAACAATAAAGGCGGTCGCGATCAAGGGCCACCGGATTTAGACGATATCTTCCGCAAGCTGAGCAAGAAATTGAGCAGCCTGACCGGCGGTGGCAAAGGCTCCAACGGCAATAACGGCGGTGGCACGGGGTCAATCGGGCCGGGATTCAGTGGCAAGATTGTCGGCATCGCTGCGGTTGCGGTGGTGGTGATCTGGGCCGCCAGCGGTTTCTATACCATCAAAGAAGCCGAGCGTGGTGTAGTCACTCGCTTTGGTAAATTCAGCCATCTGGTGCAGCCAGGTCTGAACTGGAAACCGACGTTTATCGATCAGGTTCGCCCGGTTAACGTGGAGTCGGTCCGTGACCTGTCCGCGTCCGGTGTGATGCTGACTTCCGATGAGAACGTGGTGCGTGTCGAGATGAACGTGCAGTACCGCGTTTCCGATCCGGCAGCCTATCTGTTCAGCGTAACCGATGCCAACGACAGCCTGAGACAGGCGACAGACAGCGCATTGCGTGGTGTTATCGGTAAATACACCATGGACAAGATCCTGACCGAAGGCCGTACCATCGTCCGTAGCGACACTCAGCGTGTACTGGAAGATACCATCCGTCCGTACAAAATGGGTATCACTCTGCTGGACGTCAACTTCCAGGCTGCACGTCCGCCGGAAGAGGTGAAAGCCGCGTTTGATGATGCGATCGCCGCACGTGAGAACGAGCAGCAATCCATTCGTGAAGCAGAAGCTTACGCCAACGAAGTCCAGCCGCGTGCCAACGGTGCTGCACAGCGCCTGCTGGAAAATGCGCGCGCCTACCAGGCCCAGACCGTTCTGGAAGCCCAGGGTGAGGTTGCTCGTTTCGCCAAGCTGTTGCCGGAGTACAAAGCCGCACCGGAAATTACCCGTGAGCGTCTGTACCTCGAAACCATGGAAAAAGTGCTGAGCCACACCCGTAAGGTGTTGGTGGCAGACAATAAAGGCAATAACAATCTGATGGTGCTGCCACTGGATCAGATGCTGCGCGGTGCCGGTAAGTCGGCAAGCGAAGGCAGCAAAGATGCCGGGCAGAACCTTCTCGCCCCTGCGCCAGCCTCGACTTCTTCATCGGAGGCGAGCACCAACAGTTCCAGCAGTGGTTCCATCATGGACCAACGCCGGGCTAATGCGCAGCGTAGCGACAACACACGCGTAGGGAGAGAATAATCAATGCGTAAGTCTTTCATAGTTATCCTCGCGGTGGTGTTGGTAGCCCTTTACGCCTCAATGTTTGTGGTTCAGGAAGGCGAGCGCGGCATCGTGCTGCGTTTCAGTAAAGTCCTGCGCGACAGCGAAAACAAACCGCTGGTTTATGCACCGGGTCTGCACTTCAAGATCCCGTTTATTGAAACCGTGAAAATGCTGGATGCTCGTATCCAGACCATGGACAACCAGGCCGATCGCTTCGTGACCAGCGAGAAGAAAGACCTGATCGTCGACTCCTACCTGAAATGGCGTATCAGTGATTTCAGCCGCTACTATCTGGCCACTGGTGGTGGTGACGTTTCTCAGGCGGAACTGCTGCTGAAACGCAAGTTTAACGACCGTCTGCGTTCCGAGATTGGCCGTTTGGATGTGCGTGATATCGTGACCGACTCCCGTGGCCGTCTGATGGCTGACGTGCGTGATGCGCTGAACACCGGTACCGTGGGTGACGGCGAAGAGGCCGCCGCTACCGAAGCCGATGACGCTATCGCTTCTGCCGCAGCCCGTGTTGAGCGTGAAACCACTGGCAAACAGCCAGCGGTTAACCCGAACAGCATGGCAGCACTGGGTATTGAAGTGGTCGACGTCCGTATCAAGCAGATCAACCTGCCTGCGGAAGTGTCCGACGCGATCTTCCAGCGCATGCGTGCAGAGCGTGAGGCGGTAGCCCGTCGTCACCGTTCACAAGGTAAGGAAGAAGCTGAGAAGCTCAAGGCTACTGCCGACTACGAAGTGACCCGTACCATCGCGGAAGCCGAACGTCAGGCACGTATTACCCGCGGTACGGGCGATGCGGAAGCAGCTAAACTGTTTGCCGATGCCTTCAGTCAGGATCCGGATTTCTATGCTTTCATCCGTAGCCTGCGTGCTTATGAAACCAGCTTCGGTGAAGGTAACCAGGACGTGTTGGTGCTGAGCCCGGACAGCGATTTCTTCCGCTACATGAAGTCGCCGGTTGCGACGCGCAACAGATAACGTCAGCATGATGACGATCCCCGATAGCTTTCAGGCCATGGTTTGAAACAGCTGGGGTAGAACCAAGGCCCGTTTAAACGCGGGCCTTTCTTTTTTTGGGGGAAGGATGAATTCGACAATCTGGCTGGCGCTTGGGTTGGTTTTGGTGCTGGAAGGGCTGGGGCCGATGCTGTTCCCACAGGCTTGGCGTAAAATGGTTCAGACAATGTCGCAACTACCCGATGCTACGCTGCGGCGTTTTGGTGGGGGATTAGTGGTTGCAGGCTGTGTGATCTACTACATGTTGCGTGCACACACGGGGGTTTAAAGTTTAGCCGAAAAAGTACGCAATCGTATGCTAAAAGTGCTGAAACTGAAGAATTAGGGTGGTAGAATCCATTTTTAAGCAACCTGGTGATTTTAAAATGGGTAAGAACGTCGTCGTACTGGGCACCCAATGGGGTGACGAAGGTAAGGGTAAGGTCGTAGACCTGCTGACTGAACGGGCTCAATATGTTGTGCGCTACCAAGGTGGCCATAACGCTGGCCACACTCTGGTTATCAACGGTGAAAAAACCGTTCTTCATTTAATTCCTTCAGGCATCCTGCGTGAAAACGTGACCAGCGTCATCGGCAACGGTGTGGTTCTGGCGCCAGACGCGTTGATGAAGGAAATGGGTGAACTCGAAGCGCGCGGCATCCCGGTACGCGAACGTCTGTTGCTGTCTGAAGCCTGCCCGCTGATCCTGCCTTATCACGTCGCTCTGGATAATGCGCGTGAGAAAGCGCGTGGCGCCAAAGCCATCGGCACCACCGGCCGTGGTATCGGCCCGGCTTACGAAGACAAAGTTGCCCGTCGCGGTCTGCGCGTGGGTGACCTGTTCGATAAAGCCACCTTCGCTACCAAGCTGAAAGACATCATCGATTACCATAACTTCCAACTGGTTAACTACTACAAAGTAGAAGCCGTCGATTACCAGGCCACCCTTGACTATGTGCTGTCGATTGCCGATATCCTGACCGGGATGGTAGTAGACGTCTCCGAACTGTTGGACGGTGCGCGCAAGCGTGGCGATCTGATCATGTTCGAAGGTGCACAGGGTACGCTGCTGGATATCGACCACGGTACTTATCCGTACGTGACTTCTTCCAACACCACCGCGGGTGGCGTAGCAACCGGTTCTGGCATTGGCCCACGTTACGTGGACTACGTGCTGGGCATCGTGAAAGCCTATTCTACCCGTGTAGGTGCAGGTCCGTTCCCAACCGAACTGTTCGACGAAACCGGCGAATACCTGTGCAAACAGGGTAATGAGTTTGGTGCTACCACTGGCCGTCGCCGTCGTACCGGCTGGCTGGATGCGGTTGCCGTTCGCCGTGCCGTGCAGATCAACTCCCTGTCTGGCTTCTGCCTGACCAAGCTGGACGTGCTGGACGGCCTGAAAGAAGTGAAGATCTGTGTGGGCTATCGCATGCCGGACGGCCGCGAAATGACCACCACGCCGCTGGCTGCTGAAGGTTGGGAAGGTATCGAGCCAATCTACGAAACCATGCCGGGCTGGAGCGAAACGACGTTTGGTGTGAAAGACTACAGCAAACTGCCACAGGCAGCGCTGAACTACATCAAACGCATCGAAGAGCTGACTGATGTACCGGTAGATATCATCTCTACTGGCCCAGACCGTAGCGAAACCATGATCCTGCGCGATCCGTTCGACGCATAATCTGTTTACCTACTGTCATCAAACAAACCGGGCCAAGTCCCGGTTTGTTTGCCTCATGTATCCTCCCCGATGGCGTTTTCACCTCACAAAATCCCTTCGTTGCTCCGGTTGAGAGTCACCTATGCGCTAAATAATTAGCTGCGAACTCTCCGGCTGGTTTATCATCCAATAAGATAGTAAAGAAAATCGCCGAAAATCGGCAGATACCCAGAGGTAAACGTGCAGTTAACAAGTTTTACTGACTATGGCCTACGGGCATTGATCTATATGGCATCATTGCCTGCGGACAAAATGACCAGCATCTCTGAGGTTACGGAGGTGTACGGGGTTTCCCGTAACCATATGGTAAAAATTATCAATCAGCTGAGCCGTGAAGGCTTTGTCACCGCCGTGCGGGGTAAAAACGGCGGTATACGCTTGGGTAAACCGGCTGAGAGCATCCGTATTGGCGACGTGGTGCGGGCGCTGGAGCCGCTTTCGTTAGTTAACTGCAGCAGCGATTTTTGTCATATCACCCCAGCCTGCCGTTTGAAGCAAGTGCTCCAGCAGGCGGTAAAGAATTTCCTTGAGGAGCTGGATAGTCACACATTGGCCGACATGGTCGAAGACAATTCACCGCTCTACAAGCTTTTGCTTGTCGAATAAAGCGTTACTGAGAAGACAAGGCTCAGCGACACCCTGCTGATGACAACGGAGGAACCTCAATGTCACAAGATCCATTCCTGGAACGAGAAGCAGAAAAATATGAATCCCCAATTCCTAGCCGCGAATTTATTCTGGCCCATTTAGCGAAACGTGAAACGCCGGCCAGCCGCGAAGAGTTGGGCAATGAACTGAACTTATCCGGCGAAGAAGCGCTGGAAGCCCTGCGCCGTCGCCTGCGTGCGATGGAACGTGATGGCCAGTTGGTCTTTACCCGCCGCCAGTGCTATGCCCTGCCGGAACGTCTGGACCTGGTGCGTGGCACGGTGATCGGCCACCGCGATGGCTTCGGCTTCTTGCGGGTTGAAGGGCGTAAAGACGACCTTTATCTCTCCGCCGAGCAAATGAAAATGGCCATCCACGGTGATGTGGTGTTGGCTCAACCGCTGGGCGAAGACCGCAAAGGCCGCCGCGAAGCGCGTATCGTGCGCGTCCTGGTGCCTAAAACCAGCCAGATTGTTGGTCGCTACTTCACCGATGCCGGTACCGGCTTCGTGGTGCCGGATGACGGCCGCCTGAGCTTCGATATTCTGATCCCTGCCGACTCGGTCAGCGGAGCGCGGATGGGCTTTATGGTGGTGGTCGAGCTGACCCAGCGCCCAACGCGCCGCACCAAAGCCGTGGGCAAAATCGTCGAGATCCTGGGCGATAAAATGGGCACCAGCATGGCGGTGGATATCGCATTGCGTACCCATGAGATCCCGCATACCTGGCCACCTCAGGTGGAGAAGCAGGTTGCCGACCTCAGTGAGCAGGTGCCGGAGGCCGCCAAGAAAGGGCGTGTGGATCTGCGTCACCTGCCGCTGGTCACCATTGATGGCGAAGATGCCCGCGATTTCGATGATGCCGTGTACTGCGAGAAGAAACGCGGTGGCGGCTGGCGCCTGTGGGTCGCGATTGCAGATGTCAGCTACTATGTGCGCCCTCGCACGGCGTTGGATGACGAAGCCCGTAGCCGTGGCACCTCAGTCTACTTCCCGTCGGAAGTGGTACCAATGCTGCCGGAAGTGCTTTCCAACGGCCTGTGCTCGCTCAACCCGCAGGTCGACCGCCTGTGTATGGTGAGTGAGATGACGATCTCCGCATCGGGCCGTCTGTCTTCGTTTAAATTCTACGAAGCGGTAATGAGCTCCCATGCGCGCTTAACCTACACCAAGGTCTGGCATATCTTGCAGGGCGATCAGGAGCTGCGCGAACAGTATCATCCGTTGGTCAAACACCTGCAGGAGCTGCATGCGCTGTATAAAGTGCTGGATCAGGCTCGTGCCGAACGCGGTGGTATCGCCTTCGAAACCGAAGAAGCCAAGTTTATCTTCAACGCCGAACGCCGTATTGAGCGCGTAGAGCCAACGGTACGTAATGACGCGCACAAACTGATCGAAGAGTGCATGATCATGGCGAACGTTGCTGCGGCACGCTTTGTTGAGAAGCATAACGAACCTGCGCTGTTCCGCGTGCACGATCGCCCAAGCGACGATCACATTTCCGCATTGCGCAGCGTGTTGAGCGAACTGGGCCTGACCCTGGGTGGAGGCCTGAAGCCGCAGCCAAAAGATTACGCCACTTTGATGGACGAAGTATCGGAACGCCCGGACCGCGAAATGCTGCAAACCATGCTGCTGCGTTCGATGAAACAGGCGATCTACGATCCGGAAAACCGTGGTCACTTCGGCCTGGCGTTGGCCTCTTATGGCCACTTTACTTCGCCGATCCGTCGTTACCCGGATCTGTCGTTGCATCGCGCCATCAAGTACGTGCTGGCGAAAGAGCAAGGTGAACAGAAAGAGCGTTGGACGCCAACCGGAGGCTGGCACAGCGATCTGGAAGAGATGCTGCAACTGGGTATGCACTGCTCGATGACCGAGCGCCGTGCCGATGAAGCTACGCGTAACGTGGCGGACTGGCTGAAGTGCGACTTTATGCAGGATCACGTCGGTGAAGTGTTTAGCGGCGTTATTGCCAGCGTCACCGGCTTTGGTTTCTTCGTCCGCCTGAGCGATCTGTTTATCGATGGTCTGGTACACGTGTCCACGCTGGATAACGATTACTATCGCTACGATAATATCGGCCAGCGTCTGATCGGCGAATCTTCCGGCATGGTTTATCGCCTGGGGGATACGGTGGAGATCCGCGTTGAGGCCGTGCATATGGACGAACGCAAGATCGACTTCGCCCTGGTTTCCAGCACCCGCAAACCGCGTGGTGAAGGCAAAACCGAGCGCGAACGTGCCAAGAATGGCGGCCAGCGTACGCTGCGCGACGGTGCCGGAGCGGGCCGTAGTCAGGCTCAACGTAAACGCCGTGGCGGCAAGACGCCTGCCAACTTTGAGCCAGACAGCGCCTTCCGTAAAAAAGAGGGGGCCAAGGCCAAACCCGCAGACAAGGTGAAGCCAGACCCGAAGGCGAAAGCGAAAACCGATCCGAAGGCGAAAGCCAAAAAAGCGTCTGACAAAACCAAAAAGATAGCGGCCGCGACCAAAGCCAAGCGTGCCAGCAAGAAGAAAGGTGCCGAGCAGGGTTAACCTGCCGCACGTTATTATCCCCGGCCGGGTCACCCCCGGCCGCACAGTTAAAAGAGCATCATGAGCGAAATTATCTACGGTATTCACGCTGTCAAAGCCCTGCTAGACAACGATCCACAACGTTTCCTGGAAGTGTTTATTCTCAAGGGGCGTGACGATCGTCGCTTGCAGCCTTTGATTGCCGAGCTGGAAGCGACCGGTATTGTGATCCAGGTGGCTAACCGCCAATGGCTGGATGAGAAGGTCGAAGGGGCCGTCCACCAGGGCATTATTGCGCGGGTGCGTGAAGGGCGGAAATATCAGGAGAACGATCTGCCTGGGCTGCTGGAAAGCGTTGAAACACCATTCCTGCTGGTGCTGGACGGCGTTACCGATCCCCATAACCTGGGGGCTTGTCTGCGTAGTGCCGATGCTGCCGGTGTCCATGCGGTGATCGTCCCACGCGATCGCTCAGCTCAACTGAACGCAACGGCGAAGAAAGTGGCCTGTGGTGCGGCCGAGAACGTCCCACTGATCACCGTCACCAACCTGGCTCGTACCCTGCGTTTGCTGCAAGAGATGAATATCTGGATCGTGGGCACGGCGGGTGAAGCCGACCACACGCTGTATCAAAGCAAAATGACCGGCCCGATGGCGCTGGTGATGGGCGCGGAAGGTGAAGGTATGCGTCGTTTGACCCGTGAACATTGCGACGAACTGATCAGCATTCCGATGGCCGGTACGGTTTCCTCGTTGAACGTCTCGGTAGCGACCGGTGTCTGTCTGTTTGAAGCGGTGCGCCAGCGCAGCTGATGATTTAATAGGGGTGAAACCTGTCACCCCTACCTCTAATCTCCTATCTTGTGATCCCGCCAGCGGCAGAAATCCGGCTAATGACCATAATTACCCCTGAAGCGTTAATCAGGGAGCAAGCTCATGGTCTGGACTACGCATACCGTCTTTAACCAACCCAAGCCCTTGGGGAACAGCAACCTTTTCCTGTCAGATACGCCGCTGCGTGAAGCGTTGCAGCGCGAGTTGGCGGGTTGGGATAGCGATGTTCTGGCCTCGCTTGGGCAACAGTTAGGCACACAGGAGTCACTGGAGTTGGGGCGGCTGGCCAATACCAACCCACCGGAGTTGCTGCGCTATGACGCCACCGGGCAACGCCTGGACGACGTGCGCTTTCATCCAGCCTGGCACATCCTGATGCAGGGGTTGGTCGCTAACCGGGTGCATAACCTGCCGTGGCAGGAAGATGCCCGTATTGGCTCCTTGGTGGCCCGTGCCGCCCGCTTTGTGTTGCATTCTCAGGTGGAGGCCGGTACGCTCTGCCCAATCACCATGACCTTTGGTGCTATCCCACTGCTACAGCGTACCCTGCCAAAAGAGTATCAATCCTGGTTATCCCCGTTACTTTCCGATCGTTATGATCCTCATCTGCTCCCTGGTGCACAAAAGCGCGGGCTGTTGATCGGTATGGGGATGACGGAAAAGCAGGGTGGCTCGGACGTGCTGAGTAATACCACCACCGCCGTACCGCTCGCCAGTCGAGGCAATGGAGAGGCCTATCGCCTGGTGGGCCATAAATGGTTCTTTTCGGTGCCGCAAAGCGATGCGCATCTTGTATTGGCACAGGCGGAGGGAGGGCTTTCCTGTTTCTTCCTGCCCCGGCTCCTGCCAGACGGTACCCGTAACGCCATCCGTCTGGAGCGGCTTAAAGACAAGCTGGGTAACCGTTCCAATGCCAGTAGCGAAGCCGAGTTTCAGGACGCAACGGCCTGGTTATTGGGCGATGAAGGGGATGGTGTCAGGCAAATCCTCAAGATGGGGGGGATGACCCGCTTCGATTGCGCTTTGGGTAGCCATGGGCTGATGCGCCGCGGCCTTTCGGTGGCGCTGTACCATGCTCTGCAACGGCAGGCGTTTGGTAAATGTCTTATTGAACAGCCGTTGATGCGGCAGGTGTTGGCCCGTATGGCATTACGGCTTGAGGGGCATATCGCTTTGCTGCTCCGTTTGGCGCGAGCCTGGGAAAGCCGGGGGGATGAAGGCGAAGTGGTCTACAGCCGCTTACTGACCCCGGCGGCAAAATACAGTATCTGTCATCAAGGCGCGGCATTTATCGGGGAAGCCATGGAGGTGCTGGGAGGGATCGGCTATTGCGAAGACAGCGAGCTGCCGCGTCTGTATCGAGAAGCACCGGTAAACAGCATTTGGGAAGGCTCGGGCAACATCATGTGCCTGGATGTGATGCGCAGCCTGCATAAGTTGCCTGGTGCGTTGGAGTTGCTGCAACAGGAGTTGCTACCGGTACGCGGGCAGAACCGGTTGTTCGATCGCGCCTGGAGGCAATGGCAACAGCGTATGCTCCAGCCGCGTGAAGAAATGGGGCGCTTGTTAACCCAGCAGTTATTCGATCTGTGCTGTGCCGCCCAACTGCTGCAGCATGCCAGCCCGCCAATTGGGGAAGCCTGGTGCCACTTAACGCTGGATTATCGTGGAGATAGAGTGCTGCCTGTTGAGGTGTGCGATACGCTGCTCCAGCGGGCTATGGGGGGATAAACAGGAACTCGTCGCTTATAGTCTAGAGGGAAATGCCATCAGATAATAGGCTGATGGCATTGGATGTATAATTTCCTGCCTGACTTCAGCTCGAGTGATTAATTATAGAAATATCCCGCATGATATTAATTTCGTGTGAGCGCCCAAGATGTATTCTGCTGTAATTTTAAGGATGATTCTCGTTAATGCATGGGATATACCCTTTTTTGGGTTCTGCTTAACTAATTGGCTGAGTGGGTAACGGGTTGTATGTTACATTTTTAATGTAATGGAGATTAAGCACGGCTCGTGAGTGCCAATCTGCGCTAATTATTTATTTGGGAAAGTCTTTTTTATGGCGGCTTGTTCAGGTCAATCCACTGGCTTTCCTATTTTTTAAAAGGAATTAACAGCATGACATATAGTTATCATTCATCCACAACCGATTTATCGGCACGTAAAGAAAAGAGCAATTCATCTTTGCGGATGACCCTTTCGCCACTCTACTTTGCCGGGCTGCTGGCTTTTGGCTGCGTTTCCGTGGCTAATGCGGCAATCGTTGCCGATGCCGGGCAGGCCTCTAGCCCTGCGGTTAATGCCGGGGCGAATGGTTCGACCGTGGTGAATATCAACGCTGCGGGTAAAGGAGGTGTTTCACATAATATCTTCAACCAGTTCAATGTTGATAAAAACGGCGTTGTGCTGAATAACAGCGTCGACGGGGCGAATAGCCAACTGGCGGGGAGTCTTGCGGGTAATGCGAATTTAAGCGGTGGGGCAGCCTCGGTGATCCTTAATGAGGTCAACTCTAATCGGGCCAGCGTGTTAAATGGCATGGTGGAGGTTGCAGGCCAGCAGGCTCAGGTCATTATTGCCAACCCGGCAGGTATTACCTGTAGCGGATGCGGGTTTATTAATGCTGGCAGAGCAACGCTGACCACCGGTACTGCCCAGATTGTCGATGGTGCCATACAGGGATATAAAACGGAGAAGGGCAGCATTGTTATTAATGGCAATGGCCTGAACAGCGGCGACAGTAATTATACCGATCTGATTGCCCGTTCGGTGGCGATTAATGCCGGTGTCTGGGCCAAGGATTTGAAAGTGACCACTGGCCGTAATAACGTCAATGCGGACAATACCCAGGCGACTGCGCTGGCCTCGGCGTTGGGCAGACCTGGTGTCGGGATTGACGTTGCTGCTTTGGGGGGGATGTATGCCGGCAAGATCACCCTGGTGGGGACAGAAAGCGGAGTGGGCGTTCGTAATGCCGGTACCATCGCGGCTTCCACCTCAGACCTGGTGATGGACGTTAATGGTGTGCTGGATAACCGTTCAGGGACCCTATCCGCCGCACACGCCAACAAACTGAACACCGCAGGCACTATTAATAATACCAGGGGGAAAATCACCGGAGGGAACGGCGGTATCACTATCGATACCCATAAAAACCGCCTTACCAATACCAACGGCAACATAGCCGCCATCGGCTCTGTGAGCATCAATAGTGGGCAATTGAACAATACCAACGGTAGGGTGCAATCCAGTTCACAGGTCACTATCGATACCCATGGGCAGTTGCTGACCAATACTGGCCGCAATAACGATACCGGCATTTACAGCACCTTGGGTATGACCCTGAAAACGGGTCAGTTGAACAATAACAATGGCTTGATCACCACCAGTGGTAACTCCACTATCATCAGCGGTGCGCTGGATAACCGTAATGGGCAGATTTTTGCCTTTGGCTCTTCGTTGTCCGATCTGTCGATGACCGTTGGCGGCACGCTTGATAACCGTGGCGGCGAAATAGCGGCTCAACATCACGTCAATCTGTCTACCAGCAGTACGTTGAACAATAGCGCTAACGGCAAAATGAGCGCGGGTGACGATTTTAAGCTGACGACAAACAAAGCTGCGCTCAATAACACCAACGGCTTGATTGAGTCGGCTGGAGCGTTGGATATCAACAGTGGGCTACTGACCAATAGAACCGGTAGTCTGCAAGCGACCAAGATGCTGAACGTAAACACCAATGGCAGTAACCTGCTTAACGAGAGTGGGCAGATCTCTGCAATGGGGGATATCCAGCTCGCCAATATCAACGCCATGGACAACCGGGATGGTAGTGTTAGCGGTGAGGGTAAGCTGCTGCTGCGAGCAAACAGCCTGGATAACCGCACGGGTGGGTTAACCCTGGACAAGGGCAATGACGTTCGCGTCAACAATGCCCTTAATAACAACTATGGCGTGATCCGTAGCGCGCTGGGTAGCACAGAGGTGTACGCCAGCACGGTCAACAACAATGCGGGCTTGTTGGCGGGGCAGGAAGTTCATGTGCATACCGACACATTGCGCAATGACGAAGGTCTGATTTTTGCCGATAAGACGGCAGAAATAAAGGCGGTGACTCTCTATAACCGTAATGGTGAGAATTTTGGTCGAGTGATGGGCGTGCATATCGATATGCCGGAAGATACCCAGGGGGGCATTATCAGCATGGGCGTTCTGAGCATAGCCGGTAACCGAGTGTACAACAGTCGGGGTCTGATTGCTGCCAGCGGCGGCAACTTGAACATGCAGTATGCTGGCAACGTGGATAACAACCGTGGCACCCTTTCAAGTGTGGCTTCTCTGTCACTGCTGGCTAACCGCCTGGATAACGGCAATGGCACGATTTCTTCTACAGGTAGCAGTAGCGTAGAAGTAACTTCAGCCTTTACCAACAGCGGCTTGGTCCACGGTAAAGAGGGGCTGGGTATTCGCGTCAACGGGGCATTGACCAACAGCGGTCAATTATGGTCCGACAAGGTCACCACGATCAACAGCCAGAATCTTACTAACCGGCGTGGCGCGGTGATCGGCGGCCTGGAAGGTGTGAAACTGAACCTGACGGGCAGATACACCAATAACGGTGATGTCACTGGGCCGGTAATCAAAGAGTAATCGCGAAAATCTCTTCTAGGGGTGCCTATTCAGGCACCCGTTTTACTTATCTCTCAGAGCCAGCGCTACCGATAAAGTATCGCCTGTGAATACCACTGGCCCGGCACGATGGTTTCGCTGTTCATGATGATCATGTAATAGCGTGCCCCGCTGGCGTTAGCTTTGCGCTGGATCTCGGCTTCCACGTTCATCGGGCTGCCATGCACCAGCGCGCTGATCGTTCCCATTTTCTCCAGCTCGGTGGTTTGGGCGCGGGTGATCTCCTGTGCCTGAGCGGTAGGCGGTGGCGGGGGTTTGGGCGTGGTTTTAAATACGCTGCATCCAGAGAGCAAGCCAAACAGCAATAGGGTGATCAACGTGCGGGAAAGATCCATGCTGGCCTCATTACTCTTTCGCATAGAGTAGAATAGGTTGGACTAAGGTTTCGGTCCGATTTTTGCCATCATAGAGAAGATTAGCCACAGGGGGAATACATGATCGAGATCCATGATGAGCGGGTGGGTGACGTTGCGGTGATCCATGCGGTACCGGCCGGGCGCTATGAACAGCCGTTACCCACGATCTTTTTCTATCACGGCTATACCTCATCGAAAGAGGTGTACGCCTATTTTGCCTATGCGCTGGCCAAGGTCGGTTTCCGTGTGGTGCTGCCCGATTGTGCGATGCACGGAGAGCGGTTTGATGGTGATGAAGCACGGCGGCGGGCGCATTTCTGGGAAATCTTCAAAAGTAACGTCGATGAGTTACCCGCGCTCAAAACGCACTTTGAGCAGCGTGGGCTAATTGCCGGGGATCGTATTGGCGCGGCGGGCGCTTCTATGGGGGGCATGACCACTTTGGGTGCCTTTATCCGTTACCCTTGGGTGAAAGCGGCCGCCAGCCTGATGGGGTCGGGCTACTTTACCTCGCTGGCGCAGACGCTGTATCCGCCATTGGATGCGCAGGGCCAGCCGCTGGAGCCGTCCGCGCTCAAGGCACGCCTTGCGCCCTTGGCCTCTTATGAGGTTGAACAGCATTGGGAGAGTTTTGCCGGGCGGCCACTGATGCTATGGCATGGTGAAACCGATGATGTGGTGCCAGCGCTGGAGAGTGAGCGCTTGGCCGGTGAGTTACGCCAGCGCGGCCTGGATCGGGGGTTGACCTATCTCACTGAAGCGGAGGTACGCCATCGCATTACTCCTGGGGCGTTGAACGCGACCGCCGCTTTCTTCAGGGATTCATTGTAAAAAGCCCCCGAGGGAGGGGGCCAAGGCATGGCTGTTATTGATTGACCGCCTCTTGGTGCGGCTGGGTTCCCTGGCGCTGCATTTTCGGTTAGCGATAAAGCTCTGCGCTGACGTGGATAGACGCGGTGCTGCCTGGCTCATGTAGCGCAACAATCCGGTAAGCTGTGGCGCCACGTTGATCGGCAATCTTGTTGATTTGTGACGTCGCGTCGTCGGGTGAAACCACCTCCTGAGTCAGGCTGACGAAGCCAATGCTTTGCCGTT
This sequence comes from Serratia sp. N21D137, assembly GCF_047530005.1. Taxonomy (NCBI): domain Bacteria; kingdom Pseudomonadati; phylum Pseudomonadota; class Gammaproteobacteria; order Enterobacterales; family Yersiniaceae; genus Serratia; species Serratia sp. N21D137. The sequence continues at coordinate 33,725 of NZ_JBLJAJ010000038.1, forward strand.
CTGCGGCCTGATGAGCGGTGATTTCAGTGGCGGCCATAGCGTTGGCGGAAAGCAGCAACGCGATAGCGGTAGCGATGGTGATACGTTTCATAGGTGCCTCTCTTAACTCTTTGCTACAGCGGCGTGTCACTTGGCCCGCCGCCGATATACTGCTCATTAAGCAAAAAGTTATTTATCAGTATTGAATAACTGCAACCCTTTATCGCTGCGCTTTCTGCGACGGATAATTTAACTTTAGTCCGATAGTCAGGATTAAAAAGGGGGAGATTTTGATGGCCTTATTCAAAAAAAATGATAATGATTTCCAGTGGGCTGATGATTTTGTTGCAGGATTTTTAAAACCTATGGATCGACGTACATCGCTTTCTCTGCCAGCAAATCGTGCTATTTCTCGTGGCTTTACGTATAAACCTCAATAAATCCTACTCAGTCCTTGAGTTCCCCCCCTTGCGCCGGTATGATTACGCGTCATTTTTCAGCCGCACACATACACACGTTCCTTGCTTCCATGGGCCGCGGTTGACCCTGACAGGAGGCTGAATAATCCGTAAGGAGCAATTCGATGCGTCATTACGAAATCGTTTTTATGGTCCATCCTGACCAAAGCGAACAGGTTCCGGGCATGATCGAGCGTTACAGTGCTACCATCACTAACGCGCAAGGTCAGATTCACCGTCTGGAAGACTGGGGCCGCCGTCAACTGGCTTACCCGATCAATAAACTGCACAAAGCCCACTACGTTCTGCTGAACGTTGAAGCTCCGCAGGAAGCGATCGATGAGCTGGAAACTAACTTCCGCTTCAACGACGCCGTTATCCGTAGCATGGTTATGCGCGTTAAGCACGCGGTAACTGAAGCATCTCCGATGGTTAAAGCGAAAGACGAACGTCGTGGCGATCGCCGCGAAGACTTCGCTAACGAAACCGCAGATGATGCAGATGCTGGGGATTCTGAAGAGTAATTGCTGTCGTGACGGCTAATCGTCTGGTGTTGTCTGGCACAGTGTGCAAGACGCCGGTGCGAAAAGTGAGTCCTTCCGGGATACCCCACTGCCAATTTGTGCTTGAGCACCGATCGTCGCAGATGGAAGCCGGATTCAGCAGGCAAGCATGGTGCCGAATGCCCGTGGTTGTCAGCGGACAACAGTCACAAGCTTTAACTCAAAGATTAACGGTCGGCAGTCAGGTTACCGTTCAAGGCTTCGTTAGCTGCCATCAAGGGCGCAACGGGCTGAACAAATTGGTCCTGCATGCCGAGCAGATTGAATTGATAGATTCTGGAGACTAGCCAAATGGCACGTTATTTCCGTCGTCGCAAGTTCTGCCGTTTCACCGCGGAAGGCGTTCAAGAGATTGACTATAAAGACATCGCTACGCTGAAAAACTACATCACTGAAAGTGGTAAAATTGTCCCGAGCCGTATCACCGGTACTCGTGCAAAATATCAGCGCCAGCTGGCCCGTGCTATCAAGCGCGCGCGCTACCTGTCTTTGTTGCCGTACACTGATCGTCATCAGTAATCGGCCACTGTCCATTAACGACTTTGAGAGGATAAGGTAATGCAAGTTATTCTGCTTGATAAAGTAGCAAACCTGGGCAGCCTGGGTGATCAGGTTAACGTTAAAGCGGGTTATGCCCGTAACTTCCTGGTACCACAGGGCAAAGCTGTTCCTGCTACCAAGAAAAACGTAGAGTTCTTCGAAGCACGCCGTGCTGAACTGGAAGCCAAACTGGCTGACGTTCTGGCTGCTGCTGAAGCTCGCGCAACCAAGATCAACGAACTGGGTTCAGTCACCATCGCGTCTAAATCAGGCGACGAAGGTAAACTGTTCGGCTCTATCGGCACCCGCGACATCGCTGACGCAGTCACTGCGGCAGGCGTTGAAGTTGCCAAGAGCGAAGTTCGTCTGCCGAACGGCGTTCTGCGTACCACTGGTGAGCACGAAGTGCACTTCCAGGTACACAGCGACGTGTTCGCACAGCTGAATGTAGTTGTGGTTGCTGAAGCTTAATCGGCTTTAGTACACCAAGTTAAAACGCCAGCCTAGTGCTGGCGTTTTGCTTTTCAGCGCCGGGTAAAACGCGCTACTCTGAGGCCATCTGTTGGCAAGGAGAGGCGAAAATGGCAGAAATTATCTTACAGCGAGTCTACGATTTCAGCGGCCCGGCACCGGAGCACTGCTATCTGACCGACCGGCTATGGCCACGTGGTGTGAGTAAGGAGAGATTGCAGGGCGTCATCTGGCTTAAGCAGGTGGCACCGGATACGGCGTTACGCCAGTGGTTTCATCAGCATACCGACCAGTGGGATGAGTTTGTTGCGCTTTATCGCCAACAGCTGGTCGCCAATGAGGCCTGGCAGCCGCTGGTGGCGTTGTTAAAGCAAGGTGAGCCGTTGACCCTGCTGTATGGCAGCAAGGACACACAGCACAACCAGGGGGTTGTACTGCGTGATTTTCTGCTGGATCAGCTTAAAGATTAGAGAACACGCAGGTAGCTGCCATCGCTCTGGCGGCGGAACAGGGCTTCACTGTTATCCACGGTGGTGACGGAGAGCGCGGTGATCACGCCGTTAGCATTACGTTCGATACGCACTTCTTGCCCGGCCTTCAGATTGCTGAGCGGCTTATCGTTCCCCTCAACCCGCGCCATGGCAAACACCTCGTTCACCGGCAGGTTGTTGTCACGGAACAGCTGCGCCAGAGTTTGGCCAGCCTGGATCTGATAACGCTGCCAGTTATCACTTTCGCCTGCCGTTTGCTGACTATCGTTTTGCAATTGAGCCTGCAAAGGGATCTGGTTTTCCTGGCTGGTGACCGGGAACGGGCGCGCGTTATCGTCGGAATACGGCCAAAGCAGCGACAGCAGCAGGATAGCACCAAAAATAATTACCCAACGGCGGTGAAAATAGGGCAGCGGTTCCATCCAGTGGAGGCTGTCCGGCAGGTGCCATACTTTCAGCAGCAATGCTTTGAGCCTTTGAACCTTACCGCTTTGTTGTGGCGGTGGTGAGTCCGGCTCATCGGTGGTTGCTGGCGTTTCCGGTGCCGGGCCAGGCTTCAGGCGTTGGCTCAGGTTCAGCCAGGTGCGCAGCAATGGCTGGTAGACACGGGTGGTTTTCCTTCTCCTGGGCGCGATTCTGCCCATGGTGACCTCTCTTCAACTGCGTAAATTTGTCACTTTACAAAAAGTGTATCGCTGACCCCAGTATACCCTATGGTTTCAAACCACAGTGCACTTGTGCACCTTGAGGGCCGAATAGTCTCTGTACTGCGCCACTTCGGTGCCGGCCTTGAGCCGTACTGGGTCTAATCGCTAACTGTTTGAAACGATTGGTAGCCGAGAGAATAATGACACCAAACGTTAACAGTAGGTTATTGTTTCTTTTTCTACGACAAAAGTCATCATTCTCCACACAAGATTTTACCCGGCTTTGCCGCGCTGTTATGCTGCGCTTTCGACTTTTTACAGACTAAAGGAAAACCCCATGACAACCCCTTCTTTTGATAGCGTTGAAGCTCAAGCAAGTTACGGGATTGGTTTACAGGTCGGTCAGCAACTGCAAGAGTCCGGCCTGCAAGGTTTACAACCAGAAGCTCTGCTGGCTGGCCTGCGTGACGCGCTGGAAGGGAATGCCCCGGCGGTTCCGGTAGATGTGGTTCATCGTGCGCTGCGCGAAATCCACGAACGTGCGGATGCTGTACGCCTTGAGCGCCAGCAGGCGATGGCCGTTGAAGGCCAGAAGTTCCTGGAAGATAACGCCAAGCGTGATGAAGTGACGCTGACCGAGTCTGGCCTGCAGTTCTCCGTGCTGGAGCAGGGCAATGGCCCAATCCCATCTCGGCAGGATCGCGTGCGCGTGCATTACACCGGCCGCCTGATCAACGGTGATGTGTTCGATAGCTCCGTTGAACGTGGTCAACCTGCCGAGTTCCCGGTCAGCGGTGTGATCCCTGGCTGGATCGAAGCCCTGACGTTGATGCCGGTTGGCTCCAAGTGGCAGCTGTATATCCCTCACAACCTGGCCTATGGCGAGCGTGGGGCAGGCGCATCCATCCCGCCATTCAGCGCGCTGGTGTTTGACGTTGAGTTGCTCGAAATTCTGTAATCCGCGTTATGTTCCCTCTCCCTTTGGGAGTGTACAGACCGGGGACATCATGAACACTTGTTCGGGGACATGGTAGACACTTACAACATAGGTATGAGTACTTCTGAGTGGAGTTGCTTATGCCGTGGGATGAGAGATCTGCCATGTCATT
>NZ_JBLJAJ010000039.1:0-37716 GCF_047530005.1 Serratia sp. N21D137
TAAGCCAAGAGGCCATCCGCAAGGATGGCCTTTTTGCTATGGGTCGGAAATGGAAATACCCCTCACCCCCACCCTCTCCCAGAGTACCAGCCGAGAACAACTGAACCCCCGTGTGAGGGAGAGGGAGTCGTCTGGCGTCGTGGATGAGCTCGTACTGCTTCGGAAAGCGGGGAGAGGTTGGGTTTGCCCGTACCGCTTCAGGACGTTGGAAGTAAGCAGAAAGATGAAGTATTACACAGAGAGATCCGCGAGCTCGATCGGTTCCCTCTCCCTGTGGGAGAGGGTTAGGGTGAGGGGTAATACTCGATCTGCAAATTAACCTGCCAGAAGACCCAGCAGGCTAACTCTTTAAAGCAGGACCGAGTCAACCTCAGCCCAAATGAACGCCTTAGTGTGCACTTCCCTGCGAAATCCCCAGCCCGGTTTGTGAACGTACAAACTGGGCGCGGAATTTCACGCGCTCTTGCTGCCCAACCAAAGAATTGTCGGTCACAGAGAAGAACCAGGTGCCGATAAACGCGACGAGCATAGAGAACAGCGCAGGATATTCGTAAGGATAAATCGGTTTGGCATGGCCGAGGATCTGTACCCAGATAGTTGGGCCCAGGATCATCAGGATCACTGCGGTTAACAGACCAAGCCATCCGCCGATCATTGCTCCCCGTGTGGTCAGGCGTGACCAGTACATGGAAAGAATGATGATTGGGAAGTTACAGCTGGCCGCAATGGAGAATGCCAGCCCCACCATAAAGGCAATGTTCTGCTTCTCAAACAGGATCCCCAGCGCAATAGCCACCACCCCGAGCAACACCACGGTGATTTTGGAAACTTTCAGCTCATCACGCTCGGTTGCTCTGCCATTTTTGATGACGCAGGCATAGAGATCGTGAGAAACCGCAGAAGCCCCTGCCAAGGTTAGCCCGGCAACCACCGCCAGGATCGTGGCAAATGCTACCGCAGAGATAAAGCCAAGGAAGAAGTTCCCTCCCACCGCGTTAGCCAAATGCACCGCTGCCATGTTGTTACCGCCCAGCAATGCGCCACTGGCATCCTTGAAGGCCGGGTTGGCACTGACCAGCAGGATCGCCCCGAAACCGATAATAAAGGTCAGGATATAGAAATAACCGATAAATCCGGTGGCATAGAACACGCTCTTACGCGCTTCTTTGGCATCGCTAACGGTGAAGAAACGCATCAGGATATGTGGCAAACCGGCGGTACCGAACATCAATGCCAGACCCAGGGAGAGGGCGGAAATAGGGTCGGAGACCAGTCCACCCGGGCTCATGATGGCAAGCCCTTTCGGATGCACCTTTACGGCTTCGGCAAACAGGGTATTGAAGTCAAAGTTGACGGATTTCATCACCATCAGCGCCATAAAGCTGGCACCGGCCAACAGCAGCACGGCCTTGATGATTTGCACCCAGGTGGTCGCCAGCATGCCACCGAACAGGACATACAGCACCATCAATATGCCGACCAAGATAACGGCGACGTGGTAATTGAGGCCGAATAACAGCTGGATCAATTTACCCGCGCCCACCATCTGGGCGATCAGGTACAGCGCCACCACCACCAGGGAACCACAGGCCGATAGTGAGCGGATCGGCTTCTGTTGCAGGCGGTAAGAGGCCACGTCGGCGAAGGTATATCGGCCAAGGTTGCGCAGCCGCTCGGCAATCAGGAACAAAATGATTGGCCAGCCAATCAGGAAGCCGATGGAATAAATCAGCCCATCATAGCCGGAGGTATAAACCAGCGCGGAGATACCGAGGAACGATGCCGCAGACATAAAGTCGCCGGCGATAGCCAGACCGTTTTGCAACCCGGTGATGCGCCCGCCAGCGGTATAGTAATCCTGACGAGAGCGGGTACGTTTGGAAGCCCAGTAGGTGATGTAAAGAGTGGCACCGACGAACAGCAGGAACATGATGATGGCCTGGATGTTCAGCGGTTGGCGCTGTACTGCACCACCAATGGCATCGGCATGGCTTAGGCCTGGCAGGGCCAACAGTGCGGTAGCTGAAAGTAGGCGCTTCATTGCTTCACCTCGCGCAGGATTTCAGCATTCAGGCGATCGAATTCACCGTTGGCACGATAAACATAGATCCCGGTTAACACGAAAGAAATCACGATCAATCCCACGCCAACCGGGATCCCACGGGTAATGGTTAATCCGGGACCGAGTGGAGTCCCCAACCACTGAGGATCGAAGGCGATCAGCAAGATAAAGCCGACGTACAGCGCGAGTGTGATCAGTGACAGGAGCCAGGCGAAACGGCTGCGCTTTTGCACCAGCTCCTGAAAGCGCGGGTTTTCTTCAATCCTTTGATTAATATCTTCATTCATCCGAGTTTCTCCAATAGGTATTGAACAAGTTCGCCACGCGATACCCTTCCAGCTGGCAAATTGGCGCTCTGCGGGCCGCCTTGACCCATCCCAGCCAAATGTCTGGGATCGGCTTTACTGCAGTTGAAAGCTTTCAGGTATACAGGCCGTTCAGCTGCGTATGGCAGATGAACGGCCGGAGGCAGCGCGGATTAGGATGGAACTTTCATTGATTGTTTCTCTTCCAACAGTTTTTCGACTACAGCCGGATCCGCCAGCGTTGAGGTATCCCCCAGGTTGCTGGTATCACCGGCGGCAATTTTGCGCAGAATACGCCGCATAATTTTGCCAGACCGCGTTTTTGGTAAAGAGTCGGTCCAATGGAGAATGTCAGGCGTGGCTATTGGCCCGATTTCCTTACGTACCCAGTTACGTACTTCGGCATACAGTTCCGGCGTTGGCTCTTCCCCATGATTCAGGGTGATATAGGCATAAATCGCCTGGCCCTTGATGTTATGCGGAATACCCACCACCGCGGCCTCGGCAATTTTGGGGTGGGATACCAATGCGGATTCAATTTCGGCGGTGCCTAGACGGTGGCCGGAAACGTTCAGCACGTCATCGACACGGCCGGTGATCCAGTAATAACCATCTTCGTCACGGCGTGCGCCGTCACCGCTGAAGTACATACCTTTAAAGGTAGAGAAGTAGGTTTGCTCGAAGCGGTCATGGTCACCGTACAGGGTCCGCGCCTGACCCGGCCAAGAATCGGTGATCACCAGGTTGCCTTCACAGGCGCCTTCCTGCGGGGTGCCCATATTGTCGACCAATGCAGGTTGCACGCCAAAGAATGGGCGAGTGGCGGAGCCAGCCTTCAGCTCGGTAGCACCTGGTAGCGGGGTGATCATGAAGCCACCGGTTTCGGTCTGCCACCAGGTATCAACGATCGGGCATTTGGCGTTACCAATCTTGTTGTAATACCACTCCCAGGCCTCTGGGTTGATCGGCTCACCCACGGAACCCATAATGCGCAGCGAATCGCGTTTGGTGCCTTCGATTGCTTTATCGCCTTCGGCCATTAGGGCTCGAATTGCCGTTGGTGCGGTATACAGGATATTGACCTGATGCTTATCCACTACCTGCGACAGACGGTTTACGCCTGGGTAGTTCGGCACGCCTTCAAACATCAGCGTAATGGCACCGCAGGCCAATGGGCCATATAACAGGTAGCTATGGCCGGTAACCCAGCCCACGTCGGCGGTGCACCAATAGACGTCGCCATCATGGTAATCAAAGACGTATTTGAAGGTCAGTGCGGCGTAAACCAGATAGCCCCCAGTGGTATGCACCACGCCTTTCGGTTTGCCGGTTGAGCCTGAGGTATAGAGGATAAACAGCGGATCTTCCGCGTTCATCTCTTCCGGTGGGCAGTCGGCAGATACGCCTTCAGTCAGCTCATGCCACCAGAGATCGCGCCCTTCTTGCCAGTACCCCGGCTTGCCGGTGCGTTGGAAAACCACCACGTTGTTGACGCTTTTCACCCCTGGGTTCTTCAGCGCATCATCGACGTTCTTTTTCAGCGGTACCGCGCGGCCAGCACGCAGCCCTTCATCAGCAGTGATCACCAGTTTGGAGTTGGAGTCGATAATACGGCCCGCTACGGCCTCTGGGGAAAAGCCCCCAAAGATCACCGAGTGCACGGCGCCAATGCGCGCACAGGCCAGCATGGCGACGGCGGCTTCAGGCACCATTGGCATATAGATGGCCACCACATCGCCTTTTTTCACCCCGAGCTTTTTCAGCACGTTGGCGAACTGGCAGACATCGTGATGCAGCTGTTTGTAAGTCACTTTGGCTGATTGGGTAGGATCGTCACCTTCCCAGATGATGGCGGTTTGGTCGCCGCGTTCGGCCAAGTGGCGGTCCAGACAGTTTGCTGACAGGTTAAGGGTACCGTCTTCAAACCAGCGGATGCTGATATGGCCAGGATCGAAAGAGGTGTTCTTCACTGAGGTATAGGGCTTGATCCAATCAAGGATCTTGCCCTGCTCGCCCCAGAATGCCGCTGGGTCTTGTACAGATTGTTGATAATACTGCTGGTATTGCTCCGGATTGATCAGGGCACGATCTGCAATTGCAGAAGGAATGGCGTGTTTGTGCAGTTGGCTCATGGTTTTTCTCCTTAGAATTGTTAATGATATGTCAACTGATGGTTAAGTATAGTTTGCCATGACGGTTTGTTTCTTTTTTGGGCGGCAGATCACGCAACGAAGATGTTGATTTGTAATAGTTACTGTCGTAATTGTGTTGTGTAACTGTTTGGTTGACGGTGAAAAGACGGGAATGGGCGTATTTCTGTTAAAAAAGTTTTTAGATAACTAAAAATATAGCGCGAGATATCGGCTTGATGGTGCCGGAAACAATAAGGCCAAGGTTATATTTTACAGCAGATCTGATCTTATTAATGGCTGCTATAAATACTAAGCGCCATTGTTAGCAGCAACCTATCGGAGGCTTATTTTATCTGTCTTTATTATGTCTGTTTTCTTGAAAATACAAATAAGATGTTTGGTGAATGATTTTGCGATCATTTATTAGTTGTGTGAATCATATTGAGAGTTATCTTGGTCTGTTAAAGGGGGCATGTGAGGACTTTATTTTCTTTTACAAAACATTTTGTTAACAATATATAAACATAATTTCAGACTAAATATGCAAATGCAATGACAAATCACGCACTTTTATTTGGATTAAAAATCGTCCTATCCAATGGGCTGTTGTTCTGTTCAAGCTAAAATTATGTTTTTTAGAACAAGTAATTATGTTGCGATTCGTTTTTTGTTTGTTGGTTTTTTGCTGGTGAAACGGACAAAATCGAGATGAAACAAGGCTTGCAGAAGCCCGCCTTCAGATGGTACAGATTTATACTGCGTTACACCAAGGGCAGTTGGCGTAGAGGTTCACAAACATAAGCCTGTAATAAATGATTAAGTATTCCTTCCGGAGCCTAGGTGTGTTTAACACGTTGGTACGGAGTCTTTGAGGACTTTTTGGGTATGAAAAATGTAAAAATCAGCCTGGCCTGGCAAATCCTGATCGCGTTGGTATTGGGTATTATCTTGGGCGCAGTGCTGCATAATCAAACGGAATCGCGTGACTGGATGGTCAGTAATATATTGAGCCCCGCCGGTGATATCTTTATTCGTTTGATCAAGATGATCGTGGTGCCTATTGTTATTTCCACGCTGATCGTCGGTATTGCCGGTATTGGTGATACCAAAAAGCTGGGCCGTATTGGATTGAAAACCATTATCTATTTTGAAGTGATCACCACCATCGCCATCATCGTGGGTGTGACATTGGCTAATGTTTTTCAACCCGGGCACGGCATCGACATGTCGGCGCTGACCGCGGTCGATATCTCACAGTATGAAAAAACGACGGAACAGGTGCAAAGCGGCTCACATAGCCTGGTGGCCACCATCCTTTCGTTAATTCCTTCTAACGTGTTCTCGTCGATGGTCAAAGGCGACATGCTGCCGATCATCTTCTTCTCGGTGCTATTTGGCCTGGGCTTGTCTTCCTTGCCGAAGGAGACCAAAGAGCCGTTGCTGAAGGTGTTCAAAGCGGTGGCCGAGAGCATGTTCAAGGTGACACACATGATCATGCGTTACGCCCCTATTGGGGTGTTTGGTCTGATCTCGGTCACGGTAGCCAACTTCGGTTTCGCTTCGCTCTTGCCGTTGGCCAAGCTGGTAGTGCTGGTTTATTTCGCCATCGCCTTTTTTGGTTTGGTGGTTCTGGGTGCCGTTGCACGGCTGTGTAACCTGCGTATCTGGACGCTGATCCGCATCTTGAAAGAAGAGCTGATCCTGGCTTACTCAACGGCCAGTTCGGAAACCGTGTTGCCGCGTATTATCGAAAAGATGGAGGCCTACGGCGCGCCAAAATCCATCACCAGCTTTGTGGTGCCTACCGGCTACTCTTTCAATCTGGACGGTTCTACGTTGTACCAGAGTATTGCCGCCATCTTTATTGCACAGCTGTACGGTATTGAGCTGTCGCTGGGGCAAGAGATCATTCTGGTGCTGACGCTGATGGTGACCTCAAAAGGGATTGCCGGTGTGCCGGGTGTCTCCTTTGTGGTGCTGTTGGCGACCTTGGGCAGCGTAGGTATTCCGCTGGAAGGTTTGGCGTTTATCGCCGGCGTTGACCGTATCCTCGATATGGCGCGTACGGCTCTGAACGTGGTGGGCAATGCGCTGGCGGTGTTGGTGATTGCCAAATGGGAACATCAGTTCGACCGTAAAAAGTCGCTGGCCTACGAACAGGAGTTCCTGGCCAGTAAAGTGACCCCTGCCAATCAGGCTTAAGTAACTCCCTCTTTTTCTCTCAAAACCCGCCGTTGGCGGGTTTTTTATTGAATGATGGCCAAATTGTTCCAATATAGCGCTCTCTGTAAGGTCTGCTCAGGATGAGATTTACCCAATGAAAAGATATGCGCTGTTGCTGGTGTTGTTATCCCCCTATGTTCAAGGGCAGACGCTGGATGCCAACGATCCGCTACGGCGTGTCATTCTGGATCAGATGCGTGCCAATGTCAGCTATCCCACTGATATCCAGTTTGTGGTTAAACAACTGAGCGTTTCCGGCTCGCAGGCGTATTTCTGTGCCACTGCCAAAACCAATGATGGCAGCGGTAGCGCCAAAATTAACGGCAAGACGGTGGTCTACGATCGAGAATTGCAGCAGTCAGCGGAAGGCTTCTGGACGACGGTGAGCAATTTTGACTCTTATGTCGACTCACCAGCGCAGGCCCAATGCCATAGTACTCTTCAAGATGAACCCGCTGCGAGCGGGTGCCAAAACGTCGGTCTTTATGATGCCGAGCGTAAGCCGTTGCTTGATGCGGTCCGGCGCAGTTATCAAGGGGCTATTACCCAACCCAGATTTGTGGTTTCTCACCTGTGCACAACTGGCAAGATGGCGTATTTCTGCGGGCGGCTGGAAGGGGAAGAGAGCCAGGATCGGCAAGGGATGAATTACTACGATGCCATTATGGCCAAAGATGGCAAGGCAGAGTGGCAGGCGCTGATGGTTGAAAGCAAGACCGTGGAGAAGTGTAACTTCAGTGGGCCCGCCGCGGCGATCACCGAACAAAAGTTGCTGGAAGCGGTGAATCAGCCACTCGTTCAGGAGATCGATGATGGCATCAAGGTTGAGATGCTCACTCAGTTCCAGCTATTCCAACAGGCGGTCAAGACGGCGGATATGGCCTATTTAAAGGCGCATATTGTCTTCCCGCTTGAGAACGTCGCTGATACCTTTCTGGCAGGAACGCCTGATGAACATCAACAGAGCATTACCCCTGCACTGTTTGACCACTATGCGCAGCAAATCAGGGATGGCTTGAAGGAAATACCGCTGCTGGGTGTCAATCTCGCTAAAAAGCAGGTGACTGATTTCCGGGTGAACTCATTAACCCCTTTGGAGCAAGCCAGAAAATACTTCCCAGCCGAGGAGGACGGGCAGTTCTATTACAATGATGGGACTAAGAAAGTGTTGGTTGAAGGCACCTGCGATTCGGTCGGATCGGGGGATTTTGAGGGTGGAACGCTCGCTGTATTTATCGGCACTGGCTCAAACCTGATGATCCCTGGGCTGTCAGAGGTTTGTGAAGGGGGAATGCGTGTGGAGTTTACTCTACAGCAAGGGACGTTGATGCTGACCAGAATTGATTTTGTCGGTTAAGCCGCTTACAAACCTTAACCGGCTCACAGCGGGGCGCTGCATGCTGCGCCCGCCTATCTAATCAATCTCTCACTGGCGCTGCATGAACTTACGCAGCGCTATCATGCCGGTCATCAAGATGGCACCTGGCAACCAAACCCACAGTAATTCCGACATGATCACCGCATGCCCAGCAGGAGTCAGGTATTTCTCGAGGCTAAACGGCGCTACGCGGATCACCTGCCAAGGCGCAAAGAAACGCTCATCACTCCATGGCCATAGCCAGCCGACGCCTTTGCCCCCGGTGGTCACCGAATCCAGCAAACTGTGGGATAACAGCGAGATAAACAGGAATAACCAGGTCTTGACGGGGTTAACCTTGAACCAGCGGTAGAACAGCAGTGCCAAGCTAGGCATCAGGAACGCAAACAGCAGTGAATGCGTGAAACCGCGATGGCCAAACTGATTGCCGTAAGCCACGCCGAATTTAAACGCTAATACGTCGGCATCCGGCAGCATAGACAGTATCACGCCCGCGAGCAGCAAGCGGGGCGGTATGATTTTCTGGCCCAACCCTAAACCAAGACATAACGGCACTGCGGCGTGGGTAACGATCGTCGGCATAACTCTCTTCCATGATGAGGGGCAACACTGTGCTTATTATGGCATAGCCATATCGGGCCGATCGCCACTTCGCTGCACCATCGAAATAATGATGCTGAATAACTCTTCCTTTGCCTGGGCTGCCGTAATCGCTCCACAGCTGGTGGCGTAGGACAACCCTTCCGCAGAGCCGAGCATACCCCATAGTGCGGCGTCCTGAAGCTGGTTATCGCAGCAGAAGGGGGCAAAGAGTTGGCGGCATTTCTCGATGAACACCACGGCGTAATCATTCCTGATTTTCTCAAGCTCGGGCGTACCGGCTAGTGCAGCCATGACGCTAGGCATTTCACGGCCTTGCAGCAGCACGCACTCAATGTAGGAAGTGGCAATCACCGAGGCTAAGGCCTCCAGCTCCGGTTGGGTATTTTGGATGGCTTCATCCATCCGCGCGGTTTGACGATAATCAAATTCTTGATATAGCGCGGCAAACAGGCCCGAACGGTTGGTGAAATGGTCATACACGACCGGCTTGGTGACGCCCGAGCGTTCTGCCAGATGGCCGAGCGTCAGCGCTTCGGTGCCTTCTTCATGAATGATTTCCCATGCGGTTGCCAGCAACTGCTGATAACGCTCTTCTCTCGATAGCCGAACTCGCGAATGTGGTTTGGAGACCATAGCCATGTTTACCCGTTGACAGCGTTATATACTAAAGGTAACTTACCGGCGGTAACTTACTGTTGGTATATAGAGTACGTTTTATACCTCGCCCTGACAATAGGAGCCCCCCCCAATGCACGCACTCATCGTTGTTTCCCATCCTCTCGATATGTCATTAACCCATGGCGTTGCAGCCGCCATTGCCGAAGGGATAGTGGCCGCCGATCCTGCCAATACGTTTGAAATTGCCGATCTCACTCAGGAAGGTTTCGATCCGGTGTACGGTGCTGCTGATATCGCCGCATTTTTAAAAACGGCCACCGTTCCCGCGGATATTCTGGCCGAACAGAAGCGTATCGATAGCGCGGATGCCCTGGTTCTGGTGTTCCCAATCTACTGGTGGAGTATGCCTGCCTTACTGAAGGGCTGGGTAGACTGCGTATTTTCCAATGGCTGGGCTTATGAAGAGACAGCAGATGGGGCGGTGGTCAAGAAATTGGGGCATTTACCGGTGCATTTGGTTGCTCTTGGGGCGGCAAGCAAGGATGTTTATGACCGTCACGGCTTTACCGATGCCTTTAACGCACAGATAATGCACGGTATTTTTGATTATTGTGGCGCTTCGGTTAAGACATCTGAAATGCTACTGCTGCCAGAACTGGGGGAGCCAAAGGCTTACCTCGATGCAGCGTGTCAGATCGGGCGCACTGTTTTTCAACCCGCTTACGCCGAGTAGTCCGCTGAGGAGGGAGCGCAATAAAGCTTCAAAAAATCAGTTGCGAGCGCCCCTCACCTTAGGTCGTATTATCCCGTTACTTTCCCCCACTAAAGACTCTCGATCAAATCCCCCAACGTTATCATCAGCATCATCGGATCGAGGGGGGAAGGTTCAAATCCCACTCGTAGATAGAATTCTCTGGCTTCAACGGATAACGCATGCACCAGCATCCCGCGAATGCCAATGGTTTCCGCAACCTGGATAACCCGTAATCCGGCATTACGCACTAATGCACGCCCAACCCCCTGCCCATGCAACGCTTGATCCACCGCTAGCCGTCCCAATTCCACCATCGGTATAGGGTCGGGCATATTGCGGCGAAAACGGCCAGGGGCTGCATTAGTCATTACGGCGCTGGATGCCAGAGAGTAATAGGCCATTATTTTCATGTCATCACAGCAAACGAAAGTACGAGACGAATCCGTTAGCTGGCTTTTTATTGCCCTCTGCTTCAGCCAATTATCCATGCTTTCCACGCCACAGCAAAAAGCTGTTCTGACGTGCTCGGCACGGAGAGGTTGAGGAGCGGAGATCACTTTTTTTGATCCCACGGTGCAACAGAACGCATGGTCTTGCGTAATGCCTCACTCGGTGTATCCAGCCCAATGGTAATATTGTGAGCTTGCAGAGGCACCGTTGCTAATAACATATTTTTACCAGCCGTAAACGAACCGGTTGGCGTGACCCAACTGGCGAAACAACTGATGGAAGAAGTCAAAGCTTCGTGTTTAAAGCTTCTCTCTGATGAGAATTGATTCTACGGAAGTTTGTTCCTCGGTGCTGGCTATCCAAGAAGATGCGACCTAGTTTGATCGCACCTTTCTTAACCAGACAGAGCCTTTATAGCGGGAAACGTAATATGGCGTTAAGATCGGTACCGGAAGGTAAATTGTCGCTGCGTACTGCTAAAACTCTTGCTCCGGTAGCCATCGCTCTTTTGGCAATCTCATCAATTAAATCGTAGGCGTCATCCTCATCGTTGTCACTGAAAGTGATTAATCCTTGCTCATCAATGATGCCTTTCAGCTTGCAGTCGAGGTTAATCAGTAGCAAATCAATGGCGCCGAACGTGGCTGCTCTTGCCGCATCTGAAAGATCCTGAGTGACCCGGCGTTCTCCTAAGCGAGTTTCAAAGCGCGAGGCTAACGCGTTTAATTGCTCCTGATAATAGTTATCCATTAATGGCCGCACCAACGTTACTAATTCAGAAGTACCAAGGTGCTCAGCATTTTTGAAAAGCGTTTCCTCTGCCAGGTTAGCCAATGAGTTTGTTGAACGGTAGATCGAGGCCAGCGGCTCGGTACTGACAAGGATAAGCGGAGAATCATGTCTGGCAAACAGTGGACGTAATGCCTGGTCAATTTTGCGAGTATATTGCGCCAGTCGCACTTTGTGATGTGTCGCGCCATGGTGGTGGTCATTCAATGCTGCATCCCCCATGGCATCCTTCATGGTGGTGGGCATCTCTGGCACTGTCATCTCTTCTGCGGGAGCATCAGCAAAAAATTCTATCAGGCGTGTCTGGTTTTCAGAGAGTGCAAGGATGTAGGCCGAATGTGGGAAGGTTAACGCACGTAATAATGGTTTAAGGTAGAAACGTTTGCCCACTTCAAGTCGATTGGATAGCTCATTGGCCAGCCGGTAAGTTCGGATACTGTCTGGTGTTGCAAGCACCGCCAGGCTGCGTGCATGCAGGTCCCAAAATGACTCATCTTCCAACACTGAACGAAGCTGTTCTTCCAACAAGGCAACACGGCGTTTATCCAGGCCGCTGTCTGCAACCTGCAGCAACGCCTCCTTGATGAAGTTACCAAGTTGAATTTTACTGGCCTCTAAGTGTTGGCGTAGAGGTGAGGTTTCAAGATAAATCGAGATACAAGCATCCGCATGAATATCAGCTAAATAGGCATATTCTTCACGGCTAGGGATATCAACATAAAGCATGTGCACCTCGCAAAATGACAAGATTATTTAGGTGGTACGGCTTCTTTGGGGTCTTTCCGCTAACATCTGTGGTGAGAGCCTTAAGCAGACAAACAGCCCGTACCTTAACAATAGTTGCTTCCTTGATGACCGGGAGGCAATCAGGTGTTTTTTTATGCTGTTTTAATGAGGTACCCGTAACCCGGATCGCCTGATGTCATTCCTGTCACTTCTCAGAAAAGCGGTTGGTATGAACGAGCAAAAGCATGTTGCCGTCGTCTGCGAGCTTATAGGACTTGTATTACGTTTGGCTGCACGGATTTTTTGCGTCAGTGGAGCCATAGACAGGCCTACTGATAGTGAAAGAGGGGCACTATTAGCGAATCAGACTTTACTTTTGATTGTAGTCGCACAAGGGCTTGATGCTGAGTAAAGCTAGTGGGGGCTGGTTGGATGAGAGTATTAGGCAATCGTTGAGTCAGGCTGGAAAGCAAAAAACCCGCCATAGGCGGGTTCTTCTAAATAGTGGTGCCCGGACTCGGAATCGAACCAAGGACACGGGGATTTTCAATCCCCTGCTCTACCGACTGAGCTATCCGGGCAACGGGGCGCATTAAACCGTATTGGCCGTGCGGCGTCAACGGATTTGTGTCGAAAAACGTGAAAACAGCGCCGATTGCTGGCTTTTCAGGCAAAGGCCGCGTAATTCTGCCTCTGTTGCCACCAGGTCACTGCATATCACGCTTTAGCTTAACGCACCGAACTGACGGCATTGGGCAATATGCAAGATATCTTCGGCCAGCCGTTTGGCGACGGCCACATCCTGCAACTGGCGTTTTATCAACAATTTACTCAGGCAGCCTTCCTGCACCAGTTCCATTTGCTGCGCTACCGAATCGGCGTCGTCGGCATCCATCTCACGTAACAGATCGCGGGTGAAGTCCAGCGAGGTGATCTTCTGCTGTTCGGCCAGTTGATGGATCGGGTGGTCGCTCTCTGGGAAGAAGCTACAGGCGGCAATAAACAGGCAGCCAGGGTAACGTTCATTCTGCACGTGTTCTGCCAGCACGTCGTAACGCGCCAGCAGCTTTTGCTGCGGGCTCAGCGTCTCATCAAGCTGCAACTGGCGGCGCCAGGTATCAATCTGCTGGCCGTGGTAGCGCAGGCAGTCATACAGCAGTGCCTCACGGTCCGGCCAGAACGGTTTGAAATCGCTGTATGGCACACCCAGTTTTTCTGCCAGCATTTCCAAGGTGGTGGTCGCCAGGCCCTGTTTTTCCAACAGCTCCAGGGCTGTATTTAAAACCTGTTCACGTTGCACTAGTGCTCCCTCCAAAAAATGTTCTGAAACTCAGTGTCGTTTACCGAGTGGTTTTCTGCAAATGTGCGTCGAAGGCTTCTGCGTTCATAAAGCCCGTCACGCGGGCTGCGGGTAACTCTTTGCCATCTCGGTCAAAAAACAAAATGGTCGGCAGGCCAAGCACCTGCAAGTGCTTGAGCAAGGCTGCCTGCTCGGCATTGTTGGCCGTTACGTCGGCCTGCAGCAACACCGTATCGGCCAATTGGGTCTGCACCGCTGGATCGCTGAAGGTGTACTTCTCAAACTCTTTACAGGCGACACACCAGTCCGCGTACAGGTCCAGCATCACCGGCTTGCCCTGCGCCTGTTGCAGCGCCTGATTAAGCTGCTCAACGTTATTGATACGGGTGAAATTCAGATGTGGCTGGGCCGCCTGCTCAGAGGCGGTGTTACCGAATGCCCAGTCTTGCAATGGACGCGCCGAAATCACCAGCGCCGCCAACAACAGCACTTGGACGGCTCGCGTCCAGCCACGGGATGATTTCAGGCTCAGGACGAATGCCCAGCCGAAGAATGCCAGCCCGAGCAGGCTCCACAGGCGCAACCCCCAGACGTCGCCGATCATCCGCTCAAGCAGGAACACCGGCAGCGCCAGGATCACAAAGCCAAAGGCTTCCTTGACGTACTGCATCCACGGGCCGCTGCGTGGCAGCAGGCGGTTGCCGAACAGCGTCACAATCACCAGCGGGATACCCATCCCCAAGGCATACAGATAGAGCGTGCCACCACCGGCCCACATGTTACCGCTTTGGGCGATGTACAGCAGGATGGCGCTGAGAGGGGCGGTGGTGCATGGCGAGCAGATCAGGCCTGCCAGAGCGCCCATCACAAACACGCCCACCAGTGAGCCACCCTGCTGGGTGTTGCTCCAGTTGGCCAGCCGCGTTTGCAGTGACGAGGGGAGCTGCAAAGAGTAGCAGCCGAACATGGACAGAGCCAAGGCGACAAACAGCACCGACAGACCGATCAGCACGTAAGGGTGTTGCAGCGCGGCCTGGAACTGCAACCCAGCGGCGGCAACCACCAGGCCGAGCAGGGTATAGGTCAGCGCCATGCCTTGCACATACACCACGGCCAGCACCAGAATGCGCCCGCTGCTGTGTGGCCGCTCACGGCCCAGGATAATGCCGGAAATCAGCGGATACATCGGCAACACGCAAGGGGTAAACGCAATACCGATACCAATCAGCAAGGCCCACAGGGGGGAGAAGGGCAGATTGGCCGGTGCTGTTTCTGCTGGTGTTACGGCTACCGGTGCTGCGGGCTCTGCGGCCAGCGCTACTGCGCTCAGAGGGATCACGCGGGTTTCCGGTGGATAGCAGAAACCGGCCTCAGCACACCCTTGGTAGGTGACGCTCAGGCTGGCATTGTCTCCCGCCTGCAACAGGGGAATATTCAGCGCCAATGGCTCTTTGAATATCGCTACTTCACCAAAGAATTCATCTTTATGCTTCAGCCCGGCGGGCAGCTCGAACTGGCCTAGCGTTGCCTGCTGTGGCACCAGCTTGATTTGCTGGCGGTACAGGTAGTAACCAGGGCGGATTTGCCAGCTTAGCGTCAGCTGGGGGCCCTGTTGTTTAAAATCAAAGGCAAATGCCTGATCGACGGGGACGAACTGGTTGCCCGCGTTTTGGCCGAACAGTGAAGCCTGGGCCGCAGTCGGCAGAAAGAACAGGCTGCAAAGCAGCAATATCAGTTTAATGAGGCGTTGATCCATGACAGGTAATCTTTATCTCCAGCCATCACCGGCAGCACCAACAGTTCGGGTGTCTGGTACGGGTGATGTTGTTTCAGGTAGGTGAGTAGCGCTTGTTGATGCTGGCGATCGCTTTTAAACAGCATCTGCACTTCGTATTCCTGTTGCAGTTTCCCTTCCCAGTAATACAGCGATGTTGCCCCAGGCAGCAGCGTGGCGCAGGCCGCCAGTTTCTCTCCCAGGACGCGTGCCGCCAGCTCTTGCGCCGTGGCTTCATCGGGTGCGGTACAGAGTATGACGATAGCTTCGCAATCAGACATCTTCGGCCCTCTCAACCAGGTTTGGTAACAGGGCACTATACCCTGAAGCGGTGTTGGCTAGAAGGTTAGATTATCAGCAGCAGGGGAATGAGGAGGAGAAAGCAGGGCCGAAGCCCCGCTTGAGGATCACAGAATAACGCTGCCAATCAGGAAGCCGAAGATGACGGCAAACGCCACGCCCAAGGTGCCAGGGATCAGGAACGGGTGGTTAAACACGAAGCGCCCGATGCGCGTCGTTCCGGTATCGTCCATTTGTACCGCCGCCACCAGGGTAGGGTAGGTTGGCAGAATGAACAGGCCAGAAACGGCAGCAAAGGAGGCGATCGCCGTCAGCGGGGTGACGTTCAGGGCCAGCGCCATCGGCATCAACGCCTTGGCAGTGGCGGCCTGAGAGTACAGCAACGCCGAACAGAAGAAGAAGATCACCGCCAGTAACCAAGGATGGGATTGGATCACGGTACCCGCAGTCTCTTTAATCCAGTCAAGGTTGGCCTGCACAAAGGTGTCACCTAACCAGGCCACGCCCAGGATACAGATACAGGCGCTCATCCCGGCCTTGAAGGTGCTGGAGTTCAAAATCAGGTCGGTCTCGACACGGCACAGGATGGTGGTCAGGGTGGCCACGCTCAGCATGATGATCAGGATGGCATTGGTGGTGTTCATCAGCGGCGTCGTCACCAGCCCCATGCTTGGGCTGTTGATGATGGCATAAGCCACTACGCTCAGTACGCCAGCCAGGAACAGCATCACGGAGGTTTTCGCACGCGGTTTGATCACGATTACGTTCTCACCACGCAGGGCTACCAGACCTTCTTCGAAGCGTTTTTGATACACCGGATCGTCAGACAGCTTGGAGTCAAACAGCCAGGTAACCAGCAGCGACATCAGTATCACGGCCAGGAAAGTGGAAGGGATCACCACCATCAGCAAGTGCAGATAACTCACACCGTGGCCTTCCATAACGGAAGACATGTACACCACCGCTGCCGAGATAGGCGAGGCGGTAATGGCAATCTGCGCGGAAACCACGGCAGTAGACAGTGGGCGGCAAGGTTTGATGCCTTGCTCTTTGGCCACTTCTGCAATCACCGGCAGGGCCGAGAGGGAGATATTACCGGTACCGGCGAAGATGGTCAGGAAATAGGTGACGATTGGGGCCAGAATGGTGATGTATTTTGGATTTTTGCGCAGCAGTTTTTCGGTTTGCTGCACCAGGTAGTCCATCCCGCCAGCGACCTGCATGGCGGCGATAGCGGCGATAACCGCCATAATGATTGAAATAACGTCGAAGGGAATGCTGCCTGGCTTAACGCCAATCATCGCCAGCACCAATACCCCAAGACCGCCTGCAAAGCCTATTCCGATACCGCCCAGCCTGGCCCCCAAAAAGATGGCCAGTAGAACGATCACCAATTCTACTACTAGCATAGTGTTTACCCCTTAAAATGGATTTTTATGAAAACCAAAGGTTGCAACTTTGTATTCTTAGAAAGAAAAAAGGCACGCTATCCAGAGGATTAGCGTGCCTTTCAGGCTACCGGATGAGTCTATTATTGTTCATTTTCATCTGTATAGCGTTTCGCCTTATATGCCGGGTGCATCAGGTTCTCTACGGAGAAGATGTCATCCAGCTCAGCTTCGGTCAGTAAACCGCGTTCCAGCACGACTTCACGTACGCTCTTGCCGGTTTCAGCACAGATCTTGCCGACAATGTCACCGTTGTGGTGGCCAATGAACGGGTTCAGATAGGTAACGATACCGATAGAGTTAAATACGTAGTACTCGCACACTTCTTTGTTGGCGGTAATACCGTTAATGCATTTTTCCAGCAGGTTATAGCAGGCATTGGTCAGGATGTGAATGGATTCAAACATCGCCTGGCCAATTACCGGTTCCATCACGTTCAACTGCAGCTGGCCTGCTTCGGCGGCCATGGTAACGCAAGTGTCGTTGCCGATCACCTTAAAGCAAACCTGGTTAACCACTTCTGGGATCACCGGGTTCACTTTGGCTGGCATGATGGAAGAACCGGCCTGCAGTTCAGGCAGATTGATTTCGTTCAGGCCAGCGCGTGGGCCGGAAGACAGCAGACGCAGGTCGTTACAGATCTTGGACAGTTTGACCGCCAGGCGCTTGTGCGCACTGTGCACCATCACGTAAGCGCCACAGTCGGAGGTGGCCTCGATCAGGTCTTCGGCAGGGACCACCGGCAGGCCACTGACTTCCGCCAGTTTCTTAACCGCCAGGTGTTGGTAACCTTCCGGGGTGTTCAGCGCGGTACCGATCGCCGTCGCGCCCAGGTTCACTTCCAGCAGCAACTCTGCGGTACGGTGCAGGTTACGGGTTTCTTCATTCAGCAACACGCTGAACGCGTGGAATTCCTGGCCCAGGGTCATTGGCACCGCGTCCTGCAACTGGGTACGGCCCATTTTCAGGATGGTTTCGAACTCTTTGGCCTTACGGTCAAACCCTTCACGCAGTTGGTTGATAGCATCGATCAGCTTCTGGTTGGAAGCGTAAACCGCGATGCGAAATCCGGTTGGGTAAGCGTCGTTGGTAGACTGACACTTGTTGAGGTGATCGTTAGGGTTCAGGTATTGGTATTCACCCTTCTGGTGGCCCATCAGCTCCAGGCCGATGTTTGCCAGTACTTCGTTGGTATTCATGTTCAGCGAGGTGCCAGCACCGCCCTGGAACACATCCACCGGGAATTGATCCATGCATTTGCCTTTATCCAGCACTTCATCACATGCCTGGATGATGACGTCGGCAATTTTACGTGGGATGGTTTGCAGCTCTTTGTTTGCCATGGCGGCGGCTTTTTTCACCATCACCATGCCGCGCACAAACTCAGGAACGTCGCTGATTTTACTGTTGCTGATATAGAAGTTTTCAATCGCACGCAGAGTATGAACACCGTAGTAGGCTTCTGCAGGGACTTCACGTGTTCCTAATAGGTCTTCTTCGATACGAATGTTGTTTGACATGAGAACCTTCTCTATGTTGCTGCCGAATATAATTATGTGCAGGATAACAAAATAATGTTGCCGAGCGGGCCAACTGCGGAAGTATTGACCGCAGCTATTGTCGCTGCCCAGATCATATGCTGGTTGGTAATAAATGAATGAACGTAGATCACTATCTGGTGCTTCAGCAAATGACAGCTTTTGATTTCTGTGAAGAGCTTCACGTTTGTAACATAGAGAATAAAAAAGATCGCCCGGTTGAAATGGCGGCGGGAAGCCCCCATTGTAAGAAGGTTGGCCGATTAGTGGCCCCATTTATCACGTATGCGCCATCGGGCGGGTACGCCGACTCTACCTAGAGGAGAGAACCAGGTGCGCTGGTTACCGTTACTGCTGATATTTCTACTGGCTTACATAGAGATATCCTTGTTTATCAAAGTTGCCGCCGTGTTCGGCGTGGCAATGACGCTGCTGCTGGTGGTGTTTACCTCCTGCGTCGGCGTTTCCCTGGTGCGTAATCAGGGCATGAAGACCTTTATGCAGATGCAACAGAAGCTGGCGGCGGGCGAAAGCCCGGCAGCGGAGATGGTGAAAAGCGTTTCACTGGTACTGGCGGGCTTCCTGCTGGTGATACCGGGCTTCTTCACCGATTTCCTTGGCCTGTTACTGCTGTTGCCGCCGGTGCAGAAATCGTTGACGCTGAAGCTGATGCCGCATCTGAACATTTATCGCCCAGGTGGTTGGGGTCAAGGCGGAGGTGCCGCTAATGGCAACACCTTCGACGGAGAATTCCAGCGCAAGCAAGACGACCGCTTCACCTTGGATCATCAACCCGACGATCACGACAAGCGTGACGATCGCTGATATCTCCTCTCACCCTAACCCTCTCCCAAAGGGAGAGGTGACTGAACGTGCTACAATTGCCCCCGGTACCTGACCGCGACTCTGGACTACCCCCACTCCCTAAACAAGTGCCCATGTGTTATCCGGTCCGTATAGTGGGAGAGGGTCTGGGTGAGGGGGAGATTGGCCGCGTTTTTGCTAGTGGCGTTCACCGTAGGTCATCAAATCGAAAATTTTTTTGCTGCCGCCCCTTGAAGGGGGATGGAACGCCCCCATTTCAAATCCCACGGAGCCGGTATCAATAATCTGGCGCACAACCCTAAATCTGATAGAAACCTTCTTACAGGAGAGCGTTCAATGAGTATTCGTCCATTGCATGACCGCGTTATCGTCAAGCGCAAAGAAGTTGAATCAAAATCTGCTGGCGGCATCGTTCTGACTGGCTCTGCAGCGGGTAAATCTACTCGTGGTGAAGTGGTAGCCGTTGGTAAAGGACGTGTTCTGGAAAGCGGCAACATCCAGCCGCTGGATGTGAAAGTAGGCGACATCGTGATTTTCAACGACGGTTACGGCGTGAAAGCAGAGAAGATCGACAATGAAGAAGTGTTGATCATGTCCGAAAGCGACATTCTGGCAATTGTTGAAGCGTAATAACGCTTTATAAATCTTCTGAACTGAACGAGTTGAAGGGAAATACCAATGGCAGCTAAAGACGTAAAATTCGGCAATGACGCTCGCGTGAAGATGCTCCGCGGTGTGAATGTTCTCGCTGATGCAGTAAAAGTGACTCTGGGCCCGAAAGGCCGCAACGTAGTGCTGGATAAATCCTTCGGCGCTCCTACCATCACCAAAGATGGCGTATCTGTTGCTCGTGAAATCGAACTGGAAGACAAGTTCGAGAACATGGGTGCACAAATGGTGAAAGAAGTTGCCTCTAAAGCGAACGACGCTGCGGGCGACGGTACCACCACTGCAACCGTACTGGCTCAATCCATCATCACCGAAGGCCTGAAAGCTGTGGCTGCCGGCATGAACCCGATGGACCTGAAGCGCGGTATCGACAAAGCGGTTATCGCTGCGGTTGAAGAGCTTAAAAAACTGTCTGTACCTTGCTCTGACTCTAAAGCTATCGCTCAGGTAGGCACCATCTCTGCAAACTCCGACGAAACCGTGGGTAAACTGATTGCAGAAGCGATGGAGAAAGTGGGCAAAGAAGGCGTGATCACCGTTGAAGAAGGCACCGGCCTGCAAGACGAGCTGGACGTGGTTGAAGGTATGCAGTTCGATCGCGGCTACCTGTCTCCGTACTTCATCAACAAGCCAGAAACCGGTTCTATCGAGCTGGAAAGCCCGTTCATCCTGCTGGCTGACAAGAAAATCTCCAACATCCGTGAAATGCTGCCAGTGCTGGAAGCCGTTGCGAAAGCGGGCAAACCACTGCTGATCATTGCTGAAGATGTTGAAGGCGAAGCGTTGGCTACCCTGGTGGTTAACACCATGCGTGGCATCGTGAAAGTGGCTGCGGTTAAAGCACCTGGCTTCGGCGACCGTCGTAAAGCCATGCTGCAAGACATCGCTACCCTGACTGCCGGTACCGTGATCTCTGAAGAGATCGGTCTGGAGCTGGAAAAAGCTACCCTGGAAGATCTGGGTCAGGCAAAACGCATCGTAATCAACAAAGACACCACCATCATCATCGATGGCGTGGGCGACGAAACCACCATTCAGGGTCGCGTCTCCCAGATCCGTCAGCAGATCGAAGAAGCGACCTCTGACTACGATCGTGAAAAACTGCAAGAGCGTGTTGCTAAACTGGCTGGCGGCGTTGCCGTTATCAAAGTTGGCGCCGCAACTGAAGTTGAAATGAAAGAGAAGAAAGCCCGCGTTGAAGATGCCCTGCACGCTACCCGTGCTGCGGTAGAAGAAGGCGTGGTTGCTGGCGGTGGCGTAGCGCTGATCCGCGTAGCAGACAAAATTGCTGGCCTGAAAGGCGATAACGAAGACCAGAACGTGGGTATCAAAGTTGCCCTGCGTGCTATGGAATCTCCACTGCGTCAGATCGTGATCAACGCCGGTGAAGAAGCTTCTGTGATTGCCAACAAGGTGAAAGCAGGCGAAGGCAGCTTCGGCTACAACGCTTACACTGAAGAATACGGCGACATGATCGCGATGGGTATCCTGGATCCAACTAAAGTGACCCGTTCTGCTCTGCAGTACGCGGCCTCTGTAGCTGGCCTGATGATCACCACCGAGTGCATGGTCACTGACTTGCCGAAAGAAGACAAGTTAGACATGGGTGGCGCTGGTGGTATGGGCGGCATGGGTGGTATGGGCGGAATGATGTAATTCCCCTCACCTCTGTGAGCTAACCACAAAACCCGGCTTCGGCCGGGTTTTTTTATTCCTTTCTTCTGTGTGGGGCTGAATATCGTGCCCGTTTTTTTCAACGTCAGCGGCTAACGATGCGTCAGTGCTGAATTTGATGATATTTTTGCAGACCGTATCCATTAAGCGTGTAAACTGATAGTTCATCAGCTGTCGCTCAAGACGTTGACCAGGCACCTGTGGCCGGTGGCAACGGATGCTTAAGAGATGGCAACGCTTTCTGATAAGCTTTTGCGTAATTCTCAACATCATATGGGGAACAAGATGCGGATTAAAGCCTTACTGGGTCTATCGGCAGCGCTGCTGCTGGCAGGGTGCAGCAGCACCAATGAACTGACCGCCGCAGGTCAACAGGTCAAATTTACCGACACCAAGCCCGCAGCAGAATGCCAGTTGGTAGGCGAAGTCACCGGCACTCAGAGCAACTGGCTGTCGGGGAGCGGTGGTGAGGGCAGCTCTATGCGCGGCGCGGCTAACGATCTGCGCAACAAGGCAGCAGCAATGGGCGGCAACGTGATTTACGGTGCGACCAGCCCAAGCCAGAACCTGCTTTCAAGTTTTGCACCGCTGGACAGCAAAATGATCGGCCAGGTGTATAAGTGCCCATAACGCTGGCATAAGCACCCGTATAAAACAAAAGAGGAATGCCTAGGCATTCCTCTTTTTGCATTCATGTAGGCCACTTAGCTTTGCGTCAGGCGTAGATCCAACGGTGTTTTGCTGGGTTCGCCGCCGACTTCACGGGTCAGACGGGGTACCAGATAGCCGGAAACCTTGCTCAGCAAACTTTTCACGATCGCACGAGCCTCGTCGTCGCTGACCATAAAGTGGGCCGCGCCCTGTACCTTATCCAACACGTGGAGGTAGTAGGGCAGGATACCCGCATCAAACAGGGCGTTACTCAGCGTTGCCAACGTATCCGCGTCATCATTGATCCCCCGTAGCAGCACACTCTGGTTCAGCAGCGTCACTCCGGCGCTACGCAACTGTGCCATACTGGCACGCAGCGGTGGGTCAATCTCGTTGGCATGATTGATATGGGTGACCATCAGCACCTGCAGGCGCGATGCCGAGAAGCGTTGGCACAGCGTGGCGGTGATGCGGGCAGGGATCACCACCGGCAAGCGGGTATGAATACGCAGGCGTTTGAGGTGTGGGATGGCCTCCAGTTCCCCGATCAGCCAATCCAGTTCATGGTCTTTGGCCATCAGCGGATCGCCCCCGGAGAAAATAATTTCATCCAGTTCCGGGTGTTGACGGATATACTCCAACGCTTGAAGCCAGTTTGCCTTGTTGCCCTGGTTCTCCTGATAGGGGAAATGACGGCGGAAACAGTAGCGGCAGTTAACCGCACAGCCGCCTTTTACCAACAGCAGGGCACGGTTGCGATACTTGTGCAGTAACCCCGGCACCACGCTGCGCTGTTCATCCAGCGGATCGGTCGTGAAGCCTGGGGCGTCGATGAATTCTGCGCTGGCGGTGAGTACCTGGCGCAGCAGCGGGTCATTGGCATCACCGGGTTGCATACGCGCGGCAAAGGCTCGTGGCACGCGTAGCGCAAACAGGCGGCGTGCATCGCGCCCCTGTGGCAGTTCCGGGTGCGTATTTAGTGACAGAAGCTGCAGTAATTCATCTGGGTCGGTAATAACATCGGCGAGTTGATGCAACCAATCTTCTCTATGCGCCGTGTTTTGGGTTATAATGTGTGCCATTTTTTTGGCTAAGCTACCAGTTTAAATTTTCAGAGGGCCATCATGGCGACTTATTCTAGCAACGATTTCCGTCCGGGTCTTAAAATCATGTTCGAAGGCGAACCTTACGCTGTCGAATCCAGCGAGTTCGTCAAACCAGGTAAAGGCCAGGCTTTTGCGCGTGTAAAAATGCGTCGCCTGCTGACCGGCACCCGCGTTGAGAAAACCTTTAAGTCTACCGACTCTTGCGAAGGCGCGGACGTGGTAGATACCAACATGAACTACCTGTACAACGACGGTGAGTTCTACCACTTCATGCACCCTGAGACTTTTGAACAGCATCAGGTTGAAGAGAAAACCGTTTCTGACGTAGCGAAATGGCTGCAGGACAATGCGGAATGTATCGTCACCCTGTGGGATGGCCGTCCTATCGCTGTTCTGCCACCGAACTTTATCGAAGCAGAAATCACTGATACCGATCCAGGCCTGAAAGGCGACACCGCAGGTACCGGCGGCAAGCCAGCTACCCTGAGCACCGGCGCTGTAGTTAAAGTGCCATTGTTCGTGCAGATTGGCGAAGTGATCAAGGTTGACACCCGCTCTGGCGAATACGTCTCCCGCGTTAAATAAGTTTCAACACAGAGGAACCCCCGTGGTTCCTCTGTGTTATCCCTTCCCGTAACACGTTGGCAGAACCGCATGATGAAGAAAACGCTGTTGGCCGTGCTCTCTCTGTTGTTGCTGATGTCCCTCAGCGGCTGTAATACCTTCCGTGGTTTTGGTGAAGACGTTCAACACTTAGGCGGCGCGATTTCCCGCAGTGCCAGCTGATACCGATTAGCGCCATTAATCGGATAATGCAGAAAAATCCGTTTATTCCGGCAACCCTCCTGATTTTTACTACGCTTAGAGAGCTACACTTTTTCACTAATAACGAATAAGGGTAATCTTATGCTGAAGAAAACTATTTTCGCCATTTTTTCCTTGTTGATCCTGTCATCGCTGGTGGGCTGTAATACTACCGAAGGTGTGGGCAAAGATGTTGAAGCTGGTGGTCAGGCGATCCAGCGTAGCGCACAGTAAATTCCTTTGGGTTCAACGGTATTCCACGGCAGCGCTTGATTTTCCCTTCCGTGGAATACCCATTTAATTCTCTTGTTTGCTATAATCCACGTCTTCAATCAGCCAAGTGGGACGACCCGCCTGCGCTTCTGTTGTCTGGGGACGACCCCATAAGTTCTGGAGCCAGTGTCATGGCATGGATCATTTTGCTTTTTGCGGGCCTGTTAGAGGTCGTCTGGGCTATTGGCCTGAAATATACCCACGGTTTTACCCGTTTGACCCCCAGTTTGATTACCGTCGCTGCGATGGTGGTGAGCATGGTGTTGCTGGCGCACGCCATGAAAACGTTGCCTGCGGGCACGGCTTACGCCGTGTGGACCGGGATTGGGGCGGTGGGCGCGGCGGTAATGGGCATGGTGCTGCTCGGTGAGTCGACCAACATCATGCGTATTCTCAGCCTGTGCCTGATCGTGGCCGGGATCCTGGGGCTAAAATTCAGCAGTCAATGAGTGGGCTGCTGATTGACCCAGATTAACGCTTCGGTATCAAAACCGTAGCCCTTGGCAATCTGCACCAGTCTGTCGCGCGTGGCGGCTTCCAACGTCGGCGTGCGCGACAATATCCACAGATAGTCGCGGTTTGGGCCACTAACCAGCGCATAGCGGTACTCCGGATCGAGTTCGATGACGTTATAGCCGCCATAGAAAGGGCCGAAGAATGAGACTTTCAGCGAGGCCGTCTGCGGCGAACCGATAAAGTACGCCTTGCCTTCGCTCTCCTGCCACTGCTGTTTTTTGCTATCGAAACCCCGGTTAATCACCTTCAGACCGCCGTCTGTACGCGGGCTGTAATTGGCCGTAACCTGCTCCAGACCTCGTTCAAAGCGATGATCCAGACGCGCGATTTCATACCAGGTGCCCAGATAGCGTTTGCTATCGAAGTTATCTATGACCTTGACGTCCTTCGGGGGTGTCACGCTACAGGCAACGGAAGCGAGGGCGGATAAAATGACGCAAAGCTTTGACCAAAAACGCATGAGTGACTCCTGTTTTTCAGTTACAGATAAACAGTGTAGTCGAAAGAGTGGGAGTAGCGGAATAGGCGGCCAACGGGAGTTGGCCGCCAGAGGTCTTACAGCGTGACGACCCCGATCAGGGTAACGACGCTCAGGATGGCAGCCAGGCCGTAGAACACCCATTTACCTGCAGGCACGTGGATTTTCAGATCGTGCATGGCATGGTGGATACGGTGTAGCCCGCACCATAATGGCAAAATGATCATTAGCAGCAGGAACAGGCGGCCGATCCAGCTTTGGCAAAACGCCAGGACGCGCTCATAACCTAAAGCTTCGCCAGGGAACAGGCCGAGTGGCAACAGGATGCCGACCAGCAGCACGATAGCTGGAGCAACGATCGCTCCCCACATACCGCCAGCGCCAAATAATCCCCAGAAAACCGGCTCGTCAGAGCGTTTAGGTGATTGATTTATCATGTTTCCTCCGGATTACAGTAACGCTACGGCGAGAATGATCACGGTGACGACGATCGTCACTGCCCACAGCGCCTTAACGATTGGCTCCGGCCCCATTTTCTCGCTGTTGACGACGATGTTGGCGGCTTTCGGTGCCAGATCGAACCAGGTTTTAGTATGCAGTGCGGCGGCCAGCAGGGCGATGATGTTAATCAGCAGCACCAGCGGGTTTTGCAGAAAGCCGACAAACCCGGCCCAGCTTTCAGGGCCACCCTTCAGGGCAAAGACGCCGTAGATCAGCACGATGCTGAACCACACCGCCAGCACCGAAGTGCCTTCACGCAGCATGTAGAAACGGTAGAAACCCAGCTTTTGCCACCAGGTTGGCGTCATGGTACGCACATAGGGCTTACGTTGTGTTGTCATTGCTGTCTCCCCTCCCTTATTGCGGTTTCAGCATTGCGATCATGAAGTCTTTGGCACTCTCTACCTTGCCCTGCTGGATCGCAGCGGCCGGGTCGACGTGTTTTGGACAGACTTCAGAGCAGTAGCCAACAAACGTACAGGACCAGACACCGTTCTGGCCGTTAAGCAGCGGCATACGCTGTTTCTTGCCGTGGTCGCGGTTATCCAGGTTATAACGGTGCGCCAGCGTAATCGCTGCCGGGCCGATGAATTCCGGATTCAGGCCGAACTGTGGGCAAGCGGCATAGCACAGGCCACAGTTGATGCAGCCGGAGAACTGGTGATACTTCGCCATTTGCGCCGGGGTCTGCACGTTCGGGCCATCTTCCGGCTTGCGATCGTTGCCGATGATGTAAGGCTTAATCGCTTCCAGGCTCTCGATAAAGTGGGTCATATCCACCACCAGATCGCGCTCGATCGGGAAGTTGCCCAACGCCTCAACCTTCATGCCATCGGTATATTCACGCAGGAAGGTTTTACAGGCCAGCTTAGGCACGCGGTTGACCATCATGCCGCAAGAGCCACAGATGGCCATACGGCACGACCAGCGGTAGGACAGGTCTGGCGCCAGGTTATCTTTGATATAACCCAGTGCGTCCAGCAGCGAAGTCTGCTCATCGTAAGGTACGCTGAAGGTCTCGAAATGCGGCTCGGCGTCGCGTTCCGGGTTATAGCGCATGACCTCGATTTTCAGGGTTTTCAGCTCAGCCATTCGCCTGCTCCTTATCCTTTCTCTCTTTGTCCTGCGCTTCGGCTGCGGCGCCATAAACACGCTGGGCCGGTGGCAGTTTGGTAATTTTCACGTCGCTGTACTCCAGGCGTGGTGCACCGTTCGGGTTATGGAACGCCAGCGTATGTTTCAGGAAGTTCACGTCGTCACGCTCGGTGCAACCTTCGTCGAGACGCTGGTGCGCGCCGCGCGATTCTTTACGGTTGAAGGCCGAGTGCGCCATACATTCGGCAACGTCCAGGCCATAGCCCAGCTCGATGGTGTACAGCAGATCGGTGTTGAACACGCTGGAGTTGTCGGTAATTTTGACGCGCTTGAAGCGCTCTTTCAGCTCCGCCAGCTTATCGATGGTTTTCTGCATCAGCTCCGGCGTACGGTAGATACCACAGCCTTCTTCCATCGACAGGCCCATTTCATCGCGGATCTTCGACCAGTTCTCGCTACCTTCTTGCTTCATCAGATTGCTGAGGCGGGTTTCCACGTCGCGGCCTTGTGCTTCCAAAGCGCTGCCGTTGGCCGGGCCACTTTCCAGCGCGCAGCGGGCTGCGTGTTCACCTGCCACACGCCCAAACACCACCAGCTCAGCCAGCGAGTTGGAACCCAGGCGGTTCGCGCCGTGCAGGCCAACCGAGGAACATTCGCCGACGGCGAACAGGCCTTTGATGCGGGTTTCACAGTTTTGATCGGTTTCGATACCGCCCATGGTGTAGTGCGCGGTTGGACGGACCGGGATTGGATCCTTAACGGGATCGACACCCACGTAGGCTTTCGACAGTTCACAGATGAACGGCAGACGCTCCAGCAGTTTCTTCTCGCCCAGA
Organism: Serratia sp. N21D137; assembly: GCF_047530005.1. Classification (NCBI taxonomy): domain Bacteria; kingdom Pseudomonadati; phylum Pseudomonadota; class Gammaproteobacteria; order Enterobacterales; family Yersiniaceae; genus Serratia; species Serratia sp. N21D137. The sequence continues at coordinate 27,829 of NZ_JBLJAJ010000039.1, forward strand.
TGGCGCAGATCCAGATAGACCACGTCGCCACGTGGGGTGGCGATGGTGCGGCCAGCACGCCATTCATGCCAGAAAGCCTGCGACACTTTGTCACGCGGGCCCAGCTCCATATATTTGTTTCTTGGCTCGCCCAGCGGGGTTTCCGGGCCCATACCGTAGTCTTGCAGGTAGCGGTAGCCGTCTTTGTTAACCAGAATACCGCCTTCACCGCGGCAGCCTTCGGTCATCAGGATGCCTGAACCTGGCAGGCCGGTTGGGTGATATTGCACAAACTCCATATCGCGCAGTGGCACGCCGTGGTGGAACGCCATCCCCATACCGTCGCCGGTGACGATGCCGCCGTTGGTGTTATAGCGATAAACACGGCCTGCACCGCCGGTGGCCATGATGACGGCGTTGGCACGGATCTGCACGCGGGTGCCTTCCATCATGTTCATGGCAACTACGCCGCGCGCCTGGCCATCATCTACCAGCACGTCCAACACGAAGTGCTCATCGAAACGTTGGATTTGCGGATACTTCAGCGAAGTCTGGAACAGGGTGTGTAGCATGTGGAAGCCGGTTTTATCGGCGGCAAACCAGGTACGTTCAATCTTCATGCCACCAAAGCGGCGCACGTTGACCGAACCGTCTGGCTTACGGCTCCACGGGCAACCCCATTGCTCCAACTGGGCCATTTCACGTGGGCAGCTGTGAACAAAGTGATCGACCACGTCCTGCTCACACAGCCAGTCGCCACCGGCTACGGTGTCCTGGAAGTGATAGTCGTAGCTGTCGTGATCCTGAGTGACTGCGGCGGAGCCCCCTTCGGCGGCTACCGTGTGGCTACGCATTGGATATACTTTAGATATCAGCGCGATTTTCAGTTGGGGGTTGGCTTCCGCGGCGGCTATAGCGGCCCGTAAACCAGCTCCCCCGGCACCAATGATGGCTAGGTCGGCGTTAAAGGTTTGCACTGCACTCCTCCAATGTTCTCGTTAAAACGACAATTTAATTAATCTATGCTTAATATTTATAAAGGTGCTTCGGGTGCTAAGCTAAATTCAGTGACTTTTAAAACTAAACACTAAGGATAGATAACTGCTACCGAATATAGGGTTATCACTATACCTAAAGTTAAGTAGTAGAAATTTGATGTGATCGATTGTTTTGCCTTTTAACCGTTACGCAAGAGGCATTCCTGCAAAAATAAGGTGTTGCCTCGCCTTTGTCTTTGATTCGCGCGATTGTCGGTGGTTTATATGGCTTATATGTTTTTTATGATTTTAATGTAGACCAGCGCACACAATAGCCAAGAATTTGTTTGCTTGAGAGGATGCGAGTAGACTGCACCCCCTGTTTGATTTCGGAGTAATTACCATGAGCGAAACGGCAAGCTGGCAGCCAAGTGCACCCATCGCCAATTTGTTGAAGCGCGCAGCGATACTGGCTGAGATCCGGCGTTTCTTTGCCGATCGTGGCGTATTGGAGGTGGAGACCCCGGCGATGAGCCAGGCGACAGTCACCGACATCCACCTGGTCCCGTTCCAGACGCGTTTCGTCGGCCCGGGCGCGGCAGATGGCCTGACGCTGTACATGATGACCAGCCCGGAATACCACATGAAGCGTCTGCTGGCGGCAGGGAGCGGCCCGATCTATCAGCTGGGGCGCAGCTTCCGTAATGAAGAAGCGGGGCGGCATCACAACCCTGAATTCACCATGCTGGAATGGTATCGCCCGCACTATGATATGTATCGCCTGATGAATGAGGTGGACGATCTGCTGCAACAGGTACTGGATTGCGACAGCGCCGAAACCCTGTCCTATCAGCAGGCGTTCCTGCGCCATCTGGATCTCGATCCGCTGTCGGCGGAGAAGGCACAGCTGCGTGAGGCTGCGGCCAAGCTCGATCTGAGCAACATTGCCGATACGGAAGAAGACCGCGATACCCTGCTGCAACTGCTGTTTACCGTGGGCGTCGAACCCCATATCGGCCGTGATAAACCGGCATTCGTTTACCACTTCCCGGCCTCACAGGCCTCGTTGGCAGAAATCAGCACCGAAGATCACCGTGTCGCAGAGCGGTTCGAGGTCTATTTCAAAGGTCTTGAGTTGGCGAATGGTTTCCGCGAGTTGACCGACGGCGATGAGCAGCGCCAGCGCTTTACGCAGGACAATCGTAAACGCGTGGCGCGTGGCTTGCCGGAGCACCCGATTGATAACAACCTGCTGGATGCCCTGAAGCATGGTATGCCGGAGTGTGCGGGCGTGGCATTGGGCGTCGATCGTTTGGTGATGTTGGCGTTGGGAGCCGAAAGCCTGAGCGAAGTGATCGCGTTTCCGGTCAGCTGGGCATAACGTTTTTGCCTCAATGAAAAAGGGTTCGGCTTGCCGAACCCTTTTTGCTTTTATAGCCCGCCCGACTCGCGGCGCGTGTTGCGCGGTGGAGTTGAAGGCGGTGTGCGGCCATTACTGGTCATGCGCGACAGCGTCTCGGTGCGAACCTGGAAAGGTGGGTATGGCAGCGTGATGCCGTGTTCACGGTAACCCGCCAGGATCAACTGGTGGATCTCATGGCGTAACGGCATGCGGTGGCCCATTTCGGCGGCGTAGATACGCAGTTCGAAGATCTGAATACCCTGTTGCAGATCGACCAGATAGGCTTCCGGTGTTGGGTTATCCAGCACCAGTGAGCAACGTTCGGCCGAGTTGATCAGGATCTTGGTCACCTCTTCCGTATTCGCCTCTGCCGGTGCCGGTACGGTCAACACCACACGGGTCAGCGTGTCGGACAGCGACCAGTTGATAAACTGCTCGGTGATAAAGGCCTTGTTAGGCACGATAATCTCTTTGCGGTCCCAGTCTGAAATGGTAGTGGCACGGGTATTGATCTTGGTAACCGTGCCCGTCAGGTTACGGATTGTCACCGTATCGCCGATGCGGATCGGTTTTTCAAACAGAATGATCAGGCCTGAAATAAAGTTGGAGAAGATCTCCTGCATACCAAAGCCCAAGCCCACGCTGAGCGCGGTGACCACCCATTGCAGTTTCGACCACTCGATACCGATCCAGGAAAAACTGAGGATCGCCCCGAACAGCAGCAACAGATACTTGGTGATGGTGGTAATGGCGTAGCCGGTGCCAGGCGTCAGATCCAGGTGCTGCAACACCGCCAACTCGAGCAATGCTGGCAGGTTACGCACCAGCTGCATGGTGACGATCAGCACCAGGATGGCGATCAGCAGCGCCCCCAAGGTGATCGGCTGAGCGATATCGATGCCATTCACCGTGGAATTGACATCCCAGAGCTTGATATTTTCCAGGAAGCCGAAGGCCGAGTGGATCTCTGACCACAGGACGATCAATGAGACCAGTGCCACCATCGTCAGGATCGAACGCACCAACCTCAGCGACTGGGCGCTGATGGCATCCAGATCGATTTCCGTTTCATCTACCTCAATTGCACCTTCGATGCTGTTAGGGGTATGTGTGGATTCTTCTTCGCCTTTGGCACGCTGCGCCAGGATATCGGCACGGCGCTGTTTGGCACGATCAAAGGCGATGCGGCGCCGTTGGATCAGCATCCAGCGGCGGATAATGTGGTAAATCACCAACAGCAGGAACCAGATGGCAACCGAGGTCTCCAGGCGTGCCAGCAGCTTCTGTGCTGTGGTCAGATAGCCGACGGTGGAAGCCAGCGCAGCAATCAGCGGTGCGGAAAGCAACAGCCCCCACAACGCGGTGTTAATCAGATTTTCACCGGAGCCTTTGTTATCCAGATACAGTGGAATACCGGCCCGCTTCAAGCTGTTGGTGACCAGCGCCAGCGCCAGACAGAGCAGAATGAAGCACAGGCGGCCAAGGGTATTGGCAAATTCGCGATCGTTGAGATTGTCGAAGGTGATCAGCGCCATAATCAACGGCACGATCAGCCAGATCGACATCTGGTAATAACGCATGGCGCGGGAAACCTGCTTCACCGGCCAGCCGAAATGCACGATGAACAACCCCTGCGGATGGGCGAAGGCGGCGCTGATCATACAGATCCACAACACTGGCAGCGTGGCGGTGACGCCCTCACCAATTGCGACAGCAACCGGATACGGCCAGGCATTCTGCAAGCCGAAGCCCAGCGCTGCCCACAAGACCGGCAGCGGCAAGGCCACCAGGATTGACCAAAATACGGTACGCAGCGTCAGCAGGAATTCATCTTGCGTGACCTTGCCTACTCTACTGCTGGCCCGTGCCAGGAACGCATGGTAATGCTTGCGCGAACTGATGCTGAAAATCACCAACAGCACCGCACCAAACAGCGGGATCAAGGTTTCCCGGCTAGTGACCATCATCACGAAAGCGCCGCTGAGCTGCGTCAGAGTATCCAGTGACAGTACACGGGTCAGATCTTGTGCCACATTGAGCGGATACGACAGGGTGATGGGGCTGACGTCTGGTACCCAGAACAGGTAACGGTGCGCTGCATCCTGAATTTCGTTCAGCGCATCGACCAACTGGGTGTTGGCCACCTTCAGCTTGGTCAGCTCAAGGATCTGGGTATCGCAGCCGGAAAGCAGCGAATTCAGTAGCTCACGCTGGGTGCGTAGCTGGGCATCGACGATACGCTGCTGGGCGCTGGTCAGGGGGCTACCGTCGTCTTGTTTAAGCTCTTTAGCTCGCTGAGGCAGGCTCTCCAGCTGGTTTTCAAAATTCAGGCGTTGAACGCGCAGATCGGCCATGGCGCTGTCCAACTGCCGGGGTTTTGGCATTTCAGGCAAGATGGCGACCTGGGCGCGCAGGGTTTCCCCCAGTGCAGTAGAGGCGCTCAACCATTGGGACTGCTCAATGATGGTGCTCAATGCCTGGCGTACCTGCAGCGTTTGTGCGGCGGCCTGGCGCTGTTGGGAAGAGATCAGATCCATCTGTTGTGCCTGATCGTTCAGCGCAGCAGAAAGTTCACGGTTGATTTGCAGCTGCTTGCGCAGGCTGGCGGGTAAATCGCCATTCTGTTCGGCCAATTGCTCGGTTTTTTCCAGCGCCCGTTCCGCTTCCCGCTGGCGTTGGCTGTTGAGGTTGTTACGCAGCGCCTGTAACTGGACATCAATTTTTTCATGCCGCGTTTTGTAGACATCGGCACGCATCCGCGCCAGTTCCTGGCGGTTATTGGCCGAGAGTTGAGCCAGATCCAGCTCATCCACTTTCGCTTTACGTGCCGCCGCTTCTGCCTGTAACAGAGCAAGCTGCGCCAGTGCCAACGGTGTGGTTTGGTTATTGCCCTGAGCCTGTAGGCGGCGCTGAACTTCCGTTAATGCGCGCCGAGCTTCGGTTTGTTGCTGTGGCAGTTGGCTGAGAGAGTCGCTGATCTCGCGTGTCCGGTCCTGCTCCTGTTGCAACAGGCGGGCCTGTTCCAGCAGTTGGCTGCTGGTTTGCAGGATTAACTGTTCCAGATCGCTGGCGGGCAGGTTTTCACCGTTGGGCAGGATTTTGGTTTCTTCGAGGGTAAGCTGGCGGCGCAGTTCCTGCGTCATCTTCGGGAAATCGTCGATCACTCGCTGATACTGCTGGGAATTGTTCTGCGACTCTTTGCGTTCGGTGAGCCAGTTGATGGCGCTTTGCAGCGCCTCAACCGTTTCCGCCTGATTAGGCGCGTTTTTATTGCCCTCGGCCAGCTTCAGTTCTTGCCGTAACTGGGACTCGTTGGGGATCGCGGCGGCGAGAGCCGGCTGGATCAGTAGCAGGCTGAGCAATAAAGCGATAATCAGGCGCACAGCATCAATTCCCTTCGAAGGTGGCTTCTGGCGCGGCTGCGGCTTCAGCAAAAGCCTGGCCCATCCGGGTTACGGTGCCGTTGTTCAGGTGCGGTGCGAACTGTACGCTGCCAGGCGTGAACAGGTTGATGACCGTGGAACCGAGTTTGAAGCGGCCCATCTCTTCACCTTTGACCAGTTGGATCGCGCCTTCCATGCCTTCGGCTGGATAGGTCCAGCGGCGGATGATGCCTTCGCGGGGGGGCGTTACGGTACCGGCCCAGACGGTTTCGATGCTGCCCACAATAGTCGCGCCGACCAGGATCTGCACCATCGGCCCAAAGGCGGTATCGAATACGCAGATCACACGCTCATTGCGCGCAAACAGATTCGGCACGTTGGCGGCAGTTAGCGGATTGACCGAGAACAGATCGCCCGGCACGTAGATCATTTCGCGCAGTACGCCGTCACATGGCATATGGACACGGTGATAGTCGCTTGGGGCCAAATAGGTGGTGGCGAACAGGCCGTTACGGAAAGGCTCCGCCAACAGATAGTTACCGGCCAGTAGGGCTTCCAGCGTGTAATTATGGCCTTTGGCCTGGAAAATCTGATCGTCGCGGATCGCACCGAGCTGGCTGATGGCACCATCTGCTGGCAGTGCCAGCACGTGAGGCTCCGCTACGATCGGGCGTGCGCCATCACGTAATGGACGAACGAAGAATTCATTGAACGTGGCATAGGAGGCTAAATCCGGGTTCTGTGCTTCCTGCATCTGCACGCGGTAATAGCGGGCAAACGCTTTTACCACCAGCTTTGTCAGCCAACCGGCCTTTTTATCTGCGCCCCAGCCCGCCAGGCGGGTTAACGCCAGCTTTGGCAGCCAATACTGTAATTTAATCTTGATGCTATCCAGCACATTAACCTCTTGAAAGGGGATATAAGGGCGAGGGTGGCGATGAGCGCAACCCCCGCACTGTGGATCAGTTATCTGCGTCCGGGAAGTTTTTGCGGGTTTTAACCTGCGCCATGCTTTCCAGGATGCGGTGATAGTTGTCGAAACGCTCTTTGGCTATCGCGCCACTTTCCATCGCGGCGCGAATGGCGCAGCCCGGATCGGTGTCGTGGCGGCAGTCACGGAATTTACAACCGCCCAAATAGTCGCGGAATTCGACATAGGCCTGGGTGACCTGCTCTGGCTCCAGATGCCACAGACCAAATTCACGCACGCCGGGGGAGTCAATAACATCACCGCCATGTTGGAAGTGATACAACCTCGCCGCCGTGGTGGTATGTTGCCCCAGGCCGGAGACATCGGAAACCTGATTTACCAGAATTTGCTTTTCCGTCTGCGGCAGCAGGGCGTTCAACAGGCTGGATTTGCCCACGCCGGACTGCCCGGCAAAGATGCTGATACGGTCGACCAGCGCCTGTTCAAAGGCTTCCATCCCTTCGCGGGTCTGGCTGGACACTTCGAGAACGCGGTAGCCAATATGGCGATAGATGTCCATCATCCCGTCGACCACCTTACGCGCTGCGGCGTCCAGCAGGTCGATTTTGTTGAGCACGATCAGCGGCTCGACTTGCAGCGTTTCGCAGGCGACCAGGTAGCGATCGATCATGTTGAGAGAAAGTTCGGGCAAAATGGCCGACACGATGACGATCTGATCGATATTGGCGGCGATAGGTTTAACGCCGTCGTAGAAATCAGGGCGGTTCAGCACCGAGGTGCGTTCATGCACCGCTTCTACGATGCCTTTGACCCCCGCATGAGTGCCTACGCCAGGGCGCCAGACCACGCGATCGCCGGTAACCAGCGAACGTAGGGTGCGGCGAATGTTGCAGCGATGCTGGACGCCGTCTGCGGCTTCCACGTCGGCATGCATGCCAAAGCGGCTGATGACGATCCCGTCTTGCGGTTCGCCCAATTGGGAATCATCCAGCTCCGGCTTGTTGTCAGTACGCTTCAGGCGACGCTGATGGTTGGCCTGTACGCGGCGTTCTTGACCTTTGGACAGTTTGTTCTTACTCACTGAGCCTCACTTGAATCGGCATTTATCGCTCGGGGCGAGCAAAAAGGCTATGATACACGCTATTTTATATTAAATAACCGTTCTTGACCGCCACGCACGCTGGCATTAGCCGCGGGTTTGCCCGTGGTTTGTTTATCTTTCGGCTTTTACGCAGGAAAAATCATGACAGGAAACGAAAACAACCTGATTTGGATCGATCTGGAGATGACCGGGTTGGACCCTGAACGCGATCGTATTATCGAGATCGCGACATTGGTGACCGATGCCAATTTGAATATCCTTGCCGAAGGACCGGTGATCGCGGTGCATCAATCAGATGAGCAACTGGCGCGAATGGATGACTGGAATGTGCGTACGCATACCGGCAGTGGGCTGGTGGAGCGCGTTAAAGCCAGCAAGCATGACGATCGTGCCGCCGAGCTGGCGACTATCGCTTTCCTGCAAGCGTGGGTGCCAGCAGGTAAATCACCTATCTGTGGCAACAGCGTTGGTCAGGATCGCCGTTTCCTGTTCCGCTATATGCCGCTGCTGGAGGCCTACTTCCATTACCGTTATCTGGATGTCAGCACCCTGAAAGAGCTGGCACGCCGCTGGAAACCGGAAATCCTGCCAGGCTTCAAGAAGCAGGGTACCCATCAGGCGTTGGATGATATCCGCGAATCCGTTGCGGAACTGGCGTACTACCGCGAGCATTTTATTCAGCTGTAGCCGGGAGCAGGTTCATAAAAGGGGGCGGAGGAGTAATCCTCGCCCCCTTTTCTATTGCGCGGTTAATCATTTTTCCTATCGTTTGGCCGTAGCCACATATCCAGAAAGGCGCTTAACCAGGCAATACCCTCACGGTCATACCTTTGCCCGTTGAGTTGCTGTTCGGCCAGGGACTGTGCCCCTGGCTGGCTTAATTTATGTTCGGCAGCCCTACCCCAGCGTTGCATGGTCTGGTAGCTGACCTCGGGGTGGAATTGTACGCCATATGCCTGCCTGCCGTAACGTATGGCCTGATGACAAAATTGCTCACCTGTTGCAAGAAGCTCCATGCCTTCGACAGTGTCGAATCCCTCGCTATGCCATTGATAAACATGTGTCGGCCAAACACCTAGCTTTCGACCTGGCCGGGTTGGGTAAATGGGCCAGTAACCAATCTCGACTCGTCCATCGTCTCTGGCCATCACCCGGCCCCCGAGATGACGAACCATCATCTGTGCGCCAAGGCAAATGCCTAAAAAAGGAACGTCTTCACGCAGGGGGACTCCTATCCATTCAATTTCGCGCTTAACCCAGTCTGTATTGTCATTTGCACTCATGGGGCCACCAAAGACGATCGCACCGCTGTGCTTGGCGAGTGTATCGGGTAACGGATCATCGAGCGGTGGGCGGCGAATATCAAGGGAATAGCCCCGTTGTAGCAGCAACTGACCAACACGCCCGGGAGCGGATTGCTCCCGGTGTAAAACGATGAGTACTGGCAAAGATGCCGGTTTAGCGATTGTTTTCATATCATTATCTTTTTGGGGAAACCTTACAGACGAATGCGCTGCCCACGTAAATCATCGTAGGGAACCATCACATGCTCGCGATAGGCTGGGCGGCTTTGTAACCGTTGATACCAAGCCTCCACGGCAGGGAGCGGCGGGCGTTCGATATCCAACGAAAAATAGCGATACAAGGTGGCCCCGGTGGGAATATCAGCCAGGCCAAAACTGTCCCCGCTTAAAAAAGGTTGTCGGCTTAGTATTGTCTCCAGCACCTGGAAATGACGAGAACAGCGGGCCACCTTGTCATGGAGAGTTGGCCAGTCCCGTTCGGCCTCAGGGGTGCGGATCAGCCCCCAAAAAACCCCCATCATCAGATCCGGTTCCAAGGTGGTTTGGCACCAGTCCATCCAGCATTCCACATGGGCCCGTTTTCGCGGATCATCAAGCCAAAAATGACTACCGGCAGCAAGGAAGCGCAGGATGGTGTGAGATTCCCAGACAACCTGCCGATCCAGGTCGATCACCGGGATATGGGCCCCATTCCCACTCGAAACGCAACAAAGTGACCCACTGGCCAGACCCGGATAAAATCACCGCTCTGGCCCTACTGGAGAGCCTGTTGCATGCAGGGAAAACATCTGACTCAGAAAGAGCGGTTCT